>JAYVUK010000016.1:0-109983 GCA_043787975.1 Bacteroidota bacterium
GTTGGGAAAAGTCGATCCATCAACAGCTTCAAATGAGGCAGCTATTTCATCCCCGGTTCCTACGGCAATGTTTGCTGAACCTGCCACATTTAGTTTCGCAATCGTTGTTGCTGAAGTTCCTATTCCAACCGTGCCAGTACTGTTAGTTGTGCCATCAATCGTTAAGTTCCAAGCGACATTAGGACCAGGATCGTACATATCTATATTTGTATTCTCGCGTAGTGTTCCTCCTAAATAGACTCTGTTGGGTCCTCCCACAACATGCAATCCATTATCGGCAAGAACAGAACTTGAACCACTTCCATCCTTTACAAAAATTACATTCCCCGCACCGTCGACTGATAAAACTCCATCTGAAGGATTTGTCGGCATAGGAGTTACAAGATTATTCATATTTCCAAACATCAACCCACTACCTGTTCCATCATTGTGCGCAGTTATGCCTGGGGTTTGTATTTCTAACGTATTGCCAGGAGATGCTATATTAATACCAACCTTTCCATCCGTTGTAGTAGTACCTGAACTTGTTTGAGTATGGATGTATAAATCTCCTGATGATGTGGACATAAAGTCTACCCATGTTCCATACGCAACATTATTCTCGGGATTATAGGTTAATCGAAGTTGAGGAGCGGGGGTATTAAGTAGATTATTCAAATGTTCGTCATAAATTTCAAGGTGCCGATGTGGGTGCTTTCCTGAACCTCCGAAAACACCGGAAGAAAAGTTTCCTATACCCATTCTACCTAGCGCTTCGAAACGCGCTACCTCCGAACCACACCATCCGCTTGCGCTTCCAAAACCGGCTCCGTAGGGTGCAGAAAAAATAAAGCGTAAATTATCAGGGCCTCCTTGTTCAGTATCTGGTGTGATGCCATCTCCCCAGGCAATTACGGCATCATTTTTTTCTTGTAAAATCGGAGGATCGCATTGACCGGGAATAATGGGTTGGTCACCACCTGATGTATCGCCTCCGGCAGGCATAATACCGAAAAACGCAAAATCCTGCTGACGCACACAAAAAGTACCTATGTTCATCCATGTTCTCCATCCGGCAAAATATCCGGGTAAAGAATAATTTTTTCCCAATTGCAAAATACTTCTGGGATTATCAATCGGACAAAAGCCATATTCGTTAATACCAACACCGGTCCGTTGCGTTCCATCTATGAGGCGGGTAGTCATGGTCATCCTTGCTTCCTTATTTGTGTAAATCCAAAGAGGCGCATCTTCCTGCTGGACGATTTCAGCCCGGTTATACCAATTAGATGGATCTATCGGATTCGCCAAATTGCGAAGTCCGATTTTGAATCCGTTAATGAATGAACTACCAGTAGCATCATTCGTAAATAGATGCCAATTGTCCCCTTGAGAAGTAGGTTGATGTTGATGAAGTAATTCTCCCGGACTAAACAAATTATAATCTCCGATTCCTACGAAACCCCAATTATTATCAATTGTCATTGACCGGCGACTCCCACTTTTAAAATTTACATTCACAGGGTTACTGCTACCCAAATAATCAGTTGACGATATTGCATTGAGTGCAATCGAAGCCTGCCCTTGAGCAGAATGAAATTTTGCGCTGATGATTATCATTGTAATTGACAGCAACAATTGGATTTTAGTTTTCATGATATTTTATTTAAGTGGTTAGTGCTTATTTTTTACAAACTTTCCAGTTTGTAATATTTTTTTTTCAGTCTTTAATGTAAAAAAATATAACCCTGAACTTAATCCTGAATTCTCTAAATTATATTTTTTTGTTGCCCCATAAATTTCTATGATCTTGACTACTTGAACAGAAGAATTATAAATAACAAGTTCATAGTCTTGTATGTTGCTCGGAAAGTCAAACTCAAAATTAATTTCTTCAGTTGTTGGATTCGGATATACTTTCACAAAAGTTGATGATAGGGCATCCATTTCAATTGCATCGTCAGGCAAAGTGCCACATAAAGAATACACATCTTCTGTCAATAAATTTCCGGTCGTATCGGCTTTTAAAAGAAACAGTTTAGCGCCACTAGGTGAATTAATAATAGGTCTAATATCATAAGAACCACTAAAGCAGCCAAAGCAATAGGGAGCAAGAGTACTGTCCCTCTCAAATAGGAGAGTGCCATCTTGTCTATACACATAAAAATTATTGCTCGAATTCGATTGAGGCATAATTGCATATTCAAACATTGTCGTATCGCAATCAAATAATGATTTTGTAACATATGCAACTACATATTCCCCTGAATTAATTAATGGAATAGGAAGGCTTATTGTAATATAAGGAGTATGATTTAAATTGAATAGTTTCAACTCGTTGGTTGAATAATCTACATAAGCATATTTAAAATCGTTGTTTCCCATATTAATCATTTGTAAAGGCCGGGACTGAGTCACACTACCTGGACCGGGATATGTATGCTCGTAGGTTATCTGGGCATTACTTTTAGAATTTATCAGAATTAACAGACCAATCACAATCCTTTTCATAGCAGTTTTTTTAGGTTAGATAAATAATTACCTCTAAAGGTAATTATTAAAAGCAGATGTAGCCGCGAGAAGAAAAGCGCAGCTTACCTCACAATCCAGGCAGCGGGTATGATAGATTAAATGGTCTATTAAAAGGTTGGTAAATCAGAAATATGAAATCAGAAAAAAATGTGTCTATTCTGTTGCTGCAAGCATGCAGCTTCCCAAAACGTTGATGGGAACGAAAGATTATAATGATAGCAGTGAGAACCAGGCAAGCAAAACAAAAACAGGTAACGGAAAAACGTTGACTCATAGGTTCATTTGAAAAGGAATCCTCAAATGAACTAAAGAAGGAGTTGCAATTTTTTCATATTTGTAACTTTATTTTAGCAACCTGTAAATGGTTGTTTTTACAACCCCGTTTTCTTTTGCTACCTGGGCAATAGATTTTTTTTCGTTCAGTGATTTCCTGACATTATTTTCCCATAGGATTCTCCTTAATGTTACCAAAGAAATTTTTTCGCTGCCGAACAAAAAATATAATTCATTTATCTTTTCTTCCCCGAGAATTTCAATGATGTGCTTGTATCTTTCTTTTCTACGATTTCTAAGAGTCGCCTTCTCCTGTGAAATAGCTGCCATGTTTTTTTTGATTTAAAGAAGTTTATACATGTTCAGTCATTATTAACTGATTGTTGCGTTAATAAAAATTCTTATCCGACATTAAATCTTATATCCAACTGCACAAATTCGTTCTGCAATCACTGAAAAATTTTACTCTGCTCAATAATCTCCTTACAGGCGGGGAGGTGGCTGAAGTACGCAGTTGATTAAGAACAAGCCCTGAAAAATATCGCTCTTCTTTTCAGCCGGAGAATTAATTGAGTACCGCAAGTGTAAAAGAAAACTCTCCTCTTGTCAAGCGAATAACAAACTTTAATTACGAATAGGTATCGGTTCTACGAGAAAACACAGCAAGTTGAAATCACTACAACATGGAAAAATTATGAAACCTGACAGGAGAATTCCTACCTGTCAGGAGGTGAGCTCCCTAAAGTGTTACCTGTTTGGCCAATCAACTATAACCATTGAAACATTTCTTTACTTTTACTATCAAATCTGAGCTGCATGAAAAAGATATTTACGCTCCTGTTATTTTTTTCCTCCATCCAATTCTGTTCTGCTCAATTGCTGTTGAAGCCGGGAGATGTGACTGATTCTTCACTTCCACAATGGGTAAAACTCATGTATGCTGAAAACCCAAATGTATTGCTGGTTGAGAAAGCACATGATGAATATTACCAGATTCATCCGGAAATTGAAAATCAACACACGGCTTATTATAATCATTGGAGAAGATATATTCAACCGTATGTGCAGGATGATGGCTCCATTAAATTTCCAACGCAAGAAGAAAAAAGTAACCTGGCAGAACGCAGAAAGAGTAGCATTCAATCTTCTTCTTTAAAGACACTCTCACAATGGAATTTTGTCGGACCGGAAAAAAATTTTCGTGCGCGTTATGCTGCCGGCGATCCCGTAGCACAGATTTCATGGCATGCCAATGTGTATTGCATCGACCAAAGCATAAGCAATCCCAATACACTTTATTGCGGAGGAGAAAATGGCGGTGTTTACAAAAGCACTGACAAAGGTTCAACATGGAATTATGTTTCCTTAAATGAAAACATGACAACGGTTAGTTCCATTGCCATAAATCCTGTTGATGAAAATGATGTGCTTGTAAACTCTGACCAGCAAACGTATCGCAGCACAACCGGTGGTGCAACATGGAGTGTTCCGAATGTTCAATTGAATAATCTTACGGTGTACCAGTTTATGCACAATCCTGTCAACACACAAATGGTGTATGCAGGAACTGACAATGGTTTGAAGCGTTCGTTGGACGGAGGAAATACCTGGAATACAATTTTCACAGGCGAATGTCAATCGGTAGCTGTTCAACCCGGACATCCAAACGTAGTGTTTGCATTGCGTTATGATGCCATTTCAAAAATTTCATATTTCTATAAATCGCTCGACAGCGGTGCGACATTCACCATCAAACCAACCGGTTGGTTTACTGTTCCGGTTGTTGACAACGGGTTAATTCAAAGTTACGGTGGACGTATTGCAATCACGGAAGCTGATCCAAATCGTGTGTACGTATTACTTGTTGGTGAAAGCCAGTCAACGGCTGTGTTACAACTCAACGGACAAATTGGTGTGTATCGAAGCGATGATGGCGGTGAAACGTGGAGTAATCCGCATGTATTGATTGGTACACCGTACGATGCAACCACGCATCCGAACATGATGACGTTTGCCGGGGATAACAATACGTACAATCAAATCTATTACAACACCGCGCTCATCGTTTCACAATTAAATGCGGACCGGATTATTGTCGGCGGAATGAGCATGTGGAGAAGTGATGATGCGGGAGCTACGTTCCAGCCGGTCGGAGGTTATGTAGGAAATGTCGCAAATATTCATCCCGACAACCAGGAATTAAAAATATATAAAACCTCACCGACAACAGAAGAATTATGGTGGTCTTCTGACGGAGGAATAAATTACTCAACGGATTTTGTTGCCACACAGGAATCGCGCACGAATGGAATTTACGGAACTGCATTCTGGGGATTTGACCAGGGCTGGAACGATGACATCCTGGTTGGCGGACGTTATCACAACGGCAATTCAGCTCGCAGAGATGGTTATCCCATCGGAGAGTTTCAGCAATTGGGCGGTGGAGAAGCCGCAACGGGTTATGTGAATTACAGCAACGAAAAGAAAACATATTACAGCGACATCGACGGAGTTGTTTTGCCGGATACACTAAACGGAGTGGCAGGAAGGTTTCCAATTAGCACGGATCCGAATGAGAGTTATGTTGACAATTCAAGTTCACGTATGCTTTTCGATTGGGATTACTGGAATGTTTGTTACCTCGGTAAAGACAATATGATTTACAAAAGCACCAACGGAGGAAGTTCGTTCGGTGAATTTTTTACATTCGGAACCGTTGCAGCAGATAAAATTTACTGGATTGAACAAAGCCGTTCCAATACCAACGTGCTGTATGCTCAGCAAGTGGTGAGCAACATCAGCAAGCTTTGGAAAACATCGGATCGCGGGATTACGTGGAATCAAATTCCATTGCCGCAAAATAAACGTGAGCTCAACTTTACATTGAGTGCAACCCATGCCGGTGAATTGTGGATCAGCTATCCACATGGAGCCGACGGAAGCAAAGTCTATCACACCATCAACAGCGGAACAAACTGGACGAACACAACCACAACAACGTTGAATGGTTTTCAGATTAAAGCGATGTGTCATCAGTATGGAACAGATGGCGGAGTTTATCTCGGCACCTATCACGGTCCGATCTTCTACCGTAACAATACCTTGAGCGACTGGCAGGTTGTTGGAACAAATCTTCCCTTTATTTCTTATCCGCTACGGCTGGTTCCTTTTTACCGTGATAATAAATTACGGTTGGCAACCTGGCATCTGGGCATCTGGGAAAACCAGTTGGTTGAACCGTCGAATTTGATTGTAGATTTTTCTGCAAACTTCGAGTCCTTCTATTGTCCCGGAGATACCATTAGATTTGTGCCACATTGCGTGGCTTCATCGAATGCAACGTATCAATGGAGTTTTCCGGGAGCAAGCCCTTTAACATCGACACTCATGTATCCGAATGTTGTTTATACCACGGCAGGGAATTTTGATGTCTCATTAATTGTAACTGATAACGGAGTAAGTGACAGCATCACCAAAACAAATTTTATCAGGACCATTCACAATGGTGTGTTGCCTTTGCTGGAAACTTTTGAAACAGGAAGTTTTAACACCGATTGGAAATTGCAAGGCACCGGAACGACTGCAAGCAACTGGAATGTTACCAATGTTGCCGGAGGATTCGGAGCAAGTACGTACTGTATGCAGTACGATAATTATAATTACGATGCACAGGGCGCTCACGACGCAGTATGGACGGCAAAATATGATTTTACCAATGTGCAAACTGCAAAATTTTTTTTTGATGTTGCCTATACTCCTTACGGCGGACAATACAGCGACACCTTGGAAGTGCGTGCCTCCACCGATTGCGGAGCAACGTTTACATCGTTGTATTTAAAAGGAGGAGTGAATTTATCAACGGCTCCTCAGTTCAGTTCCGGAGCCTTTGTTCCGACATCATCACAGTGGAGAACCGATACCATTGATGTAACTTCATTGTCTGGCAACAGTGAAGTATTGTTTTCATTTGAGAACATCGGCCGATACGGACAAATATTGTATGTCGACAATATTAACCTGGATGCTGTGATTAATTCCGTTCATGAACTTGAAAATAATTTTGAATTTTCTGTGTATCCGAATCCGGTGAAAGACGATCTCAACCTCTCATTTTCCAAAGAAGATGCAAATGCTACAATTGAAATTGAAATTTTTAATGTTCTTGGAAATGAGATTTTCAAAAAGCAAATTGAACGCCCCGGAATTAACTTTCACCTTCCAACCGCTGATTTTTCAGCGGGATTTTATTTTATAAAAATTTCTTCAGGGAAGAGAAAAGGAATTGCGCGGTTCAATAAAATAAATTAAGAAATTTTCTTTTCATCTTTTAAAAAATAAATGTCATCTACATGTCTTGTTCTCTCCTAAGAACACGAAGAATTTTTTCCAGAAAAAATTTTCAGTCCGGATAAATAGCCGAACGAAGATATTCAATTCGTAAACTTAAGGACTTGTAAAATCAAAGCTTGCAATTGCATCATTGAATCTGACAGGGTTTTTGCTCCATGTTTCAATCGAATTACGCTGGCGGATAACAATGTAATACGAGTTACTCAAAACAGATGTCGGGAATCTCACATCCGCACTTCCACTGGTGTGAAGCAACACATTCACCGAAGTAAAAGTTGAATAGGGAGATGTTGCATTGTGCAACTCAACCGTTATTGAATCACAGGCCGTTGGGCTGGCGTTCAGACTATCATTGAATAACACCGGCTGCATTTGTCTATTCCCCAGATAAAATCCTTCAATAAATACTTTGAGATTTATAATCTTAAGAAAAATATATGGTTGCTGATTTCCCTGTGTCAACATTTTTGTTCCACTTATCAAACTAGTATTGCATGGTTCTCCCATCGTCCAGGAAAGCGATTTGCCACCGGCTGAAAAATATCCTCCGCAGGAAGAAGTTGTTTTTGGACTGAGTATTTGGGAGTAGCAGTTGGGAGCAGCAGTAAGGAGAAGGAAGCAGATTTTTATTATTATTTTAATTGATTGGCTGAATTTTTTCATCGAACTAGTTTTGGGTGGTGATTATTTTTCTGCTTTTACTTCCATACCCAACTGTGCTTTTATTTTTTCAATATCAGTTTTGAAAGCGGAATTATCTGTCTTCAGGTTTTCGTTCTCATTCTTAATTTCAGCAATCATTTTTTTCTGCTCTTCAATAATTGCTTGCTGCTCCTGCATAGCTTTTATCATCGGCATAATAAAATCTACATAGCGGAGAGAATAAACTTCTTTGTCATTCCTGGGAACATCAATACCGGGAAAATCAAAACCACTTTCATGGGCTGCTTTCTCTACGTCCTGCGCAAGCAATCCAATGAAACGTTGCTGTTCAATCTGGCTGTGATCAATTTTATTTACGACAGAATCCGGGGTTCCCCAAATGCGGTGTAGTTCTTTCGGACGCATGTTATACGTGACCGGCTTTAACCGCATGATAAAATTCAATCCCTTTACATCTTCCGCAATATTTGTTTTAAAGCGCGCATCACTATAGGATGTGATACCGGTTACCTGGGCGCGTATTTGCGAAACAGAAGTATTGCCGAGCAGCACCTGGTTGTCTCCCGTACATTGAGCATTGGCTACGCTATAACCCACCATCGTTACATTGGTACGGAAAGTAGAAAGCGATGAACTTCCACCGAGAAAAGTGCAAAAGTTAAAATTTACCCCGGCTGACCCAAGACCGGCAGAGTAACCAATCGCAGTATTCCCCAGGCCTCCCGGAGGTAGTTTAAGTGCGTTATATCCCACGGCTGTGTTGGTAGTCCCTGTCGTGTTTGTAAAAAGCGCAGAGGTTCCACAAGCGGTATTTTCCAAACCAAGCGTGTTGTTTCTAAGCGCCCTGCTACCCATGGCAGTATTTTCAATTCCTTCAATACCAGCTGTGCGTTGGTTTGAATAAAGAGCCTCAAAACCGATCGCAGTATTTTCGTATCCCGTGTTGTTTGTAAACAACGCGGAGTGCCCAACGGCAGTGTTGTGAATTCCATTGGTAACAGCATCTGGAGCGTTTGCATTCAATGCAAAATGGCCAACTGCTACATTGCCGCTTACCCATGTTACACCACCGTTTGAAAAAGCCTGGTTAAATAATGAGTAACTACCTATGGATGTGTTTTCGCTTGCAGTCGTATTGCGGTAAAGTGCATCGTATCCATTGGCCGTGTTGTCGTACCCTGTTGTATTGAGACTCAACGCCTCATTTCCGATACCTGTGTTCTCGTATCCGGCAGTATTTGCACCAAGTGCAAGCAATCCAACACCGGTATTAAAACTTCCGGAAGTATTTAAGTAAAGTGTATATGCTCCGATGCCGGTATTCTGACTACCTGTGTTGTTGGCAGAAAGTGCCAGTCTTCCGTTTGCAGTGTTGTAGTTTCCTGTGGTATTCAAATAAAGCGCATTTGCCCCGACGGCTGTATTTTGATATCCTGTGCTGTTGGAACGCAGGGCGGAGGTTCCTATAGCCGTGTTATTGACGCCACTCGTACCGCTGGTCGGTTGATTTGAATAAAGTGCCTCGTAACCAACAGCCACGTTATAGCTTTGCCAAAATGCCCCGGCAGACGGACTAAAAGACTGAGTATACAAAGCGTTTGTTCCAATCGCAACATTATTACTTGCTTTCGCATTTGAATAGAGTGCGTTTATCCCTATACTTATATTATCTCTTCCATTCGTGTTTGAATAGCCGGCATTGTTTCCAAAAAAAAGGTTGTTAACTCCCTGTGGACCTACCACATTCGACCTTCCGGCATTCCGTCCGATAAAAGAATTCGTTGAATCATCCGAATGAATCCACATCAAATCAGTCCCATCACTCTTACGCAATTTAATGAGCGGGTTGGTATTGCTTTGCGAACTGTTAGCATCTACAATAAATTGAGACGCATTTGCAGAACCCTTGATATGAAGTTTTCCGAGAGGTGAACCAGCGTTGATTCCTACGTTACCTGAATTTGCATTATTAATATCGTTGCCATTTGTTGTCCATTGAGAGTTTTGGCTCGCTCCGGAAAAGAGTGCATACGGAACACTCATCATTTGTTGTGTTCCCATATCCACATATGCGACACCTCCTGTCGCATCCATTTCTACCTGGATAAACTTTGCATTGGTTGCCCAAGCGATGGAAGCAAACGTTCCTATGATCGGAGTTCCCTGGCCGACGTTTACACTAAATAGACCCAGCGAATTCGTAATGATACTCTGTGTTTCTTTATAAACAACAGTTCCGCCGGATGTTGCATCGTGAATGCTGAAACGCAATGAGATGTTTTGGTTCGCAATAACATCACCATTGTTATCACGGGCTACCGCCTGGTAAGGTATGGCCTGGGGGGGTTGCGCAAATGAATATGCTGTATACAAAAGGCAGCATACAATGTAAATATGTTTTTTCATGACGGGATATATTTCTTGATGTAATTTTCCGAAAAATACCAGCGTCATGAAATAGCATGATGGTGTTAACACTAAAATGTCACGACCAATCTCAAATTATATCCTCGGAAATTTTAAGGAGCGTGAATAATCACGTATCAATGAAAAGCTTTGTTGATGGCATCGGTTCGCGATTGCACATGCAGTTTGCGGTAAATACTTTGGGTATGCCTTCTCACCGTTTCAATGGAGATAAAAAGTTTTTCGGCTATTTCTTTATACCGGTAACCGTGAGAAAGGAGATTGAGCAATTCCCTTTCCCGTGTCGTTAAAGCAGAGGCTTCCTGTGTCATTACAGGTTTGGGCGTAAGCATCATGGATACGACTCTTCGTGCAATGCTGGCTGACATCGGTGAACCTCCTTCGTGCAATTCACGGATGGCAATCACTAATTTTTCAGGAGGTGTCTTCTTTACAATATATCCTGTGGCTCCCGCCAGTAACGCATTAAATATTTTTTCGTCCTCTTCATACACTGTACACATCATCACCTGGATACCGGGGCAAATTTCAATGAGGCGCTTCACACATTCAATACCGTTCATTCCGGGAAGATTAATATCCATTAATATCACATCCGGCTTTCTCAAAGGAATTCTCTTCAATGCCTCTTCTCCATTCTCAAATACAGAATCGCACTGAAACCCTTTTTCTGAAGAAATAGTTTCTTCCAGCATGTTTCGGATCTCGCGATCATCTTCAACAATCGATATTCTTATATCAGGCATTTACGCTGTATTGATTTTCAAAATTATTTTTTTAATTCACCCGGTACAATAACCAGTTTGTGTTATGCAAAAGGAAAGGAAATACTCACCTGTGTTCCTTTACCGATTTCAACAGGAGAATAAATCGCAAACTCGCCGCCGATTTCCGTCATCCTTTGTTTCATATTTGGAAGCCCGTTGCCCGTATAATTCGTTGAAAAGCCCAGGCCGTCATCCATGATGTTCACTACCATTATTTTTTCTCTGAGTCCAATGTGAATTGTAACGGTCTCTGCCCTGCTGTGCTTTGAAATATTATGAAGCGCTTCCTTCACGACCAGGAAAATATTTCTTCGTGCTTCACCGGAAAGGGCATCGTCCGGAATTATTTCCGGAATTGTTATTTTTAATTTGATCCGTGTATCATCAAAATATTCATATCCGTATTTGTGTATGTGCGCAACCAGGTTTTGCAAGGTATCATTCCGCATATTGAGCGCCCAGATTATTTCATTCATGTTGTCCACCAGTTCGTGTGCAGAAGATGACATGCGTGAAATGAGGTAATTTTTTTCCTGTTCCGGATTTTTTTTCAGCAGGTCTCCCATCATCGCAATTTTAGTAAGTCCGGAACCGAGATCATCGTGCAATTCATTACTGATTCGAGTACGTTCAGAATTAATCCGTTGTTGCTGCTCATACGCCCGATGTTCCGAATTCAGTCTGCGCCTGAAATAAAATGCAACTACGCTAGCAATGCATGCCGCAGAAAATAATGCAATAAAAATCTTGAACCACCATGTCGACCAAAACGGGGGTTCAATACGTATGTGCATTTTTGTTGGTTCGCTCCACGCCTCATCCCCTTTGCTTGATCGCACCATAAATGTATAATCGCCGCCGGGGATATTCGTAAATGATGCAAATCTTTTCTTATCGGCATCCACCCAATCCTTGTCAAATCCTTCCAGTAAATATTCAAACCTTGTGTTGCTTCCATCTTTGAAATTAACGGTCGTATATTCAATCGTAAAATAATTCTGTCTATAAGAAAGCTGTAATGACTTTGAAAAATCAACTGCAGTATCTTTCCCGTTGATTTGCATTCTCTGAATGTAAAGATGTTGCTCCGGAGTTTTCTCCTTTAAATCATCGGGATTAAAATAAACAACAGCATGCGGAGTCAGCAGACAAACAAGATTATGTAAGGAATCAAAAAAAGATGTTCGCATGAATTCATTGTCTGGCAACCCATCTGACATCTCAAAGTTTCTAAATTTTTTTACAACCGGATCAAACATCGCCAAACCATTCTGTGTCCCCAACCATAAGTTCCCATTCTTATCCCGCGTAATTGACTTCACAATTTCATTACACAACCCCTCATTTCTTAAAAAATTTTCTGAGGTGTTCGTTACGTAATTATAGCGCATTAAACCATGACCGGTGGAAGAAGCGAGCCAAACGGTATTTCCAGTGTCGGGCAATAGATCACTGATGCTCTCCGATAAATTATCGTCCTTCGATTTTGTTTTGGGATAGTGTGTAAAAGAATTTTCTGTTCTGTTCCATCGAACAAATCCTTGTGCTGCGATAGAGGAAAACCAAATATTCCCATCGTGATCTTCCCTTATTTTTGTCACAAATGATAAAGGAAAGTCCTTTGCGTTACTGCCATAATAATATTTGGTTAATTTATTTTCGCGCGAAGAGTAGTGTGCTATAGCCATACTAGCCCTGTATCCAAACCAATAATCATTGTGTGAATCCTGAAAAATAGCTGATACTTCGTGATTGGGTAAATCACTGAATACCCCTTCGGGTCGCGTCAAACGGCTTTTTTCAATGTCGTATAAGAACAATCCGGAAAAGGTTCCTGCCCAGACGTCCTTCGCATGATCAACATACAGTCGTGTAATCACATTTTCATCTTCGTGCAACGGTTGATTGTTTATGCATTGCCTTACTTCCTCTGTCTCCTTATTTAAATTAAAAAGCCCCTTTGATTCTGTACCTACCACAAGCAAGGTGGAATCATACAGGGTAAAGCAAAGCAACTGCGCAAATGGTTCGTTATTTTTCTTTCTGAATTCATTAGAAAAATAATGAAAAGATGTTTTGCTCAGTGCTGTCCTGGAAAGCCCTCCTGCTGTTGAAATCCAAAGATTATTTTCTTTGTCTGGAAACATTCTACTTATTTCATCTGAAGAAATTGACAACGGATCATAAATATCATGAATATGAATGGTGACATTTCCATTGGCCGGGTTGAATTCAAATAGTCCGCCCGATTCACTTCCGCATAAAAGTTTATCTCCAATTGGCAGAATTCCATTCAGTGTATTGTAAGAAGAAGAAAATGGCCTGTTCTCAGATGGAAAATAATACTTCGTTAATTTGTCTTCTGTAAAATTATATCTCCAAAGACCGCCTCCCCATGGAGAAAACCAAATATTTTTTTTAAGCGAATCAAGATATAATCCCCGGATGGCTAAGGCGGCGAAAAGAGGAGAAGAGGAATTTTTAAAACAGCTCACTCGTTTTGTCTTATTTTCAACCAGTACCATCCCGAAGTTATCGGAAGGAATCCATAAATCATTCTTTTGGTCAAGTACCGGGTTATCAAAATCAATGACAATTCCACGCAAAATTTTGCCTTCCTGTGAATCGGTAAAACGGGATTTATAATTCAGAAGTGAGTCATAAATGTCAATCACGCCATTGTAATTCACCCAAAGATTTTTATCGGCATCGGAGAAAATTTTTCTGATGAAAATATTTTTTTGCGACTCAAATTCCTTTTGTTTTATCCTGAAATTTTCAAAACGATTTTTATTCATATTGAAAACCCCCAACCCATTATTGGTTCCGATAACGAGCAAACCACCCGGCACCTCTGTCATTGTTCGGACAAAATTCCCGGGTAGCGAATTTGAATCTGCTGCATTATGAAAAAAATTCTGAAACGAGCTTCCATCAAAACGATTCAATCCATTCTGCGTGGTAACCCAGATAAATCCACGGCTATCCTGGCAAATATCCCCGCAATCATTTTCCGACAGCCCATTCTTAATCGAATAATTTTCAAATCGAAACTGAAGCGGCTGGCCGTATGAAAAATTTAACAAAAGCAGGAAGAAAAGTGCGCCAATAAGTAATCGTAATTTCATGCTACGAATCATTTAATATTTCGTTTTTTTTTAATCACGTTCATTTTCTTCTGCCGCCTCTTCCTTCTTTGACGCTTTAACAATAAAGGTTTTGCTGATTTTACTTCCCTTCGCATCAGTAATTTCAACGGAATATTTTCCCGCGACAAGAAAATACTTTTTATTCTCTGCTTGTTTTACAGTCACCGTTTTATTTGTCTTTTTATCAGTCAATGATTTTTCAAAAGCTTTCACAACCGAGGAATCCATTTCCAGATCATATTTTACATAATTTAATCCGGCTTCACTTGTATCATTTAAAGAATAAAGAGACAGTCCCTTTTCTGATTTGATTTGAATTCTAGTGATTCCATTTTCTTTTATATAAAACGGAATCGTAACACTACTTGTAAAAGGAGATTCACCAAACGGATCAAACTTCTTTCCCCAGTTTTTATTGAATGTAATATCAGGAACATTAAACGCGAACAACGGTTTTTGCAAAAGCGAATCATTGAGTTGCTGCAGCTCATCCAACTTCGCAATGTATATGGAGCGACCATGTGTACCGAGAACAATTTCATTTTCTCGCGGATGAAGTGCCAGGTCATGAACGGCAACGCGAGGTAATCCGCCATTCATCGTCGTAAATGATTTTCCTTTGTTGAATGAAACATACAAACCGTTATCCGTTCCGGCATAGAGAATATTTTCATTTTTCAAATCTTCTTTCACCACATTAATTGGCTCATCCGGCAGATCACTGCTAATCGGCTTCCAGGTCGTTCCATAATCTTCAGAAACAAAAAGATAGGGAAGGAAATGATCGAAGCGATAACCATTCAGTGAAACATACACCGTTCCTTCTTTAAAATTGGAAGGGCTTACACGGCTCGTGTATAAGCCCTGTGGCAACTGGTCTGAAATTTTTTTCCATGTATAGCCGTCATCTTTAGAAACCCAAACCAACCCGTCATCGGTGCCTAGGTAAATCAATCCGAACTTCAAAGGAGATTCAACAATGGTCGTGATTGTATTGTAAGGCACATCGCCTTTTTTGTCATGCATCGTTAAATCGTCAGACAACACTTTCATATCATCTCCTTTATTCATCGAACGATGAAAACGATTTGTTCCCATATAAAGAATATCCTGGTTGTGACGTGAAAGCCAGATTGGTGTCTGCCAGTTGAAACGATAATTCGGTTCGCCTAAATTATTTTTTGGTTTTACATCCTTGTTATCACCTGAGTTTTTATTGATGCGCGCATAATATCCGAACTGGGAACCTGTATACACCGTTGCATTGTCGCGCGTATCTACCTGCACCTGCATACCATCACCACCGGCAATAAATTTGAAAGGATATTGTCCTTCCTGCAACCATGAACTGTTTTCTGTGTTGGTTGACGGTCCTGTCCACACTCCGTTATCCTGTAAGCCACCGTAGACATTGTAAGGTCTTTCCATATCCACAGCAACAGAATAAAACTGCCCGACCGCAGGTGTGTTTGCCTTGAACCAGTTTTTTCCGTCATCATAAGAAATATTTAATCCACCGTCATTGCAAATAATTATATGTCCGTCTTTTTTTGTACTCATCCATACGCAATGATGATCACCATGTGTATTATCACCATCAATTGATTTGAATGTTTTTCCTCCGTCTGTTGACATCACTAAAGGAAGTCCGCAGATGATAATCTTATCCGGATTGAACGGTGACACAAATATTTTTCCGAAATAATAACCATAGGTATAAGACAAGTTATGAAGATCTCCGGTATTGACCTTCTTCCATGTTGCTCCTGCATCATAGCTTTTGTATATCTCTGCACCAATGATCGGTGTATCGAACAATGAATTGTTTGCATCATTGAGATACTCGGTAACGTCAGTTGGCCGGATGGAATCTTTCCTGATTAAATCTTTTACAACAGAAGCAGAATACTTTTCAGGAAAAGAATGACTTTTCAAAAAATCATTGAGTTTCTTGTCATCAAGTTTCAGAAAATTTTCTTTTGAAATATCTTTTAAATCTTTTGTGATGATGACAGCAGTATCTTTTTTCTCTTCCTCTTTTTTATGAAACTGGTTGTCCAAAATAGCATATACTAATTTTGAATTGCCCGGATAAATTGCCATCCCGATTCTTCCAACACCTTCACCCGTTGGAAAACCTGATCCTTCCTTTGTAATCAGCGTCCAATGTTCTCCACCATCTATACTTTTATAAATTCCTGAAGATGCTCCGCTCTCCGTAAAATTCCATGCTCGTCTTTCGCGATGCCACATCGAAGCATACAAGATCGTTGCATTCGTCGGATCAATTGCCAGGTCAATCGCACCTGTATTTTCATCCATGTACAGAACCTGTTTCCATGTTTGTCCGCCGTCAACAGTTTTATAAACTCCGCGTTCCTTATTCGGAGAATACAAATGACCAAGCGCTGCAACCCAAAGCGTATTTGGATCAGACGGATGCAACATAATTTTTCCGATGTGATGCGATTCAGGAAGGCCTTTATACTCCCATGTTTTTCCACTGTCAGTGCTTTGATAAATTCCGTTGCCTGCATACGAACTTCGGCTTGAATTCGCTTCGCCTGTTCCTACCCAGATGTTACGAGTCTTCCAATCAACTGCAATGTCACCAATGGTGATCACATCTTCTTTATCAAACACAGGAGAAAAAGACTGCCCATTATTTTTTGTGTACCACAATCCTCCTGATGCATAGGCCACATAAAACTCCGAAGGATCATCCGGATTTACTTCTACATCCACCGCACGGCCGCTCATGATCGAGGGACCGATATTTCTAAACTTGAGATTTTTTAGCAGTGAATTTTGTTCCAATGCTTTTCTTTTACCGATGCCTTGCATGCGATCGGCTGCCGACGTAGCAAGCTGTGTTGCCTGGGAAAACAAAAATACCGGAATCAGCAATGTGATAAATACAGATAGAATTTTTTTCATCTCGCATATTATTTTAAGGGGATGAAGATAACAGGAAATAGGAATTCCTGTGGTTAAAAAAAACTAAAGACAATTCCGATAACGTTTCGTAAATTCGATCTTTATTTCTTCATTTCTTTTAGTATTCGTCTTATACTATAAACCGGTAGCTCCATGATAAAAATTTATTCCGTTTGTTTTCTTTTTTGCATTTCCAATTTCGTTTCAGCGCAAATACATGTTTTCCAAAAAGCATATGGAGGTCCTCGCCAGGATTATGGTTTCGGATTAGTTTCCACCAATGATGGCGGCTACGCAATGGTAGGGCATTCGAATAGCTATGGTTCACAAGATTTCAGCGTGCTGCTCATCAAGCTCGATGCAAATGCAAATGTGTCGTGGTCACATTTGTACGGAGGTTCAGGCACTGAAGAAGGTTTGAAACTTATTCAGACAAGCGACGGAGGTTTTGCTATTTGCGGAAAAACAAACAGTTATGGTTCCGGTAATTTTGATGCATTACTCATCAAAACGGATGCAAGCGGAACCCTGCAATGGATGAAAACATACGGAGGATTGGCTGAAGAACACCTGGTAAATTTGCGTCAAACAATTGATCATGGTTTTATTCTCAGCGGTTCCACCATGAGTTACGGACAGGGAAATTGGGATATGTTATTTATTAAAACCGATTCTGTTGGTGATACGCTGTGGACGAAAATTATCGGGGGAACCGGTTCCGACCAGGGAACAGATGCTGAACAAACCAATGATGGAGGATTTATTTTTTGCGGGAGAGAATCAAGCTGGGGAGCAGGGAGCGGTGATGTATTCCTGATGAAAACAAATGCAAACGGAGATTCAACCTGGTCGAGAACGCTCGGTGGTCCGGGTTACGAAGAAGGAATAAAAGTCAAGCAGACAAAGGATCGCGGATATATTGTGACAGGCGCATCAGCCGGCTTTACCAATACAAGCTATGATGTTTACCTGAACAAACTTGATAGTGTCGGAAATCTCACCTGGTCAAAACTATATGCCGGGATTCATACGGATGCAACGTATGACGTATTGCAACTTGCAGATAGCGGCTATGTCGTAACAGGCGAAACAGAAAGCTTTGGTAATAACCATGCACGACCGGCCCCTGCTTCTAAAGACATTCAATCCATCATTCAACCGGTGAATGTTCTTGGTACAGATCACTCAAACGTCCTGGTCATTCGTACCGATGTAAACGGAGATACATTGTGGTCGCGTGCTTATGGAGGTGACCGGCTGGATGAAGCATACACAATCATTCAAACAGCTGATTCGGGATTTATGACCATCGCTTTTTCAATCAGTTTCGGTAACGACAGCATTGATTTCTACCTTATAAAAAGTGACAAGAACGGTTATAGTGGTTGTGATGAAACGCCTGCTCCTCTCGATGTCATCACTCCGGCAACAATGATCATGACGATCGCTCCGCAGATTATTTCAGGAGTGAATGTGACAAGCGCTTTCAACCTGTTAACGATCCCGGTTGCAACTCAACATGACATCTGTTCTGAGTTTACGGGAATAGATGAACCCGATAACAATACCAATGCCTTCACATTATTTCCAAATCCTGTACGAGATAAACTATTTGTGAATTATCATTTGTTATCCGGCAATGCCGCTATCGAAATTTACAACATGCTTGGAGAAAAAGTTTTTGCACTTGTTGCAAATAGTAACGAAAGAAAATTGGAGATTGATATGTCACAACTTGCGAGCGGAATCTATGATTGTCGCTTCGCTACCGGAGCACGAATTGTGACTACGAAATTTGTGAAAGAATAGATGAGCAAAGAAATCCGTATCCGTTTAATCAAAGCAAAAAGACCCCAGTGAACATTCACCGAGGTCTTTTTATATTTTATCTAAATCAATTATTTTCTGCTACCGAACAATCTCAACAAAGCAAGAAAGAGGTTGATAAAATCCAGGTAAAGTGTCAAAGCACCCATGATACTCATCTTGGCAGTTGCTTCGGTTCCTGTTTCCACCTGGGCGCTCATGTCTTTCAGTTTCTGTACATCATACGCTGTCAAGCCGGTAAACACAATCACGGCAATGAAACTGATGATATAGCTTAATCCGCTACTACCGATAAACATGTTCACAAGCGATGCAATGATAATTCCTATCAGTGCCATGAAGAGTAGACTTCCAAGTTTCGTTAAATCAGTCTTTGTGGTGTAACCAATAAGAGCCATGATGCCAAACATCGCAGCTGTTGAAATAAAAATTGTATAGATAGATGCTGAAGTGTATGCAAGAAAGATAAAGCTTAAGCTCATTCCCATCAATACGGAATACACTAGAAACACCGCAGTAAGTGCAGTTGATGAAAGACGGCTGATTCCGAAACTCATGAGGAGCACCAACCCGATCGGAGCAAACATGACTACGTATCCGAGACCTGACAAACCTCTTGTCTCCGGATTGAGAAGGTATTGCATGTACGTCATATCTGTACCGAAAACATAAGCGGTAATGGCTGATATGGCTAGCGCAACTCCCATCCATGAAAACACATTCGCAATAAACGATTTTGCAACTGCTGGTTGTGCTAAACCGGGTTGATTGGTAATGTTGAAATTAAAATTCTGATTGTTATCCATTTTAGTTTTTGATTTTATTTAGTGGAACCCCGACTGTCGAATTTCACGCCAAAGGTATACATTATGAAAGATTGGCAGAAATGAGTCGGATGAATTCTGCTCTCGTCTTTTCATTTTCAAACTCGCCTGTGAAAGCCGAAGTCGTTGCAACAGAATTCTGTTTTTGAATACCACGCATCAGCATGCACAAATGTTTTGCTTCAATTACGACAGCTACGCCAAGAGGTTTCAAAGTGTCCTGGATACAGTCGCGGATTTCAGTCGTCAGCCTCTCCTGGACCTGCAGCCGTCTTGCAAATGCATCCACGACGCGTGGAATTTTACTTAACCCGACGATACATCCGTTTGGAATATAAGCCACATGCGCTTTCCCGAAAAAAGGAAGAAGATGATGCTCACACAACGAATAAATCTCGATGTCTTTTACAATTACCATCTGCCTGTAATCTTCTCGGAACATAGCTGATTTCAAAATATCAGCCGGATTAAGATCATAGCCATGCGTAAGAAACTGGATGGCTTTGGCAGCGCGTTCAGGCGTTCGTTTTAATCCTTCCCGGTGACCATCTTCACCTATGTTATGGAGTATTCCTGAATAATTTTCTGAAATCTTTTTTAGCAACTTCGGGTTATACTGATCAATCTTACTATAACCATCCATTTCGTTTTCTTCCTGCATAGCTTTTTCTTTTTAAGCTGCGAATTACGAATCAATACGAATGTACGAATCGCAGACTTTAAATAATATTCTACTCAGTTCAATTCGTAAATTAGTATTCATTCGTACTTAGTATCCCCCGAAGTATTCCACAAAGTTCTTTTCCGTTTCCTGGATTTTCACACAATGCAATTTACATCCAAGTGCATTGATGGGAGTTTCAACCTGGTTCCATATTTCAATCGCAAGAACTTCTGTAGAAGGAAGTTTATCCTTCATAAAATCAACATCGAGGTTCAGGTTTTTATGATCCACTTTACTGATCACTTTTGAATGCAGAATTTTTCCTACGTCAGACAGGTTGGCAACAAAACCGGTCTCCGGATTTATTTCACCTTTCACGGTAACAGTAAGTTCATAATTATGTCCGTGCCAATTTGGATTGGCACACTTCCCAAAGACTTCTGAGTTCTTTTCATCCGTCCATTCTTTACGACTAAGTTTATGAGCAGCGCTGAACGTTTCTTTACGTGTGATGTAAATCATTTTTTTGAGTATGGCACAAAGATAATCGTAAATGTTTATCGGGTATTTGATAACCTTCCAAATGTTACTCACCGCTGTATATTTTTTTTACTTACTTTTCGGTTTTCGTCAACAATAATCTAATTTCGCAGGCACAATGAGTCGTGTATTAATAACCGGTGCGGCCGGATTTCTAGGATCACACCTGAGTGACCGCTTTATTAAAGAAGGATTCCATGTCATCGGCATGGATAATCTCATTACGGGCTCTGTAAAAAACATCGAACATCTTTATAAGTTGAAGGAGTTTGAATTTTATCACCACGATGTTTCAAAGTTTGTTCATGTGCCGGGCGAGCTCGATTACATTCTTCATTTTGCATCCCCTGCAAGCCCGATTGATTATTTAAAAATTCCAATCCAGACATTGAAGGTAGGTTCGCTTGGAACTCACAACCTGCTTGGCTTAGCCAAGTCAAAGAAGGCCAGAATACTTGTTGCCTCTACCTCTGAAGTATATGGCGATCCGCTCGTGCATCCGCAGAACGAAGATTACTGGGGCAATGTGAATCCCGTAGGTCCGCGTGGTGTGTATGACGAAGCGAAACGTTTCCAGGAAGCGATCACCATGGCGTATCATACGTATCATCATCTTGAAACACGCATCGCACGTATCTTCAATACATACGGTCCACGCATGAGGTTGAATGATGGTCGGGTGCTTCCGGCATTCATCGGTCAGGCCTTGCGCGGAGAAGATTTAACTGTATTTGGTGATGGAAGCCAGACCCGTTCATTTTGCTATGTGGATGATTTGGTGGAAGGAATTTATCGTTTGCTGATGAGCGACTATCCGCATCCTGTTAACATCGGAAATCCGGATGAGATAACAATCAAAGATTTTGCTGAAGAAATAATTCGCCTGACCGGAACGCAACAAAAAGTAATCTACAAATCGTTACCTACGGATGATCCGAAACAACGGCAACCTGATATTACCCGTGCAAAAGCTATTCTTGACTGGCAACCAAAAATAAACCGTGCTGAAGGTTTAAAAATCACCTATCAATATTTCAAAAATCTTCCGGCGGACGAATTGTATAATACGGCTCACCGGTCATTCAAAGAAAAAGTATAACAAATGTTTACGGTTTACAAGTTTACGGTTTACGTAAACCGTAAACCGTAAACCGTAAACGGTAAACAAAGATAATGTCAGAACAAAACTCAACATACTTCGCCCATCCGACCGCTGTGATTGATGATGGTTGTATCCTTGGAAAAGGAACGAAGATCTGGCACTTCTCTCACCTCATGACCGGTTGCGTGATCGGTGAACATTGTAACCTTGGACAAAACGTAGTGGTGTCTTCGGGAGTCGTGTTAGGAAATAATGTGAAAGTTCAGAACAATGTTTCTATTTACACCGGAGTTACCTGTGATGATGATGTATTTCTCGGACCTTCTGTGGTGTTCACGAATGTGATTAATCCTAGAAGTGCTGTCAGCCGGAAAAATCAGTACGCCAAAACACACGTCGGAAAAGGTGCTTCAGTTGGCGCCAATGCAACCATTGTGTGTGGACATAACATTGGTGAGTTTGCATTCATCGGTGCAGGAGCAGTGGTTACAAAAGACATTCCTGCTTATGCACTTGTCATCGGAAACCCTGCCCGTCACGCAGGATGGATGAGTGAATTCGGACATCCTTTGAAATTTGACTCAACCGGAATTGCTGTTTGCATAGAAAGTAAACAGGAATATAAACTTGAAGGAAATAAAGTCAAAAGAACAAAATAGTATTTTCGGTTTCCGGTTTACTGTTAACGTAAACTGTAAACTGTAAACACGAAACTGTAAACAGAAAATGTTAGACGAAAAATCAAAAATAAAATTTGCAATCGTTGGAAGCGGACACATTGGAAAGCGCCATGCAGAAATGATCCGGAGAAATCCCGAATCTGAATTGGTGGCCATGTCTGATATTAAAACGAAATCCGAACTCGGGTTGAGTGATCTTGAAGTCCCTTTTCTCACTTCCATGGACGAGCTGTTGAAATCGAACATTGATTTTGATGTCGTCAGTATTTGCACTCCGAATGGTTTGCATGCCGAACAATGTCTCAAAGCACTTGATAACAAAAAACACGTTGTCATTGAAAAACCAATGGCACTCACCGTTGCCGATTGTGAAAAAATTATCTTCAAAGCATTACAGGTTTCACGACAGGTTTTTTGCGTGATGCAGAACCGATATTCCCCTCCGTCAATCTGGATGAAGGATGTTGTGGATAGAAACCTGTTGGGAAAAATCTTTCTCGTTCAGTTGAATTGTTACTGGAACAGGGATGAGCGCTATTATACCGGAAAAAACTGGAAAGGAAATGCTGACTTAGACGGAGGAACGTTGTTCACGCAATTCTCTCACTTCATTGACATCATGTATTGGCTCTTTGGCGATATCAATGGCATACAAGGTAAGTTTGCTGACTTCAGCCATCAACAAACAACAGCATTCGAAGATTCCGGGCTCGTCACCTTTAATTTTGTGAATGGAGGAATGGGAAGTCTTAATTATTCAACTTCTGTGTGGGATAAAAATCTTGAAAGTAGTATCACCGTCATTGGAGAAAACGGCAGTATAAAAATTGGCGGACAGTACATGAACGAAGTTGAACATTGTCACATTAAAAACTATACGATGCCTGAACTTGCTCCCGGCAATCCTGCAAATGATTATGGTGTGTACAAAGGCTCTGCGGCGAATCATCATTACATTTTTGAAAATGTCATTGACACCCTGAAAGGCAGAACCATTGCAACAACGAATGCTCTTGAAGGATTGAAAGTGGTTGATATCATCGAGCGGATTTACGCGCTGCGTAAATTAAAAAAACTTCAGAAGTAAATTAGCTGATTTGCAGATTAGCTAATTAGCTAATTATCACATCGACCCATTATCAAATTATCAAATCAAATTTATGTACCAGGATTTAAAAGAAAAGAAAAGAAAATTAGCCGTGCTCGGTTTAGGATATGTCGGTTTACCGATTGCTCTTGAGTTTGCAAAAAAAATCAGCGTCATCGGTTTTGACATCAGCGAGGAGCGGATCGGGAAAATGAAAAATGGAATTGATCCAAGCGGAGAACTTGATTCAGATGATTTCAAAAATTGCGACATTGAATTCACAGCCGACCAGGCAAAATTAAAAGATGCGTCTTTTTTTATTGTCACAGTTCCGACGCCGATTGACGAACACAACCTGCCGGATCTTCGTCCTCTCTTGAGTGCTACCAAATACATTGGGAAAGCGCTGAAGAAAGGCGACTACGTGGTGTATGAATCCACTGTTTATCCCGGTTGTACAGAAGAAGATTGCCTTCCGATTCTCGAAGAACTTTCAGGACTGAAATGCAAACAGGATTTTAAACTTGGATTTTCACCGGAACGAATCAATCCCGGTGACAAGGAACACACCATTTCAAAAATTCTTAAGGTAGTTTCAGGATGCGATGATGAAGCGCTTGACAACATTGCAAAAACGTATGAGATCATTGTGAATGCCGGAGTATTCAAAGCTGCTTCCATTAAAGTTGCAGAAGCAGCAAAGATCATTGAGAATACACAGCGCGATGTGAACATTGCTTTGATGAATGAGCTTTCTATCATCTTCAATAAAATGGGCATCAATACGTATGATGTACTGAAGGCTGCAGGCACCAAATGGAATTTCATTAATTTTTTCCCGGGTCTTGTGGGCGGTCATTGCATCGGCGTAGATCCTTATTATCTTACTTACAAAGCACAGGAAGTCGGGTACCACGCGCAGGTCATCAACAGCGGACGATATGTGAATGACAGCATGGGATTTTATGTCGCCAAACAAACGGTGAAAAAAATTATTGCAACAGGTAAAGATGTTTCGAAATCAAAAGTGCTGGTGATGGGTGCAACATTCAAAGAAAATGTGGAAGACATTCGCAATTCAAAAGTTGCCGATGTCGTGAAAGAATTGATTTCATACGGTGTACAAGTAGATGTGACCGATCCGAAAGCAGATTCAAAACACATGAAACATGAATATGGTTTTGACCTCGTGGAAAAAATCGGAACTGATTACGATGCCGTCATTGTCGCGGTGAATCATACCGAATATATCAACCTGGATGAAAAATATTTTCAATCCATCACCGGGAAAGATGCGATCATCGTTGACCTGAAAGGAATTTACAAAGACAGAATAGAAAACCTTACTTATTGGAGTTTGTAAGCTACGAATACGAATCAATACGAATTTACGAATAGCGTTTCATGAAAAATATTTTAGTTACGGGTGGTACGGGGTACATTGGTTCGCATACGGTTGTCGAGTTGCTGAATTCAGGTTATCATGTTTTAATCATTGACAACCTGAGTAATTCAAGAATCGAAGTGGTGGAAAGCATCTATAAAATCACCGGCAAGCGCCTTTCTTTTTTTGAAATTGATTTGTGTGACAGCGTTGCTGTAAAGAATTTTTTTGATGAAAACAGCGTTGACGCAACCATCCACTTTGCAGCGTTCAAAGCAGTTGGCGAATCCGTAGAACATCCGTTAAAATACTACCGCAACAATCTTCTTTCATTGATCAACCTGTTGCAAAATTATTCCGAAAAAAAACTTGACAATTTTGTTTTTTCTTCATCCTGTTCAGTGTACGGCCAGGCTGCAAAACTTCCCGTTGATGAAAGCACACCATTTCAAAAAGCAGAATCTCCTTACGGGCATACAAAACAAATTAGTGAGGAAATACTTGCCGGTACTGTTCGCGCAAACAATTTCAACACGATCGCATTGCGATACTTCAACCCGGGAGGTGCTCATGAAAGCGCATTGATCGGTGAGTACCCGCTTCATGCTCCGAATAACCTCGTTCCTGTCATTACACAAACAGCAATTGGCTTACGCAACTCTACGACTGTTTTCGGAAACGATTATTCAACTCCTGACGGAACCTGTATCCGCGATTACATTCATGTCGTGGATATTGCCAAAGCCCACGTAGTGGCAATTGAACGGTTGATGGACAAAAAAAATAAAAACCAATTCGAGGTGTTTAATCTCGGAACGGGAAAAGGGAATTCTGTGCTGGAAGCAATTCACGCATTTGAAAAAGTAGCCGGGATGAAATTGAATTACACCATCGGCAAACGAAGACCGGGTGATGTGGAAAAAGTATGGGCTGATACAACGCTTGCAAACAACGAGTTCGGATGGAAAGCCAAACTTTCATTGGAAGACATTATGCACTCAGCCTGGATGTGGGAAAAGAAAATGAATGAAAAATTGAAAATTGAAAATTGAAAATTGAAAATTATTTTTTCACGCAATGATTTTTAAAAAACATATATTATTAACCGGCGGTGCAGGTTTCATCGGGTCACATGTAGTACGGTTGTTTGTCAACAAGTATCTTCACTATAAAATTGTGAACCTTGACAACCTCACATACGCTGGCAATCTTGAAAACCTGAAAGACATTGAGCACAAGGAAAACTACGAGTTTATAAAAGGTGACGTCGTCGACAGTACCTTTATTCAACATCTTTTCTCCGAAAAAAAATTTGATGCTGTCATCCATCTTGCAGCCGAATCGCATGTTGATCGGAGCATTGCCAACCCAATGGACTTTATCATGACAAATGTTGTCGGAACGGTCAATCTTTTAAACGCAGCGAAGAATAATTGGCAACATCCAAATCCTGAATCTGAAAGTTCAAATCTTTTTTATCATATCAGTACCGATGAAGTATACGGTTCACTTGAAATACATTCAGAAAAAAAATTTACAGAAGACACTCCCTACGATCCTCACAGCCCGTACTCGGCTTCGAAAGCAAGCTCCGATCATTTTGTCCGTGCATATTATGACACCTACAAATTCCCTGTTGTAATTTCCAATTGCTCCAACAACTACGGATCACATCATTTTCCCGAAAAATTAATTCCGCTTGCCATTCATAATATTAAAAACAACAAACCCATTCCTGTTTATGGACAAGGTGAAAACGTTCGTGATTGGTTGTTTGTGGAAGACCATGCAAGAGCGATTGATGTGATATTCCACCAGGCAAAAGCCGGAGAAACATACAACATCGGCGGAAACAACGAATGGAAGAACATTGACCTAATTCATTTACTCTGTGAAATCATGGATCGCAAACTGAATCGCTCAACAGGTTCTTCAGCAAAACTGATTACATTCGTGAAAGACAGGGCAGGACATGACCTGCGTTATGCCATTGACTCTTCAAAACTTCAGCGGGAACTTGGATGGAAACCTTCCCTGAAATTGGAAGAAGGACTTGAAAAAACTGTTGACTGGTATTTATCCAACGAAGAATGGCTAAACCATGTCACTTCAGGTAATTATAAAAAGTATTATGAGCAACAATATTCACACAGATAAGGTATACGGTTTACAGTTTACAGTTTACCATCTTTGACAACACTTGTAAACCGTAAACAATAAACCGTAAACTGATTTGATGTACGAAAAATCTTTTCATAGCGAATCATTGAATGACAAAACTTTTCTTGTCACAGGTGGAGCCGGTTTTATCGGATCCAACCTGGTTGAATACTTATTGAAATACGGAGCTGCAAAAGTTCGTGTACTCGACAACTTGCTTACTAGCAAAATAGAAAACATAAAACCGTTTTTATCTCATCCGAATTTTGAATTCATAGAAGGAGATATTCGCGATCTTGAATCATGCAGACAGGCATGCGATAAAATTCAGTTTGTCTCGCACCAAGCTGCACTTGGATCGGTGCCGCGTTCGGTGAACGACCCGATTACGTCTCATGAAATCAATTCGACGGGTTTTTTAAACATGCTGGTTGCTGCACGTTATGAAAAGGTGAAGAGAATCGTGTATGCAAGTTCTTCTTCTGTGTATGGCGATCATCCGTTGCTGCCGAAGAAGGAAGATGAAACGGGAAATTTACTCTCACCATATGCTGTCACAAAAGAAACAAACGAACTGTATGCCGCCGTGTTTGCTTCAACCTACAAAATGCAGATTACAGGTTTACGGTATTTCAATATATTCGGTCCGAAGCAAAGCCCGGATGGACCTTATGCTGCGGTAATTCCATTGTTTATTCAATCCGTCCTGCAAAACAAATCACCCTTCATTGATGGTGATGGAGGCCAAACACGCGATTTTACATTTGTAGAAAATGCTGTTCAGGCCAACATGAAAGCCATGCTTTGCAAGGATGACAAGGCGATGAATACGGTATACAATGTGGCTGTCGGTGAGCGCATTTCCATCCGTGAACTTTTCAACTTGATTGCCGAACTCGGTAAAGTGAAATTAAATCCGGTTCATCGTGAAACACGGGCAGGCGATATCCGCGATTCACTTGCTGATATTTCAAAGTCAAAAAAATTGCTTGGATACGAACCGACAACTTTTATCAAAGAAGGTTTGCAGATTACACTCGATTGGTTCAGGCAAAACATGCCATCTTAATTTTCACGAATGAGTTTTTTAAAAAACCTTTTTTCCGGGAAATCGAAAGAACCACCATTCCCTTCAATCACAGATTATTCCGGTGTAGTTACCGATATTCATTCTCACCTGATTCCAAACATTGAT
Source organism: Bacteroidota bacterium (assembly GCA_043787975.1). GTDB lineage: Bacteria > Bacteroidota > Bacteroidia > AKYH767-A > 2013-40CM-41-45 > JAPLDA01. The sequence continues at coordinate 28,541 of JAYVUK010000016.1, forward strand.
GACGGAGTAAAGTCGGATGAAGAGTGCGCTGAAATGCTTCGGGCCTTTGTAAGTCTTGGCTATAAGAAGGTAATCACAACGCCACACATCATGCATGATCATTACCGAAACACGCCCGAAATAATTCTTGAAGGACTGGAAAAAATAAAAGCTGTTGCTGCGAAAGAAAATATCCCCATAACGATTGATGCTGCTGCGGAGTATTATATTGATGAAGGCTTTATGCAAAAATTATCGTCCGGAAAAATTCTTACAATCAACGGAAAATATTTGCTGGTGGAAATTTCATACATGAATCCTCCCGACAATTTACCCCAGGCTTTTTTTGAAATCGGTCTTGCAGGTTACACACCTTTACTTGCTCATCCTGAGCGCTACCCTTTTTGGTATCCGAAGTTTGATGAATACCGTAGATTAAAAGACCAGGGAATATTATTCCAGGTGAACATTGGTTCCATTGCCGGATATTACGGTCCGGGAGCCAAGAAAATTGCCGAAAAATTGATCGATGAAAATTTAGTTGACTTCATCGGAAGTGATCTCCACGGTGATCGACACCTCCAGGCAATGAAGATTGCGCTCAACGATAAATATTTGTGGAAATTAGTCGGAAGAGGACTAAAAAACTCTACCCTCTGATTTTATTATTTGCCTTTCGCAGAATCTTTTTTCTCATCCATCGTGCATCCTTTCTTCATGTCATGATTGCACTCTTTTCCGCCTTCTTCCATTTCATCACAACATTTTCCATGTGACTCCTTCATTTCATCGCACTGTTTTCCTGAACAGCACTCTTCCCCGCCTGTCCGGCAAGCAGGCATTTCATGACAACCTGAGTGCATCCCGCAATCGCCTTTCATACCATTCATGTGAACATGTTTCTCAATCATCATTTCAGGCATACAATTTTCCGAAGGAGTACAGATTCCTGTGCGGCACGCCATCCGGCATGCTCCTCTTCCAAGCTGGCAAAGCAAGCTAAGGCCCGCAACGATGAGAACGCACCAGGAAATAAATTTGAATAATTTTCCGAGGCTTTCAGCTTTTGTTTTCGCAAGGAGATACATGCCTGCTACCAAGGCAAGCAATGTAAAAGCAATAGAGAGATAAAGGTTCATGGTTTATCGTTTTTGTTTGTCTGACAAAGATAGAGTGTTATATTACAAGTGAAGCGTCAGCATGAATAAGATCACAACACAGTTAATAACAACAAAAGAAAGTTAAATGGATTCACTAAAGTGGATTCCGCTCTCATTTAACCTGGAAATCTACTTCCCTGTACTTTAATTACTCTTCCCTTCCATTGGTACGAACCAACAAGTGAAGTCATCCCAATCACAGAAATATAAATCAAATAAATTAATTGAGCGAATAAAAACAGCCAACCAAAATTTTTCTTTCTGAAGAATGATCTCATGCCATTCAATAACAAATATTCAGGAATTATCTTTACAAAGAAAATAACCAGGAAAAATGGAATGACGAAGGGATGAAACATGCAAATAAAAAACAGGATTAATAATCCTCCATGCAGCGCATATGCGATCAAAGCAATTGTCAATGTAAACAGGCTCATCCTCATTGGAATCTTGGAAGCCCAGCGTTTGCGTTGATTGAACAGAGTACGCACGGAACTCATGGCACCTGTATAAACAATAGCTTCGGATGATTTAAGGAAATGAATCTTCGAAGAATCCTTCCTTGAAATCTTACCAAGGAGTTCCGTGTCGTCACCTGAAGCGTTTTGTTCCCGGTCAGAAAATCCATTCACCTCCAAAAATATTTTTTTTGAGTACGCCAGGTTGGCTCCGTTACACATCATCGGTTGATGATTTGAAATGCTTCCCGCTCCTATTCCAATCAAACCCATGAACTCCAGGCTTTGCAACTTCTCAAAACTGTTTTTCTCTTCCGAAAAACAAACGGGGCCGGTAATCATCCATGGATGTTCCGTTTCATAGTAGCTCACCATGGTTCCCAGCCAGCCGGGCAACATCCTGCAATCGGCATCGGTGGTTACAATTAATTCTCCGGATGACTTTTGAATCGCATGCGCAATCGCCTGTTTCTTATAAAGAGTTCCCTGTCCTTTATTATTGTTGAGAAGGACTATTTTATAATTCAGATGTTGTTCAATAATCCGATTCACAATGGCAACAGTATCATCCGTTGAATGATCATCCACAACAATTATTTCAATCAACTTAACCGGATAATTTTGTTTTAAAATATCGTGCAGGCAATTTGAAATAGTTGACGCTTCATTTCGTGCAGGAACGATGATGGATACCGTTGTTTTAAAATCAGCTTTTGCTGAATGAAACCGGTTTATTTTTTTCCATCCCATAAAACACCAAAAAATAAATCCTGCATAAAGAACACCTATAAACAAAAGTGAAATTAAAAAAAGCATCATCTCGTTTTTATCCTTTCAAGGTTGAACATAAAAATAAATACCGTCCCAATCAATGCAGGAATCACCAGGTTGATAAGCCAAAGAGAGAGTGTTGAATTTAAAATTCCAAGGGTATGATCGGTCACCTGGCCGAGAAAAAAAGTCGCAACTGCACCCCTCACTCCTAGTTCGGTAAGCGCAATGGTTGGAATCAACGACATCAAAAAATAAATCATACTGATGAGTATCATTGCAACAGGATATGAAACCTCAATCCTGAATACGTGAAGCAAAAAATAAAATTGGGCCGTGAACATAAAATAGCGGATGGCTGCAAGCACCACTACATTCAACAATTCCCTGTACGAATAATAACTAAACACTTCGGTGTATTTCAGCCATGATTTCGCCCACCTGAATTTACGAAGGACGATTTCCAAAAACGAAACGTTCAGAAAAGCAAGGACACATCCGCTAATGAATACAGCGACGAGAACAATTGTGCCGACAAAAAAGTACGTATTGATGTGGACAAAAAACCGCAAATAAAACAGGAGGCCGACAGAACCGGCAACCATCGTAACAAGTAATTGACTAAGATTCTCAATCACCGTAATCAGGGTGGCTTTGATACGATCAGCAGTATCCAGGTGAAATACTCTTCCGGCATATTCACCGATCCTGTTAGGGGTAAAAAAACTGATGGTTAAACCCGAGAAAACCGCTTCCAAAGATTTCAGGAAACTGATGTGCTGGATTTTGCTGATCATCATTTTCCATTTCATCGCTTCAACCGACCAGTTGATGAACATCAATACAAAGATGACAATAAGCAGGAGGAATTTTGAGCGATCCCGAAAAACTGTTCTGTACTCATCAACCAGTAACAAAATATTTTCCTTTTCAAAAACCTGCTTATAGATAAACCAGATTGCTAACAATGCAATGGTAATTTTGATTACCATCGGCAGTAATTGGTTTGATTTATTTTTTTTCCTTTGCTCCATTGCAATCAACAACAAGTATAGGAATTTTATTCCTGCACGCTAGTACGCTGAAAATGCCGGCAACCACCGATAAAATAATTTTAGGAATTGATCCCGGAACCACCGTGATGGGTTATGGTTTGATCCGTCTGAAGGGAGCCAACATGGAATTGATTACGCTCGGAGTGTTACACCTTCATAAACTGGACGGTCACTCATTGAAACTGAAACGGATTTTTGAAAAAACACTTTCATTGATTGATGAATACCATCCGGATGATCTTGCCATCGAAGCACCATTCTTTGGAAAAAATATCCAATCCATGCTCAAACTCGGCAGAGCACAGGGAGTAGCGATGGCTGCAGGTTTATACAGAACCATTCCCATCTTCGAATACTCTCCTAAAAAAATAAAACAGTCGATTACCGGAAATGGAAATGCATCAAAAGAACAAGTTGCGCTGATGCTGAAAACATTGTTGGCACTTCGTGAATTGCCGGATTACCTGGATGCAACAGATGGATTGGCAGCAGCCGTTTGTCATCATTTTCAAAATAAAAATATAGGAGGAAAAAAAATTGCGGGAGGCTGGAAAGCTTTTCTCTCTGCAAATCCCGATCGCATTGCTGTTAAATAAATTCCTTCCTGATTTGTTCAGCCGTTTCTTCCAACTCTTCTTTTGAAAAAGAAAGTTTCGGGCTTGCGAAATTCATATCACTCACACGGTTGATTGGAATAAGATGAATGTGAGCATGCGGAACTTCCAGTCCGATCACTGCTACTCCAATACGTTTGCAGGGCACCGCTTTCTCAATTGCTTTTGAAACCCGTTTAGCGAAATGCCAAAGCTCCTGGTACAGTTCATCCTCCACGTTAAACAGATAATCAATTTCCTTTTTGGGAATGACAAGTGTATGTCCTTTTGAAAGCGGGTTAATGTCAAGAAAAGCCAAACAGGTGGCACTCTCAGCAATTTTGTAGCAAGGAATTTCTCCGCTTACGATGCAACTGAAAAGAGAAGGCATTTTAGTGTTGAAAAAATTTCTGTGAATTTATCGTTTTATCTCTACGATCTCAAACTCCAATTTGCCGGAAGGGACACTGATCTCGGCAATGTCACCGACTTTTTTTCCAAGCAATCCCTTGCCAATCGGTGAACTGACAGATATTTTTCCGAGTTTAAGATCCGCTTCGTTTTCAGCAACGAGTGTGTAACTCATGACCTGTCCGTTGGTTTTATTTTTTATTTTTACGGTTGAAAGAACCAGAGCTTTTGAGTTGTCTAATTTACTCTCATCTATCAAGCGGGCGTTTGCCATCACTTCTTCCAATTTTGAAATGCGAAACTCAAGCATTCCCTGGGCGTCTTTAGCAGCATCGTATTCCGCGTTCTCAGAAAGATCACCCTTGTCGCGCGCCTCCGCTATTTGCTGCGATATACGCGGACGCTCCACGTTCCTCAATTGAAACAATTCTTCCTGTAATTTTTTTAATCCTTCTTCCGTGTAATATTGAACTCCCATTGTTTGAACCGTTTATTCTGTTAATTCATGAAAGCAAAACAATCCCGATGGTTATCGGGATTGTTGCAATGCAAATGTAAAGATTTTTTTTACAAACTAAATCGTGCTCCGAAAGAATGCGTTCCGCTAAACGGATCGGTCGCGCGATAAGAATAATCTAAACCAAAAGTTTTTCCGGTTTTCCCGAGCGGAACCTGGAACGTAAAACCTGCCGAAGGACCTGTATAAACAGTGGTTCTCAGGTTATCATCGAAAATATTATTTTCATACGTAAATCCTCCGCGAAGCATGAAGTAATTTTTAAACCCATATTCAAGTCCAAGCGAGTATTGATCATTTGAAAATGAATTGGAATTAAAAGTTCCGGCAACAGAGATACGATGATCCTTTGCAGGGAGAATGTCGTAGGTAACTCCGATATTAACCAACGACGGCATTTCAAAACCGGACGAACGTTGCTCAAGTGTTAATTCATAACCTGCGGGAGTTGTCACACGCGTTGATAATCCGTCACCTCCAAATTTCATTGGTGTTCCGACATTTTTTAAAGCAATACCGAATTTCAAATTGTCTTTGTCTTCGTTAGAACCGGTTACATATTGAATTCCGGCATCCACGGCAAAACCTCCTGCACTTACATTGGAAATACTTTCATCGATCACTTTCACATTGATTCCTCCATAGATGCTGTGAGAAAATGTTTTCGCATAGGACAGGTTAATGTTAATCAGGCTTGGAGAAAATGTTCCCAGCCCGCCATCAGGGCTTTCCGTGGTTGTAACAGCAATATCACCAAAATCCATCGCCATTACTGCAAAGCCAAATGCACCACCTGACTCACCCAGTTTTTGGGTCATTCCGAATGCATTCACATTGATCTCCGATCCTTTGAGCCACTCTGTGTGTGACACTACAATATCGGTCTGTTTTGTAAACGCAATACCGGCTACATTTCCAAAAATAGCTTCCACTCCATGAACGGATCCGGAGTTTGCACTTCCCCAACCGGATGACCTTGCCCAGGGATTAATGAGAAGTTCTGTCGCTCCGGCTTGTCCGGCACGATCAGGATTTCCCGCTTTTATTTTCGCACACGGAAAAACAATTGCTGCGATGGATAAAGTAACAATGTATTTATAGAGCTGTTTCATACGCTATTCTTGTGTTCTGTTTGTTTATATATGATATGCAAGATTTAGAATGTATCTAGATCGATTGGTCGTAAAACACCAAACCACTTGATCGTCTTTTCACCAATTCCGGGAGCATTAATGTGAATGATATACACACCGCTGGCTATCGGAACCCCTGCCGTATTTTTAAGATTCCATTCAAGCGCTGTTTCAAGATTCAACTCAGGATAAATTGCTCCTGCCGTATTATCTGTACTTACGTCACGCTTCAACGTCCTCACAAGTATTCCACTTGGTGTATAGATCGTCACAACACACTTTGCCGGCAGATTAATAATCTTAATGCGGTTATCCAACTGATTCTGTTCATAAGAAGAGAATGCGTAATAAGGATTCGGTACCACGTTAACCGTATCCAACGCTTTCTTCGCTGTTTCAAGATCACCGGTTAAGGCAACGAGATCATCGGTGTTGAACTGGTATTTAGGGAAGTTATTATTCGTAGGAGGTACGTCTGTCTGGTATGCTTCATAAGGTTTTGCCATGCGAATACGAATGGTCGCCGTAGTGGATAATAATGTTTCTCCCCTGTTCAGCATCGGGTAGCCAACCCACATGCATGATGCCCATGGTCTCTTATAATTTAATAAGCCGCTCGAACCACCATAATTTGAAGTCGTTAGCACTCTCTTAAGTCTTGAATAGAGGAACTGGCAACCGTCATACATTGGAAATGTATCATTATGAGCAAACACATATACAATGTGTTTACCTCCAAAAACAACATTGCCTGCTTCATCAAAATAAGTTGAAGTTGGATTCCATTTCATGTCAGCACCATTGTCCGAAGCTAAATGACTATCCTCACCAAAAGCGATGTTCAAACGTTCACCAGTTTCCAGGTTGACGGCATAACCAGGAAAGTAACTAAAACCAGTACCTGTATCAGCAACTAAATCGTTTCCACTTAGCTTTAAAGATGTACTTCTTCTTGGTGTGCCTTTCAAAGCATTTCCAACTGTAGCGGCTGAATTATCTCCTTGTTCAATCACCATACACTTACTCCAATAGCGTGTATCAGGCGTAAACACAATATTTACACTCGCCTGATCTTTAAACTGGTTTAGCGCATGAGCTTGTCCGTTTGAATTCATATCTGATGTCGGAGGATTAGCGTGCTTAAACTGCGTGCTGTCCCAAGCCGCAAACTTATAAGCAGTCCATGTTCCACCAATCAGTTTTCCCCAAACATTCTTGCCATCCAGTTTAGCAATCTGGCTTCCGGTTACTGCATAATATTTATAATCAGCCGGGTCACTTCCACTTGCGATCCAGTTGAATTCACCGTCTCCATCAGCCACTCCACCTAACCAACGTTGAGCTGAATTTTCAAAATTAATGGTCGCCTCAATAAATTGTGGAATAGCATTTTTACCGACAATCGCTCCCGGGTAGAGAAGTGGAGTATCGACAGGTGCAGTTGTTGGAGTATTAGTCAACTGACTCATGTTTATATAAAAACCATAATCAACAGGAAATCCGTCTGCGTTATTAAATTTGACTAACTGATCATAAGGACTTCCAATCGCAGCTACCCCATTTAATGTGTCACCTGTTGACAGATTTTTTAAATGCCATTTTGAACCGTAGTTAATAGAGTCTGACCACAATTGAAAATTACCTCCTTTTACATTTACAGGATCAAATACACGAATGTCCACTGGACCTCTCGCTCTTTGGTAAACAGGGTGCAGTGAACGTCCGGGATGTGTAGTGTTGAAAAGTAAATCATCAACGGTTGCCGGAGTAAAGTCCAGCGCTAACCTGTCTGATTCTACCACATGACCATTTCCTTGTCCTTCAAGTCTTGTAATTTCAGGTCCGTCTCCAAAAGAAGAATTCAAAACCAATCCATTAAATTCCGGTGTAACAATGTGTGGAATGGCAGTATATGTTTTAATTCTTCTTCTTCCTGATATGTAAGGTTTGCCATCTCCGTCAGGTGTAAGACCATAATTAAATGCATCAATCTCGATGTGATTGTATCCATAGGCAATTACGGTATAGTAATATGTCTTATGATTAATTAGCTTATCGTCACCCGTAGCAAATTTGTCTTTCGTGAGTCGGAATACATGGCGCAAACCTACATCCGCTCCGGCAACTTCCTCAACTCCGTAATAAGCTGTTGTAACCTGGTCTTTGAAATAATTCACAAGTTGACCTACTCCATTTGATTTATCACATTGGAAAACCAAACTGGCTTTGTCAGGATTACGAATGTCGTTAATGGTTACAGAACCATCTTTCAATTGGAATACCTGGTATCCTTCAAAATGATAGAATGGATCTGGATCACCTTGGTTCAGGTTCGGGTCAATTTCAGTATACGTTTCATCCGTACCACCTACCGGGTGATTATTGGTTCCTTCAGGATTTGAAATGGAAAACAAAAGTTCCTGGCTCATTTCGCGAATGCTGAGATCAGGAGCATCAGGACCATTTGTAATAGCAAAATTATGATCAAATAATTTCTGAGCTTTATCATCAGCCAAAAGAAGCAATGCGATGGATCCGGAAGAACCACATGCTGTTCCGGGTCCGCCTGAACCGGCGCGAGCCCATACTGCTCCTGTTGTAATATAATTTACTGCACCAGGCTGTAAGGTAAACGGACCGGCGGTTTGTAAAAATCGTCTGTCGTCAGGGTTATTACCGGCAGTTACTTCATCCCAAACCGGTTGGGGAACATGATTCGTACCCCATCCTGTCGGATCTGAACAACCAGGGAACATAAAATTGGCTGGAATGTTTGTATGTCCAAGATTCGCACCGTGTCCGTCTCCTCCATAAGTAATTACATTTCCATCTTTCCAGATTCCTCTTAAATAGTTGTAGTAATCGCTGGCACTATTCGGATTACCTATCACTGAAAAATCATTGTTGTAATAAATAAACTTCGACATGATGATAAGTTCGGGCTTCACGGTATCAGGTATCGTATCAATTACTCCGGAAGAATCCGGAAGATATGTACAATCTATGCAACCATCCCTGTCATTATCGACTCCGTCACCCGGATCCGCTTTTGGTCCCTGGAAAAAGTCATATCCGACTGCAGGCGGATTAAAACCGTAACCCGTGATTCCATCATCGTATGAATCTCCATTGTAGCAATAGCCAAAACCTCGTTTTACATCACAACCTACATAATCATCCAAATAATTTCCAAGATCCGGATCTACCCAAGCACCAAAGTAGGTGGTATCCACTTCGAGTATTGAGCGGTTAATAATTTTATATTTATAAAACGTCATGTTGTTGATTTCATCGTTGGTGGCAAATGCAAATGCCTGCGCCTGGACCTCGAGACCGATCGCCTGCCCATTTGTTTCTCCATGAACGTTTCCGACATCGTTAAACACCCACCAGATACTTTGGTCACCTAAAAGGTATTCACCTGTAGCGCTATTAGGATCATTATTAGGGAGCTGGAGGTTGTAACCCGGGTAATCACCATTTTCATAGTTGTACTCACCATCAGCATCAGCATCATGAAACGGTGCTAAGAAATGAGATTGTCCCAACGATCCATCACCGTTACCCGGCCATTCCTTAATATCAAGAGGAGGATTTGGGTTTGGTGTGTGGTTCGGAAGAAAACCACTTGCATATTCTTCTACTTCTTCATGCGTCACTTCCCAATGCCTGTCATATTTAAGACATACGCTGGCTGTCGTCGTTGCAGCGCCACCGGTTGTATCAATAGGGCCCGGCCAGAAATCAATTCCGCTCTGGCGGTATGTTTGCGCGGCTACTTTTAAATTGTTTCCATTGTCTTTTCCACCAATCCAGAGAGCTCCTGCAAAAAGCGAATATTTTTTTGAATCCTTTGGAACTTCATACCTAGCGCTACCAACTAAATCCCACCACATATCACCATTGATCCAGATCGGGCAACGGATGTTGTTAATATCAAGATCCTTGTGAGATGAAGAATTGGTACAAGTCGCTGCAACCACAGGCAGGGTAGGATCACGATGTATCCCTCCCCCGGACCCGGAACCTGAGCCTCCACCGATATTTTCTTTTGCAGAAAGAATACCGGCATAACAAAATGAAACAATGATTAAAAGAGCAAATTTTTTCATCTTATACGTATTTATTTTAAGTTTCTTAGTAGATAATTAAGATCAGAAATTTAATTGTAATCCCAAACGAATTCTTCTTGGCAAACTGTAATGATTCGGATTGTTAGCAGCAATCTGGTATTGATCGAAATAAGCCTGCGGACTCGGAGCTGTAGCTGCACGAACAATTCCTGCGGAAGAGGTTAGGTAACCATCATCGCCGGCATTACCGGTTGTATTATAAACAGACGTTATATTTTGCGCGTCAAGAACATTCAGCACCTGGAGGTACACATTCAGGCTTAAAGGCTTGCGACTCTCTCCATCTTTTTTCTTTCCCATTTTAATATCAAAATCTTTGTCTACCTTAAGATCAACATTTGTTGACCATGGCAAGCGTGAACCATTGATTGATCCTGCAATTACATTACGTGATGTCACCGTTAAATCAGCTGTAGGAGCGATGTTGCTTTGACGTGTATAAGGTGTTCCTGATCCAGCGCGGAATACTAAACTCAACCCTGTTTTAGCAAAGAACTGTTTGTTAAACCAAACAGGACCATCGTAGTTTTTTCCGGATCCATAATGATAATCGAGGGATACAACAAAAGTATGACGCTGATCAAAATCAAGCGGCTTGATTTCCCTGAGATTGTTTTGTCCTGCATTGGCAAGCAACCCTGCATTGGAAGTTGCCTTGGAACCCGTTCCATCAGCAAACTGTAGCGTGTAGCTTAAATTCATTTTTACATTTCCGGTTTTCCTTAAGTCATATGTAAAGGATAATCCCTTTACCGTACCGAAATCAATGTTACCATATGTTGTATAAGAAATCGGGAAGGCAGCGAACGCACTAACCTGATGAATCATGTCCCTCAATTCTTTGTAGAATGCAGAAATAGAAAAAGCAGAACTTTTACTTAGTTTTTGCTGGAAAGCAATTTCATAATCAGTCGTCCTTTCCGGCTTCAGGTCAGGATTATTAAAAGTCCCACTGATACCGTCATACCAACCTAAATAGCTACTTGGAGTCATCCTTAATAAAGACTCATCCGGCCGCTGCACCAGGATGTCGTAGTGAGCTGCGAAATATGCTTCATCTGAAATAGGAAAAGAAAATGCGATACGAGGCATCACGTTAACCTGCGGTTCGTAATCTTTAAAGGCTTCTATCTCAATTTGCTTTTGAATTCCGCTTGAATGTTCCGGATGCTTAAGGTAGGGACCTGTTGAATTATTAGTAATAAGTGAAAGATCTGTTGTTTCTGCTCCCTGGCCATCGAACCACTTATCGCCTTTTCTATAACCAACAATGGATGTTGGGTTATTAAAATCATTCGCATAAACAACATAATCATCCTCAATGTTTGAAGGAATCGGCGTATTACCCGGTAAATGTGTAGCCCCTGATCTAACATCGCCTGCGTTAAATGCAGTCCACAAAGAGTATGGATCTACCAACGTTTTCTGATTCGCATCAAAACGGTCAACACGCACACCGACATTAAAAATCAAATCATTCACAGAAAATCTGTCTGAAATATATCCGGCAGTATAATTCGGTTCAAACGGAGCAACCTGGCGCGTATAATTTTTATTTCCATCCTGGTGAAAAAAGAAATCATCCAGGCTTGGTTTTGCGTCTGAAATTTTTCCGGTATAATCATAACCATAATAAGCACCGAGAACAGGTGCAAGCTCATCAGCAGTAAACAAATTAAGATTATAGGTGGAAGGAGTATACGAATCAATATCCAAATATGCATAATTAGGAATACCAAGCTGTTGATGGATGTTCTCATGAAATCCGGGAGCAACCTGGCTTGGATTGTGAACATTCGTTGTAGGCACATTGAGAGGATGATACGAAATGATCGTATCAATAATACCATCACCATTTATATCAATGCCCGGGAACTCAAGATATTTAGTACTGGTATCCAATGTATGTTGAAAATTTGTAGCCACTCCTTCCAATCCTCGCATCAGATTCCATAATGAACTTGCATTGATGTTCCACCCTCGGTCAACACGCTGTTCGTATTCCATTCCTATCACAATGTTATGGTCCTTGATGTCAGCAGAACCGGAAGCAGTAACCCGTAACTGCGATTGATTTGTAATACTGTAACCGGCAGGTACACGACCCGGTGATGCCCATAAACCGTTAACATAAAGATTAATCCGGTTGTCACCATTCACTAAAGCGTGGTTGTCAGTTATGTCTGTGAGTGTATTGTAATACCCGTTTGCATCGGGAGCCAAATTATAATATTGCGTCGTGTAGTTTGTCGTTACGGGGTTAAGATCGGAAGGATGAAAATCCACAAGATAGTCCACATAATTTCCAAGCTCAATCGGTGAATTAACCGTTATTCCATCTACAGTTTTAGGAGTTCCGCTAAAATACAGACCAGCCTTATGAGTTACGAATTGACCCACGTAACCATAATCAAAAAAATTGTCTTTATGCTGATCATTTTGCCCGGTTGTTTTGTTTTTTGAATAATCAACCTGGATACTATAGAATGCATTCTTAATTGCAGAAGATGACTTAGACTGGTTTTCAGAATTACCAAAACGTTGAGTAATTTTTCCAAATACTCTCCAGTTGTTATCTAATTGCTGCGCGTTATTGGCTGCATTAAAGAGTCCGTAAAAATCTCTTGTCGCAGTCGCATTTCGGCTATCCTTGAAATCATAGGAACCACCAACTGTCAATGTTACATTTTTCACAGGTCTGAAATCTAGTTTTCCATTGATCCGATAGCCTTGCGAAGCTACATTCTGTCTTGCATTCACGTGCTCCAGCGAGTCATAAGTAAAAAAGGCAGCGCGCTGATTAAAACCGTTTCCTGTAGTTGATTGCACCAACGGATTCAGCGAGATCTCGGCGAGCTTATCATCTTTTGCTTTCCACACACCACCGGAACGCGGATCCGGATCCCCATCGTAGTAATAATCTCCGGCAAAAAAGAAACCCGCTAACGGCTGACCAGATTTTCGACCGGTGGAATCTCTTGGCGTAAATATAGGACCGGATAAATCAAAAGATATAATGTTGTTGTTATAGTCATCAAACAATTTTGAACTCAAAGCATCAATACCTCCCGCAAAATCTTTGGAAGGACCTCTCGTTGTTACACTGATTACACCACCTGTTACATCTCCGTATTGTGCAGGAAGACCACCCGTGATCACGGTAATTTGTTCTGTTCCCTTGTTTGAAATACCAACTCCACCACGCACCTTTATTCCGTCAACATAATAAGCCGTTGCATCAGAACGTGAACCTCGAATGTTCAATTCACCACCCTCGTCACGCTGGTAGACTCCTGCGCTTTGTGATGCAATTGAATTCACATCACGAACCGGTGCTGCCTGAATATCTTCGTATGTAACTGTTTTTTGTGTTTGCGGACTTCCTTTGTCAATTAGCGGAACGCTGTATTCGCTCACTTCAACCGTCTTTAAATCTACTGCTCCCTTTCCCAATTCCAGATCAACAAATGATATTTTATCGGTGGAAACAATAACACCTGTTTTCTCAAAGGGACTGTATCCGACACTCGTTGCCTTCACGTCATATTTTCCCGGGTTGAGTGGCTTGATTGAATAATTACCATCGATGTCGGTAACAGTGGCTTGCACCTGCGATCCGCCAAGCAATGCGGCTACACTTGCAAAAGGAACTCCTTCCTTCGTTCCCTTTTCAAGAACACGTCCCTTTATTTCGCCCGTTTGTGCGAAGGCATTTAAACCGAGAATTGAAATTAAGAATAGCGGCAGGTAAAGCTTACGTCCCATATTGAGTTAAGTTAATTTAAGTTAACATTTATTGAAGGTCGTAAAAGTAAAAATCGAATGATGAAAAACAAAAATTATTTTAATTTTTTTTCCTCCCCAATGATGATGCGGCTTTCAGCAGATATGACATGCTTTAAATTGCATCCTTTTTAGAGCGCAGATAACATTTGTTTACATTTTTCTCATCCTACTTTTTTGATTCATGTTTAATTAAATCAGCGTTCAAAGTTGTACATCGAAAAACAGATTGCCAAATCAACTTTTGTGATAAATATACAAGTCTAAGAACATTGATTGTTGAATTCTAGTCATCCGAAATGTGCTGATGTTTAAAAGAAACAATGTCACCAAAAAGTAAATTAAGCAAGAGGATGAGCCTGCAAAATGTTTTACACAATGGTAACGAGTTTTCAACAATAAGAGCCATCTCTCACTAAATAAATTATTTTTGCGCATCAACCAACTACCCCATTATGCGCTTAACAACATTAGAGATTAAAGGATTCAAGAGTTTCGGTGAAAAAATTGTCATTCACTTCGATAAGGGAGTTACTTCCATTGTTGGACCCAACGGCAGCGGGAAGTCCAATGTAGTGGATGCCATGCGCTGGGTATTGGGCGAACAGAAGACGCGCATGCTGCGCTCTGAAAAAATGGAGAACATCATTTTCAACGGAACCAAAACACGTAAGCCTTCCAACCTTGCCGAGGTGTCGCTCACGTTTGAAAATACAAAAAACATTCTTCCGACAGAATACGCCAACATTACCATCACCCGCAAACTGTACCGTTCGGGCGACAGTGAATATTTGTTGAACGGAGTTACGTGCCGGTTGAAAGACATCACTGATTTATTTCTCGATACGGGAATCGGCTCTGATTCATATGCCATCATCGAATTAAAAATGATTGATGAAATTCTGAATGATAAGAACAATGCGATTAAATTATTGTTTGAAGAAGCTGCAGGGATTTCAAAATACAAGATTCGCAAGAAACAAACATTTCAAAAGCTGGAAGAAACAGAAGCTGATCTGAACCGCGTGAATGATTTGCTTTTTGAAATAGAGCGCAACATGAAAACGCTCGAATCACAAGCAAAGAAAACGGAACGGTATTACAAAATAAAAGAACAATACAAAGAGCTGAGTTCCGAATTGGCATTGTTCACGCTTGCTTCAAGCAAAACCACATTTGATGAATTGCAGCAGAAGGAAGAAAGACAGCTCGAGGAAAAAATTGTGCTCGATACGCAGATCAATGAAACCGAAGCGGAGTTGCAAAAACAAAAACTTCACGCACTGGATACTGAAAAAGCATTGGCTGAAAGGCAAAAAGAACTGAACGAAAAAATAAATTTTATCCGTCAGCAGGAGAATGAAAAGAAAATCAGTCACGAGAAATTAAAGTACCTGCAGGATAAAGAGCAGGCGTTGACCAACCAGCTTTCGCAGGATAAATCATCGCTCATTGAAACGAAGGATGCCATTAAAAAAATTGAAGAAGAAAAATTCAACGAAGAAAATCTTCTCACGCAATTGCAATCGCAGTTGGAAGAACTGAAAACAGTTCTTGAACAAACCCGGATGAATCATGATTCGCTGAAGAGCGATGTGCTTCGGATGACACAGGAAGCGCAGACGATCCAGCTTTCCATGCATGAATCAGAAAAAAGTTTTGCCGTAATCCAGGCAAAAAAAGATTCCCTGCAAAAAGAAACGGAACGGTTAAAAAACGATTCCGAAATCAAACAGAAAGAACACGATGATCTTGCTGAGAAAACAAATGCTGCCGACCAGATAAAGACGGAAAAAGAAAAGGAATTTTCAGCCGCTGTTGAATCGGAAGAAAAATTATCCGCTACCATTGTAAACATTGATGAAGAATTAAAGAAAGTAACGGAAGACGTGATGGCGGAAAGCCGCAAGCTGGATGCAAAACAGAATGAATACAACCTCACCAAAAGCCTGGTCGATAATTTAGAAGGATATCCGGAGTCGCTGAAATATTTGCGAAAGAATTCTCCATCGGCAAGCAAGGCGCCTTTGTTCTCCGACATCCTTTCCTGTAAACCTGAATTCAAAACTGCGATTGAAAATTACCTCGATCCGTTTATGAATTATTTTGTGATTGAAAATATTGAAGATGCAAGTAAAGCTGTTAACATACTGAACGAGGCATCAAAAGGTCGTGCTAATTTTTTCATTCTCGATAATTTTAAAAGTGAGAAAGAAACAACTGTTCAGAACGTTGAAGGGTGTGTTTCCGCACTCAGCATCCTGGACGTGGAAGAAAAATATCATTCGCTCTGCAATTACCTCTTAAAAAATGTTTGCCTCGTCACGGATGACCAGGAAAGAACGCCTTTCCTGCAGAACGAAAACAAGTCACTTGTCTTTATTTCTCAAAACGGAAAATATTGCCGTACACGGCATTCGCTCTCCGGTGGCTCAGTAGGGCTGTTCGATGGCAAACGAATCGGCCGCGGAAAACACCTGGAAGAACTTTCAAAAGAAATAGAAAAACTTTCCAATGCGTCAGAAAAACTGAAATCAAAACGCGATCTGCTTCAGCAGGATCTTCAGAAAACAAAACAGCAAAAAGAAAAAACTTCAGCAGAAAAAAATAAACTTCAGCACGAGGTTCACCAGGTGATCCAGCATTATTCTTCTTTGAAAAGCAAATCGGAGCACTTACTTGCTTCTATTGAAAATAACATCAAGATCACGTCCAGCCTGGAAGAACAACTGCACGCTATAGACAATACCTTACAGCATAGTGATCTCAGTTTGCATGAACACCTGCAATCGCTCAAGGTAAATTTTGATGCCGTCAATTCGCAACTTGCTTCCGTTCAGCAGCAGTTCACTGAAAAAGCAGAACTACTGAACGCACAAAGCAATGAATACAACCAGCAGAACATTCATTGCATTCAACAACAGAATAAAATTGCCACCATCATCCGCGATCTTTCTTATAAGGTGAACCTGGTGGATATGCTCAATAAGAATATCGCATCAAACACCAATGAGTTTGAGATTATTCAACAGCAGATAAAAGAGTTGTTAAACAATTCCACCGACTTTGATGCGCAATTAATTCTTCTGTATGAAGAAAAGGAAACGTTCGAACAGCAGGTATCATTGATCGAAACCGATTATTTCAAGGCGCGCGGAACAGTGGATGAACTGGATACTAAAATCCGGCAGTTACGTCATCAAAAAGAGCAGGCTGAACTGATTGCACAATCCCTGAAAGACCGCACAACGGAATTAAAAATCCAGCTCAACTCTTTGAAAGAACGACTGAGTGTTGAGTTCAATATTGATATCAATGACATGCTCGACAAAGATCCTTCTCCAGACTGGACAGAAGAAGATCTACGTGAAAAAGTAAACAAAGTAAAATCTCAGATTGATAATTACGGTCCGATTAACCCGATGGCTGTCGAAGCATACAATGAAATCAACGAGCGCTACACGTTCATCAATACGCAAAAGGAGGATTTGGCAAAAGCAAAAGAATCGTTGCTGCAAACCATCAGCGAGATTGAAGTTACAGCACGCGAAAATTTCATGACGGCATTCACAGCCATTCGTGGGAATTTTATTAAAGTGTTCCGTTCGCTGTTTACTGAGGACGATGATTGCGACTTGATTCTTCTTGATCCATCCAATCCGACAGAAAGTGAAATTCAGATTATTGCGAAACCAAAAGGCAAACGTCCGATTTCCATTTCACAGCTTTCAGGTGGAGAAAAAACATTGACGGCCACTGCTTTACTTTTCGGAATCTACTTGCTGAAACCTGCACCGTTCTGCATCTTTGATGAGGTAGATGCTCCTCTGGATGATACGAACATTGACAAGTTCAACAACATCATCCGTACATTTTCCAAGGACTCACAGTTCATCATTATTACGCACAATAAGCGCACGATGGCAGCCACCGATATTATTTACGGCATTACCATGGTTGAACAAGGCATTACACAGGTAGTTCCTGTTGACCTGGCGGAAATGGCTGAGGCATAAAACGACTGTCATGCTGAACTTGCATGAGCATCTCTGAATTCACGAGCCTATTCTGTGCGTGAGCAAAAAAGAAAAGTCTTCCTCCAAATTGAGGAAGACTTTTTCAATATGGGATTATGTAAGAAGAATAAATCTACTTCTGCATGTTCGTCAGCAAAGTGGTTGTCTGGCTGTAATCCGCGTTCGTACGCTTTGCTATTTCAATGGAATGATTCGCGACCTGGAATCCCTGGTCTTTTTTTCCTAACACATAATAAATACAGGCAAGGAGATAATTGTTTTTATAATTATCATTGAGTTTCACGGAGCGTTCTGCCCACTGCTCTGCGATGGCCATCTTATCCTTTTCTCCGTTGAACCGTTCATAAATAACACGGGCAATATCGCAAAGCCTCCGTGAATCTTCCGCAGCATATTTATCAATAAACTTTTTGGACGCTACCAAATAAGCATCCCATTCCGATTTCATTTTGAGCTTATTTAAATCAGCATATGCGCATATTTTTTCTGCCAGATCAAGTCCGTTGGTATGCATGATACTTTTCTTTGCTGTTTCATAACCGTTTGAATCAAGCAACTGGACATATTGCATCAGGTATGAGTTGTAAACATTGATGAACTTCGTATTCACGCTATCGGATGTGTAGGCTGCTTCCAGCGCCTTTTTGTTACCAATAATTCTCTTCATAATCGGCATGGAGGGATCCTTAAGAATATCATTGATAATTCTCCAGTTATTCTGAACGGTAAACGTACTGTCAGGCTGTTTCAATAAATACTCGTTGATCATCGGCTGCGCATCCATTCCTGACATCTCTTGCATCCTGAAATAAAACTGCACTTCGTATGGGGTTGCCGCACCTGTTTCATATTGTTTTTTGAAATAACGCATTTGACGCCTTGGGTCAAGTGCTTCTCTACCCAATTCCATAAAAGCCGGTTTGTATTTGCGGCCGGCCGCGCGGTGCGCGAGTTCACCACTGTTATCATAAAACAGCAGTGCAGGAAAGGTATGGGCCTTTAACCCTGTGGCTATTTTCACTCCTTCTTTCTCAAAGTCCATTTTAATACAAACGAAATTTGCATTGAAAAAATCTGCCACTTCCTTGTTCGTATAAACACTGTCCTTCATAAATTCACAATAGTGGCACCAATCGGCAAAGCCATGCAGAAACACCATCTTATGCTCCGCCTTGGCTACAGTCAATGCCTGTTCAAGCGTGATGGCCCTGAAATTTATTCCGGACTTACCATCACTTGCTTTCACTTGCGTAATAGATTGAATGATGAAGAGCAAAAAAACGATGACTACTGCTTTAAAATAAGGGTTTGAATTTTTCATAGGCAAATTTATTAGGTCGTAAATGTATATAGTAAGCAATGAAATGCAAATGAATTCAAAAGAGCCCCTCTCCTTCCGGGAGGGATTGGGTGAGGAATTCTGCAAACGCGGTGCCCGACCCAAAATAAGGACTGAAGTTCCAGGCAACTCCTTAAAATAAAAAATCCCCCGATAAATCGGGGGACTTTTTATTAATTGTATTTAAGATTGAGCTTACTGAACAACAACTCTCATTGTTTGAATTTCTGCTCCTTCTCTTTCGATACTCAACAGGTACATACCTTTTGCATAACTGCTCAGGTCAATTTCCTGGATGTTAGCACCTGCTTGCGCTGTACTTGGCTGGCTCATCATTACATTACCAATCAGGTCAACTACTTTAAGAGTATATTTCTCTTTCATTGAAGCGTTGAATGTTACATTCAATTTACCTGAAGTCGGGTTCGGATAAGCATTCATTTCAGAAGCAATTGCTGCTTCGTTTGCTGTACGGCAAAGTAAGTTCACTGAAATTGGAAGTGTTCTTGGCGCTGCTGCTCCTCCGCATGCATTGCTTGCAGTTACTGTAAGTGTAGCAAAGTTCGAAGTTGCAGTCGTGAAGTTCACGGTTGCATTCGCACCTGCTCCAACTACGGTAGCTCCACCTGTAATTGACCAAGTATAAGTAACACCTGCTACCGGACCAACTGAGTAGTTACCTGCAGCTGTGCTCTTACAAACACTGCTTGAACCTGCAATTGCGCCCGGCTGATCAGGACGTGCAGACACCGTTAAGCAACGTGCAGTTCCACCACCACAAGCATTCACCGCAGTTACACAAACACTACCTGTGTTGGTAAATCCAGCACCGTAGTTAACGGTCATGGTTAAAGAAGCTGTGTTATTCGGAGATGCCATGGTAGCACCTGCAGGCACTGTCCATGAATAAGATGTTGCACCTGCTACCGCAGAAACTGTATAAACAACACCTGACTGTCCGCATAAATTTGAAGCAGTACCTGTAAGTGTAGCTGGTTGAAGCGGAGTAGAACGAACTGCAACAACTCTCACCGGACCTGCTCCACAACCGCTGCTTCCATAAACGCTTACGTTACCTGATACAAACCCAACAGGGAATGTAATGTTCACGCAATATGTATTACCAGGCAATGTCTGAGGAGTTGGAAGGCCGTTAATCAACGAACCTGCCGGACCTGACCATGTAATAGAAGTAGCGCCATTAAATGGAGATACACAATATTGAACCGTACTTCCACCACATACACCGATGTTAGGGAAAGAAGCTTGTTGCGGCATGCTGGTTATTGCTCCGTAAACGAAGAGAGAGTTCTCACCGCTGATACCTGAACAACTTACAGCATAAACGCGAACCTGTCCACTGTTAAAGCCGGCAGCAACATTCACAGAAATTGTAGTTGAACCTTGTCCAGCTGCGAGTGTAAAGCCTGTTCCTGTAACTGTCCATACATACGAAGTTGCATTGGCAGCCGGAGGAATAGAATACGTTACGGTTGTAGGACCGCAAACACTAAGAGAAGGTCCTGCAGGTTGAGCAGGGAATGCAGGTCTGCCGGTAATAACCGGAACAGGAATGCAAGATGCTGAACTTGTACCGCAAGCATTGGTAGCAGTTACACAAATGAATCCGCCACCGTACGTAAGACTATAGTTAACAGTAATTGAATTGGTTGTTGAAGAACCACTTGCTCCAATTGGAAGTGTCCAAGCGTACGTCATACCCGGTACATTTGCAACGGTATAAACAATACCAACCTGGCCTTTACAAGCACCTGCTGGACCGGCAATTGCACTTGGTTGTGCCGGAGCTGCTCCAACACCTACTACAACAGCAGTAGCTGTACCTGTACAACCTGAATTATCAGTAATTGTAACAGTATAAGTACCTGCAGCAAGACCTATTGCTGTTTGTGTAGTCTGAACCGGAACAGAGTTCCATGAATAACCGGTATATGTTCCGCTTCCACCGCTTGGTGTTACAGAAGCTGTACCTGTTGAACCTCCACAGCTACTGTTTGTAGTTGAGGTAGCTCCTTCAATTTTATCAGGCTCTGTTAAATGTACATTGCCTGAAGTACCTGAACATCCTGCGTTATCTGTTACAGTGAAAGTATAATCACCTGCAGTATAACCACACAAAAGACCTGTAGAACCCGGTGCATATGATCCACTACCACCTGTCGCTGATACGTTAACGCAAGTTGAGTAACCGAAACACTGGATTGGCGCATTTGGAGTTGCAGTAACAAGAACCGGATTTGATGTATGGAATACACCGGTTGGCTCAACACAACCATCTGCTGTACAAGGATTGCCGTCATTGGTATTAACCGAAGGGTGAACTGTATTTCCTGCAGCACAATTATCTTGTGTACAAACCAAACCATCGCTAGTTCCACCACCTGTGTTCGTTAAGTTGGTATGGAACACGCCTGTTGGCTCGGTACAACCATCAGCTGTACAAGGATTGTTGTCATTTGTTGGAAGTGCATTGTGAACCGTTACTCCGTTGTTACAATCATCAGACGTACAAGCTAAACCATCGTTTGCGCCACCACCTATATTGGTTAAGTTGTTATGGAACACGCCTGTTGGCTCTGTACAACCATCAGCTGTACAAGGGTTGTTGTCATTTGTTGGAAGTGCATTGTGAACAACTACTCCGTTGTTACAATCATCAGAAGTACAAGCTAAACCATCGCTTGATCCACCACCTATATTGGTTAAGTTGTTATGGAACACGCCTGTTGGCTCTGCACAACCATCAGCTGTACAAGGGTTGTTATCATCTGTAGGAAGTGCATTGTGAACTGTTACTCCGTTGTTACAATCATCCGATGTACAAGCTAAACCATCGCTCGTTCCACCGCCTGTGTTCGTTAAGTTGGTATGGAACACGCCTGTTGGCTCTGTACAACCATCAGCTGTACAAGGGTTGTTATCATCTGTAGGAAGTGCATTGTGAACAACTACTCCGTTATTACAATCATCAGAAGTACAAGCTAAACCATCGTCTGATCCACCACCTGTGTTTGTTAAGTTCGTATGGAACACACCTGTTGGTTCAACACAACCATCCGTTGTACAAGGATTGTTATCATTGGTTGAAATCGGATTATTAACTGATACACCGTTGTTACAATCGTCAGAAGTACAAGCTAAACCATCGCTTGTTCCACCGCCTGTATTTGTTAAGTTCGTATGGAATACACCGGAAGGATTTGTACAACCATCTGCCGTACAAGGGTTACCATCGTCTGTTGGAACATTTGTATGAGATACACCTGTTATAGGATCACAAGCATCTGCAGTACAAATATTGTTGTCATCAGAAGATGCACCTGGGCTAGTTGTCCAGTTTACTGTATTCGATACACAACCTGCAGTCACAATTACATTATGAGGACCAACAGAAAGACCCGGAATATTAATCGTAGTTCCAGAAAAGGCAACACCAACACCTCCATCAAGAGAATACGTACCTGATGCTGAAAATCCTGAACCTGATAATGTAATTTGTGCAGAACCATTGCTCCCTCCTAAACAAACCGGAGGAGTGTTACCTGTAAGAGCCGCTGTTAAATTACAACCATTTAATTGAATTGCACAGGCAACTACACCCGATGCAGTACCAGTGGATGCACTGATTGGCTGAGACACTGTATTTCCATCTACATAAGATGTAGCAATACACTGTGTAAGACCACCACCCGATGCCATTTGAAGAGCAAAAGCAGGATTACTATTCGCTGTCCATGCTGTCGTATTGGTAAAAGTAAATCGACCCACTTTAACCGGAACGCCAGGAGGCAATGTAGGCGCACTACCTTCTACAACCGGACTTTCAGTAATTCTTAAATGATGCGTTGTAAGCGTGTGACTAACCGTGTACGCATTTGTGGTAAAGCCGGGTTGCGACAGGATAGGATCCTTCGATCCTGCCACAAACACATAAGCGCTTGCAGTGGGAGTACCACCATTTAGAATAGTCGCAGAGTAATTAACTCCAAATGAGCAACCACCTAATTTAACCTGCGAAGTACCATCATTGGTAAGGTACAGATCGTAGGATACTGAGTTCGTTGTGGAAGAGCAGCCTTGTAATGTGAATGTAACATGGTTCTGTGAAAACCCTGCTAAAGACAGCAAAACAAAACACACCACTAACCACATTTTTCGTAACTGATTTGTTGATGTTGTTTTCATATTTGTTGATTTTTAGTTGATAGTTATTTAGTTGATAGTTATTTGTTGTTCTTGTTATATTTTAATTCCGTTTAGAATGGCCTAGCAATGCCTACGAAGTTTGCATTGTTTGCATCCCAGATTGAGAAATCGTCAAGCGCTGTGTTGCCATCACCATTCAAATCGGTTGGATTGTATCCAAACGCAAAATTGGCATTATCAAAATCCCAAAGGGAGAAATCATCAAGGGCCACATTCCCATCCTGGTTCATATCACCTGAATAGATAGCATAAACGGGAACACCGGCTATCGAATCTACTCTAACCATATTATTACCATACGCCTTATTTTGAGCAAAGGCAGAATTTGTAGCAAATAAGAGCATCAATGCTCCGATTACGAGATAACTTCTTTTCATTGTTTTCATTTTATTTTGAGATTATATTTTTCTCCAAAGGTAACCTGTGAAGTCATGGGCCTTGATTAAGGACCCATGACTTTTAGGTTAAATATTAATTAAAATATAGGATGTGCGGAGAATACGAAGTTCGCATTGTTGGCATCCCAGATAGAGAAGTCATCAAGAGCGGTATTACCATCTCCGTTCAAATCCGTAGGGTTATAACCGAATGCAAAATTAGAGTTGTCCAAATCCCAGATAGAGAAGTCGTCCAAAGCCACGTTTTCATCCTGGTTTATATCACCCATATAGAAACACCATTTTGTACCATACAGTATCTGGTTATCCTGATATGCTTGATTCTGCGCAGTCGTGAAGTCATAATTAGTTATGGCAGCCAACGTAACCGGGTTGGTACTCCATGTCCAAATAGCACTTCTGTGTCTTACAGCAATGTAATACGGTGTTCCGATAGCAGCTACCGAACAAGAACCGGTAACCTGACCGTTGGTACCGATCACAGCTTTGTAACTGTCAATCAAAGCAGGTATTCCACTTCCAGGTGCTCCCGTTGCAGCGTGCAATTCAACAATAACAGTATCACACATCAGGTTGGTAGCACCCGGGATACTGAGATCGAACAAAGTAGAATCCATTCTACCCCAATCAGAATGATAGTAACCTTCGAAGTATGCTTTCACGTTCACTACTGCGCCACCACCACAAGGAGTAGGTGTAATAGTAACTGAACCTGTTGCAGTACAACCCGCACCATTTGTTGCAATCACTGTATACACATGAGGACCTGCAGTTAAGCCGGTCGCTACCGGGTTAGCAATACTGGTACTGCTTAAGTTAGAAGCAGGCGACCATGCATAGGTGAAGACAAAGGCAGGATTATTAACACCACCTGCAATAGTCATCGTGAAATCATTTGTTACACCAAAACCTCCTACGTTACATGCACTGGCTGCTGTAGAGAAACGAAGCGCCGTACGCAAACGCACCGGACCGTTATATGCACCCGGAGGCACTGTGAAGGTCACCGTAACATTTCCACCTGAAGGAACTGCAGTACTTGGAAGAATTGTTTCCAATGCATCTGTCAAAGTTCCATTCGTGTTATAGTCCATAAACACTGCAACATTCTCAGTGAAACCAGGATTATCATGTAAATAGATCTGGTAGGTAGTACCTGCAGTCAACGTGATTGTTGGCAATGCAGTCTGATCATTATATCCAGGTAATGGAGTAAACAATGTATTGTATGACCACAGTACGGTGGCACCTGTTGCATCCTTGATTTTAACAGTGTCGGTGAAATCAGTACCATCAAAGCTGGCATAAGAAGGAAGACAATATGCCGGGTTCGCATTGCTATGGAAAGTACCTTGTAATTGCGACGTCAGTGGAGCACAACCCGTTTGCGGTGTTGCAGTCACGCCATCCAGTAAAACAGCCGGCGAATATGTTACAGTAATGGACGCGGTAGATGAGCAACCTGATGTCGTTCCTGATACAGTATAAGTAGTCGTTGTAATTGGTGTTGCAATAACATCAGCAACGGTACTAGTATTCAGTCCGGTACCAGGGCTCCATACATAATCAGTAGCTCCATGACCATGCAGATGAACGGATCCTGAACCACAAAGTAACAATGGCAGGGACTCATCAGCAGTGATCGTAACTGTTGGAGCCGGATTCACGGTAACACTAAGACCAGGAGCTGAAGTAGCTGTAGCCTGAGGTGAACAATTGTCTGTTACAACAAGGTAATAGTTATGTAAACCAACAGGAGGTGAAATTACAAGAGGTACTCCTGTTCCAACTACCGGTCCGCCGATACCGTCTGTCCAAGTATATGAAGTATATGGCGCTCCGCCACCTGTTGCAGTACCATTCAGTGAAATAGTTGAACCGAAACAGATCGTAGGGTTATTCACAGTTGAAGTAACTGTTAATGGAGCACCTACAGTAATTGTAATCGAAGACGTGCTGGTACATCCTTGTGCATTGGTAACCGTTACTGTATACGTAGTAGTCGTATTAACCGTAGCAACCGGGTTCGCAATTGTACTGTTACTCAAACCTGCAGCGGGACTCCATGAATATAAATTCGCTCCTGAAGGAACAGCAAATGTAACATTGATAGTCTGAGACGGGCCACCACACGATGCCGTATTCACACCACCCCAGTTATTCACCCCGATTGCAGGACGAATGTTATATCCAGGTGTTGTGCAGGTACATGTAGTTCCATCGGCAGACAATTCCATTGGTAAAGATCCCTGGCAAGCACCGTTTAGTGATCCGCAGGTATTTCCAACCATCCAGACAAACGCACCATCGGTAACGCTGGTTGTTACATGGTTGTGAAGAGCATTCGCCAAAGTCTGCGCATTTGCAGGTGTTGTCGCCGTTCTTCCGATCGCATCAAATGTTCCTGAAATAGTTACACTTTGATAGGATGCAGGAACAAGCGCAGTACAGAAAGCATCCCATGCCTGGCACTGAGCCAAGGTAGGAGTTACTAACGTAGTGAATGAACCTGAATACGAAACATTGGTTTGTACACTCGCACCCAACGTGGTTGTACTACCGGCACATACACTAAGGTTAGTGGCTGTAGCCGTTACATTGGATGACAACCCGCTTATAACTGTAATAGAAGCAGTACTTGTACAACCCGTTGCTGTAGTTGTTCCCGTCACGGTATAAGTCGTAGTCGCAACAGGTGTTGCAACAGGATTAGAGATACTGGTACTGCTAAGACCTAAAGCAGGTGTCCATGCATACGTATCAGCACCTGATCCGGTAAGTTGGATAGAGCCGATACCATTGCAAATCTGACCACTTTGTGTCACACTAACTGCTGTTCCGGGGAACACGTTTATTGTAGCTGTTGCAGTTGTCGTATTACCACAACCGTCAGAAACGGTAACTGTATAAGGTGTAGTCACCAACGGGTTCACAGTAATTGAAGTAGTAGTTGCACCTGTTGACCAGCTGTAGCTGTATGGTAAACCGCCACCGGCAACACCGGCAGTAATTGTAACACTTGATCCGGGGCAAACAGTTCCGGAAGGAACTGGTGTAGGAGTTACAACAAGCGGCGCACCAACTATTAAATTAGCTTGTGTGCTTGCACTTTGACATGTACCGCTTACGCAACGTGCATAGAACGGATATGTACCAGCTGGAGAGTTGATTCCAGGATTATAAGGCGATCCTGTTGCCACCTGGGTTCCACCAACACTTGCATCATACCATGCAACGGTTGACACCGGTGCAGTAAAGTAATATTGTAACGTAGCAGTTGCAGGGAAAGCCGCATCAGGTCCTCCGGTGTTATCATTGAAAGACTCGCTATACGTAATGTTCACTGAACCACCGGCAGGGTTTAACAAGTTCACAAGAGTAATTGAATCGGCAGCAGTACCACCACCACCGGTGATCCATGTTGTTCCACCGGTCCAGGTAGTCAATGTTGATCCCTGGAAGCAAGGCGATGTTCCGATAATTCCGGAACCGTTGAATGCAAGACGTATCTCACTTCCAAACGTACCCGTAACAACCTGTGTAATTCCGTTGATGATAAGATGTGCGCCAATAACGGTTACACCCGGAGGCGTTGCAGGAAGAGTGAATGTTGCGATGGTATTGATTCCAGGACATAATCCCTCATCAGAAGAAGGATTGGTTAAAGGAATCGTGATAGAACCTGATAATACACCACTCAAACAAGAAGCCGTTAAATTCTGTGCAGTCGTTGATCCACCAAGACACTGATTGTAACCGGTCACTGTAGGAGCTGTAGGAATTGCATCTACCGTAATGGTCTGTGAAGCAGTTGCATTACATCCTAATGTAGTATATCCTGTAACGGTATAGGTAGTTGTAGCAGAAGGGCTGGCATTTACAGGAGATCCTGTAGTTGCATCTAACCCTAAAGCAGGCGCCCATGTATAGTTACCTGATCCGCTCGCTGTAAGCTGAACTGATCCTGACACGCAATAACGTGCAGCAGCAGGTACCGGAGAAACAGTAATCACATCCGGAGCAACTACGCTAAATGTAAAGTTAGTACAACCTGAAGAAGCACCAAATGTATTTCTTGGCTCAATTCTCCATGAATACGTACCTGACGTCAATGCACCTGTTGTGAAGGTAAGTCCAGCCTGTGCAGAAGAAATCAATGTAGCTGCCGGAGGGCCGCCAGCACTGAAATACACGTCGTAACTTGTTGCGCTGAAAGCAGCTGGCCAGCTTAGTGTAACCGGGCCTGTACAAACAGTACTTCCTGTTGCAGGAGTTGTTGGAGCCGGGATACAAGGAGGAACGGCAGCATTGATACAAATATCAAATGTAGAACCGATTCCACCTGAACCTGCAGCGGCATCGTACACTCTCACGAAATACCTGTTTCCGACTACAAGACCACCGACAATTGCGCTTTCAGTAGCACCTGCTCCTGTAAGGTTACGGCAAAGAATGCTTGTTTTTGTACCGCAGTTTCCAGGAGATACTCCTGCATCCCAAACTTCAAATACGGGGTTGTAACCACCGTTTCCGGTTACTGTAATGGATGCGCTTGTATTGATCGCATCGAAACTGTACCATACATCATCATCGGCAATACCGTTGCAAGATACTTCGGCAGAAGCAGTAGCAGCGCTTGTTACAACACCGTTTATTGCATTCTGTGAACATACACCTGCGGTTACCGTTCCCGGTACGCAGGTAGAATTTGTTAAGTTAGTTAAGCGGATTGCTGTAGCACATTCGTCATTCGCGGCTTTTGCAAATACGATGATACCAAATTCACCTGTTGGTCCCCAATCAGGACTTTCTATTGAAACAGTAGGAGCAGATGTGTAATTATTTCCACCCGCACCAAGAGTAATTGAAGTTACAGCTCCTGCTCCGATATTTATATATGCCGAAGCATTTGAACCGCCACCACCTGAGAACGTCACACGTGATGAACTAGCAACTCCTAATGTACCACCTACGGTATAGTTTGAACCAGGATTTGTAATGGTAAATCCTGATACAGAAGTACCTGTTAAGATAGCAGTCGCAGTTGCAGTAGTTCCGGTCTGGTTATGATAAACACGCGCATAATACGTAGCCCCCGGAGATAAACCGGACATATTAGCCACCACCGTCAAACCTATTGTACCCAATTGGCACTGAGGAGTGGACAATGGTAAATAAGACGCATCTAAGATTTGTAATTTCGGAATATAACCTCCTGAAGCATAGATTTTAACCTGCATGCTAGGGTCATTCGCAACAAACGAGAACCATACATCTTTCGAGTTTGGTAACGCATCGCACGTTGAAACATCCACTGAAGGAGTTGCATAACGGGTTGTAAAGAAGTTTGATGAATTGGTTGTATTGTTCCATGCAATGTTTGTAGGGAATGCCGTTAAAGCAGGCAACGGAATCGGGTTGAACGACTCATCGTTATCAGGAGCCGTAGGAACAGGAATAGAATAGCCACCATAAACTCCCGGTGTAAATTTGATTCTACTATGCGGATCCGGAGAAATTGCCAAACTATTCACACCTACGTTTGCAGCTGCAGTGGCAATGGTATCAAAAGCATTCTTATTTTCAAATTGCTGCGCAAAAACTTCACCTTTCTTTGGTGCTGCCGAAATAACCGCTCCGTTTAAACCACATGAATAGGAATACCGGAGATTCACCGTACCGTTATACAACTGCATGTTGCCATAATTGTAAGCAATGCTGTTATCAGTTTCATCCAATACAATTTGGAAATAAAGCTCTGGCCCGAGATTTCCGAATGCAGTCATCTTCCACCATTCAGCAGTTATTTTTCTGCTACCAATAGGATCGGAAGAAATATAATAACGCATCGCACTAGGGATCTGAGCTGTCGTATTCGGATTCGTAGTAAGGTCATCCCAAAACGCAGCAAGACAATTATTAAGTGTACCGCTTCCAATTTGGTTGAGCCAGGTTGAGTAGGTTGGAGAAGCAAAGAAGTTTTGCAAAATAACATATCCATTTGTACATGCTCTGAAACCGGTAACGGTAACTCCCTGGTATTGGAAAGTAGAAGAAGGTATTGTCACAACATTTGACACACCATCATCAGAACTTGCTATACCTGAATATACAAGCCCTGTTCCATCACCACCCTGCACAACGGGCATGATTGAGTTAAAATTAACAGCATTGGATTTTGCAACACTGAATGACAACGGCGTTAGCGGAGTAAAACCCGTAGTTGCCCAGGCATAATAATCATCTCCTGTAGGAGCGATCGGACCCGGAGCAACTGTAGCGGTCGTCCTGGAACCTGGAGTAACGAGAGCACCCGCTGCTGCTGCCGTGCTTCTTACTGTCCATGGACCTGTTGTTGCCGTACCATTGCAGGCGAATAATTTATCGTTATCTGAAGCCAATCCATCACTTGAATTAAAGTTCATCGTGATGGTCGGGTTGAGACCGAATACAGACGCTCCGAAAGAACCTGCGTTAGCAACGGCTCTGAAACTTCGGTTACCAATTGGTGTACCTGAAGGAGAAACCGTTCCTGTCGGAGCAGCTGCATCACTTACTGTAACCGTAGTAGTGGTGCTTCCGGTGGTAACCGCTGTAGGAGTGCTACCCGCAAACCATCCAAAAGTACCTGAAAAAGGAAAGCTAAACGTGCTTGCTCCTCCTCTTCCTATCACGGTCATGGAGCCATTTTTAATAAATGCATTTGACGCACCAAAAGTACTTGCTTGACCGGCATAGCCATTCCAGGAGAATTTCAAATTATTACCACCTAAATCCAGTACGTTACCCGGTGTATTCAAACTACCAAACAACACAAGCGGCGGTGGAGGGAAAGTACCAAATGCCGGAGGTGTATTTGTAGCTGTTGCTGAACCTATCAACGTCAGGTTACCATTTAAAATTAGTCCATTTCCATTACCATTTAAAAACAATGCATGCATCTTCCTGCTGGCAGGAATATAAGCATCATCTAATTGAGCAGGGGAAGTTGTTGCAGGAGCAAAAAAGTTAAGAATCAACTCGTAACCTGCAATACGTACCGATGGATTCGTTGCAATAGTGGTATAAGTACCTCCTGTTAGAGTTCCTGATCCGATACCAAAAGCACATGAAGGAGCAACCACATAACCGTAGCCGGAGTTCGTAATGTTAAAGCTTAATATCTGGCCAGTCGCCCCGATGACAGGAGTAGCCGCAGGGAAGCAGTTTGCAGGGAATGCAAGCGTCGCTGTTCCTGAACTAAATGCTAAGGTCGGAGGCGTGATGTATGTTTTTGTTACAGTCGTAGCCACATATACGGAAACAATCTTTCCTGAATTGACCGTAATGGTAAAATCAGTGCTTAACAAAGCTGTTGCGCCGGCAGGTTGAGTACCGCCAGTTACCGTAATTGTTGGTGCAGTAGTATAACCTGAGCCCGTGTTTGTAACTAAGTTCAATGCTGTAGGAGGTGAGAAACCAACCTGCGGGGCAATGGAGTAGTTATTACCGCCACCCGTAGTAAACAAGGCACCAACACCGGAACTATTTTGAGGATCCGCACTCAACGCATTTACACCTTGATCACTATTAATAGTAAGACCTCCTGTAACTGTACCTTCACCCGATTTTTGAATGAGCATCATACTGAACCCGGCAACACTATACGGAACTACAGCTGTAGCTGCCGCAGCCGATCCTGTAGCATTTGGAACAATTACAATTGCAGGACCTGTAGAAGAAGCATATCCTGTACCTGCGTTTAGCAAGTTTGCGCTACGCACTGTTGAGGTAGCAGCATCCCAATTTACTGAAATCTGTGCTGGCGTACCTACATAACGGAAACTACCAACAACTCCTGATACATGAGTAGGAGGGGCAATTCCTTGTGCAGTTGTAAGGACAGCAGTATATAAGTTACCTCCGTAAAAATATTGTGTTCCTACGGTTAGTGCAGTCGTAATGTACGGATTGCCAATTGTACCGGCAGGCCCTACCCATAAAAATACCGCTGTACCACCTGTAGCGGTAGCTGTACCACTGGTGTGGGTCGGAGCGGAAGTACCCGAAGTACCTGCAGTAGAACATACATAAATATCTGTTGTAGTTGTACGCACGTTACCTATCGCCAATGAAACACTTGGTACCCAAAGAGCGGAACCCGCACAAGAAGGAATAGGAGCAACGGTATAACCACCACCCATATTTGTAACGACAACATTAGCAACCATGATATTGAGCGGGCGACCAAAAATTAAGGCCGTATTATCAAATTTTAACAAGCCATTGGTGTTTAAAGAACCTGCTGTTTGAGTTTCCTGTTGAGAAATTGTTAATGGCGTAGATGTATTGATTACGTTATTTCCTGAAAACGAAGTAAAACCTTTGATAATACCCCTTGTTCCATCACCTTCAAAGGTACCGGTTCCGTCAAGCGTGGAAGCAGTACCGTTAAATGTTAAAAAACCGATTGCATAATTCACATACCCATTGTTAGTAAAATTACCGGCTACGTTCACTGTTGGACCCGCCAAAGCAGTTGTATATGGTAAAAATTTACCACCTGCATTGATTAATACGTTACCGGACATTGATAAAGTGTTTGTGTTGGTAGCATTCCACTGAAGTTGACCGCTAACAGTAAGATTAGTCACATTCGCAACCTGATCAACCGTTACAGTTGAACCTGCAGAAATAACAACATTGTCAGTAATTGCAGGCACCGCACCACCCCATGTAGCAGGACTGCTCCATAATCCACCAAGTGCAATAGAACTTACGAAAGCAGGTGTGGTTTGTGTCCCTGAAACAAAAGTCCCAAAATAAAGAGGACCTCCGCTACATAAACTATTCATAGAATATACATAGAAATCGTATGTCGTAGACAACGTCAAACCTGTAGCATTAAATGAAGTGGCAGCGCCAGTCGAAACAACAGTTCCCCCATCACCTCCAATATTTCCACCTATTGAATAAGAAGTTCCATTAACAGGAGTATTATGAGCAGCTCCGGTTGCGTATCTTACCGTTAAATAACTATCTGAACCCGGAGCAGCAGTAAATGAAACTCCAATAATAGAAGGTGAAATAGCAGTCAACACCAAAGCCGAAACAGGATTAGTTGGGGCACCACAAGGAGCAACAATAGAAACCTGACCTCTTGCACCGGCGCCGCCGGTAGGAGTAGTTGAACTTACCCAACCCTGACCACCAGAACCACCACCACCCGGAGCAATACCCGGTTGACCAGCAGCATCAAGACCTAAACCACAAGAAGCGGTAACTCCGCCATTACCTCCAGGAAAAGCACCACTTCCACCAGTACCTATTGTTCCGGGACAAGCAATATTAGGAGTTGTTCCATTTGCAGCAGAACCTGCTGCTCCTCCACCTTTACCACTTACACCAGCAGAAGTAGTACCCGTAGTTATACCTGCACTACCCGCACCACCTGAAAATAAAGTTGTTCCAACAGTACCGGCACCAGCTGCGCCTCCTGCAACTGTTCCACAAGCACTGCCACCTAAACCAGCACCTCCACCTGTCGCAGTTAATGTTCCGGCAGGACCCGTAAATGTTGTAGTACCTCCAGCACCTCCATTTCCAAGAACCGCTCCAGCAGTACCACCGGCACCAATTGTCACTGTATATGTTTCACCGGGAATAACAGTAAACGTACTGGAAGCAAGACCTCCACCGCCACCGCCGCTACCCTCACCCTGAGCAGAGCAAGAAGGAGAGCCACCACCAGCACCACCACCTCCACCCCAGGCGTAAACGGTAATAGAGGTTACACCAGCAGGCACTGTATAAACGCCGGATGTAGTAAACGTTAATTGAGCAAACGAACTCGTGGTCCAAAGTCCTGTTACGAACAAAAGACAAATCAACAGGCGACTGAACCTTGTTGATGCTCCCATAGTGTAATTGTTGTTTTTCATGTTGGTTGAATTTAAGTTATTGTTTCTATTGTTTGTTTTTATTTTATTTGGCAGGGTATATAAAAGAAAAATGCATCGCCGCACAAAGTGCCACAACACATTTTAAAGAAGACAAAGCCGTTAAATAATCAGTGTAAAATTTCACGCAAGTTATACTGTTTAAGTTAAGCTACTTTTTATTTTTATCGGGAATTCCCTTTTGTTGATACTAAAGAGAATGTAAATATGAATGTAATTTTTAATAAATCCAAATTTTTTTTTCAACAATTCACCCGCATCTGTTAAACACTTTCACAAAACCTTCATTGAATTGCGGGATAATGATAGAAAGAAACATTTGTCTTCGCAAATTATTTCTATACTTTTTCTTAACATTTTGGTGAACGAGATGATTTCTATGGTGAACAGAACTTGATTGCATGTTTACCGTTGTTGTTTATGTATATCAAAAGCCGATGTTCGCGCCTACACTAATTGTTGTTCTTTTTCCCCTGAAGTAAGGTTGCGTATACGTATTCACATCCACTCCGTGATGATCGGAGATAATAACTCCTGCATTGATGTAACAATCGTTGATCAACTGATACTGCGCTTTCACGCTAAGCTCTTTCGCTTCCCAATACACATATTGGATAAACGGATCTCCCTTGCCACTGCCGGAACCGGGAATGGTTGTATAGGGATATTCGTATCCTTTTTGTGCAATGCTCCAGGAAATTTCTGTGGTTAATTTAGCCAATGGTTTATACCCGGCACTGAAAAAAATTTCCTGTGCATTATCACCGAGGTAATGACCCAGGTTGTAAAGGTTGGATGAAAACGCTGATGTGCTTACATAATGACGATACGTGATAGGGTTGGTGCGTGTGTATTCGGCTGTTAGAAATAAATTATCAACCATGAAGTTACTCAACCTCCCTCCTATTTTTCCACTGATAAAATTCGATTGCGTTTTTGAATCGAACAGGTTGCCGAACGAAATTTCATCAATGAAAAAAGACGTGTAGAGATGTATGTTTTTCAGTTGTCTTGAACTGATGTTAAAAAACATCTGTGAATTTTCTCCCAACCAATTGCTGCCTGCTCCGCTGAGTGTATGATCGACCGATTTATAAAAGAAGAATGGAACGAGGTAGGCAGGTTGTACCGCTTTATCACTATAGATAATCGAGTTCCCGATGGAAACATCGAAGTGTTTCCACGGAGTTAACGTAAGCATGTTTGCCGCGAGGTATTTTGGATGAAATACCAGCCGGTAACCGGGATAATTAAAGTAACTGTTTGAACTGTCAATCACCTGTGATACCAGCCAACCGTGCACATAATTAAAATCAAGCCAGCTCACAGGATGTAAATGCAACCGAAGCTGCGTGAACGAAGGCGCATGTCCAGAAAAAATATTAGCGCCGTGTTCATTGTCGCCCCATACAAAATGATCCTTGATAAGGCCCACACTTCCCCAACTCCAGGCATACGTCAATCCACCGCGCATCTCACTGTAATCGCCTTGCAGGGTTACACCATCAACTTTGTAATCCGCTCCGGGAAATTGATTGAGATACGACGGAGATGCGAGACGTTTGTTCTCGTGGTTATCGCGAAGGCTTGCATAGAAGCCGAAATTTTTCCCGATGTAGGCAAACATTTCCGCACCATTCCAGCGATGATACATGGCATGAATGGTATCATTCGAAAACACATTCACGCCAAGAATGGGATTGAATGAAAGTGTAAACAGGGAATCCTTGTAATAGAAAAGATCACGGCGCTTCTTAAAATTTTTATCCGGCTTTAATTCTTTGTTGTAATCTTCTAGGTAAAACTCAACTTCCTTTTTCTGGCGATCGTTCAGCAATTCTTTTTTTGATTCGGCTTCATGGAGCTTTTCCGCAATCAACATTCTTGAATAAGGTTTGATGGCCGTATTGAGTGTCACGATTTGTGCATTGGCAAGTTCATCGAGAAAATCATACACGTCCGTGTTGCTGACATGCTGGTAGACTTCCTGGGAATAGGAATTGGCGGAAAGAAAGAAAATGATGGGAACTATAGAAATCAGAAATCGGAAATCAGAAATCGGAAGTCGGAAAATGGATTTTAAAAATGTATTCAAACGCTTTTTAGTTTTGACAGGAAGGAGAAACTACGACGAGAATTTGGGTTCCGAAAGATAACTTTAAATGGAGCAAAAATAAAAATACACTCCTGAAAATAATTTAATTGCTTCTGGCTTTCTTGATGAGTATGTTGTAAAGCGCCAGTGAAAAATATTTAATGTCAGTCCAAACCGGATTCTTTTCAGATGCGATCAGGTACTTCATTTCGGATGCTTGTATTTGTTCAATCGTTTTCGGAAGGTCCACGTAAAAAGGAGGAATTAAACCGGGTTTGTGTTGACTTCTTTTGTGTTTCAACTCGTCAGAATATAAACTCAAATAATGCGAACTAAGCGGTCGCACACCGACCAGTTTTAAATCACCTTTGAACAGGTTATAAATCATCGGCAATTCGTCAATCCAATATTTACGGAACACCTTTCCCAAGGATGATATTCTAAAATCATCTTTCATTTTACCTCCTTCAGCAAGGTTATTTTTTGCGTACACATACTGCTGGATAAATTCAGAATAGGCATGCATGGTTCTCATCTTGTAAACAAAAATCACTTTTCCGTTTTTACCGTGCCTGCGCATTTTGAAAATGGGACCATATAACAGCTCGCGGTCAAACAAAGGTTTCTTCATTTTGCGCGCAACAAAATACAGGTTGTTTCCTATAAATTCTTTTGTCTCTACTTCAAATCCGGCTGCATACAAACGGCCGAGTGTTTCTGTTCTTGACAATACTTTATTACGTCCGCCTGTCAGGATAAAATAGATGGCGCGGGTTACCGGAAGTTTCGGAAACACACGCTTCAAAATAAAATCGAGTATGTAATAAATCTTGTTGATAACGGGTGGGAATTTTTTAAAGATACGTTGTCTGCGCAGGTATTTTGTTTCTACACAACCGATAAATTTTCCGCCTTCAGGCAAATGGTTGTTGACGGTATAGAAAAACTTATTAATCTCCTTTATATCGTTTACCCGTTTAAGATTAATAATCGTATCGAGATTTTGTGGAAGTTGAAGAACGCTCGTGCTTACTGACGTGCGAATAATAGACGTAGTTGAAAGAGAAAGATTACAATGTTTAGTGATGAAATTACGCACCTTATTGTCCATGCCACCGATTTTTTCGAGGCGTGGTTTTGGCGTGTATTTTTTGCGGAGTTTTGTTTTTGAAGGAAAAAACTCAACCGACATTGCGCCTGTTCCGGCAATGGAGGGGACTTGTTTATAACGAGAAGAGAATTTGCTGATGAACACGTTTCTGTTAGTCTTTTTCATATTTCTCCTAATCCTTTATTTGATCTGAAATCAAATGTAAAAGGCTACTTAACCAATAAAAACTTTATTCTGTTAAACTTTTACCTGCTTTGGCTAAACAACGAATTAAGAGGGTGAAACAACCCTTTCGCTTGATGAGCGATGGTGTCATTTAAGAAAAATAAAGAGAGCTGGCTGCAATTACCGGTACGCAGTTTCCGGTAATGGGATGGAAGAAATTATGCAGCGAAATGTTTCATGTTTTGCCGGAGTAGATTTTTGTCCTTGCCGTGTTAGTTTTTAATAGTTAAGTTTTGTTTGATCCGGTAAAAATAAAAATAATTATTAATAAACCAGTGTTAATAAATAATTATTTAAAATGTATGGTGAAGTAAATATCAACTCTGAATTCAGAATCAGGTGGTTGATGGACTTCATTCGGCTGCGATTGCAGCAGCGAGGGGATGCTTTTAAAAGGATGTTTAGCGCTTACAAGAAATACTTTACGGAATGATTGCCGGATAGTTTTCGAGTAATGAAACCATGAATTGCGTCAGGTCAATTTTTTCCCTGAGCATCTTTTCTCTACGCTGATGCCATTCATTTTTTAAACCCGGAGTAGCTAACAGTTCATCCACCTTCCGAAAAAGTTTTTCAGGCATATCGGTTTTAATTCCGTAGGTGAGTTTGTAACGGTGTTCCAGTTCTTCGAGGTAACTAAGCCGACCAACAAAGTCGTTGAAGCGTAATGCGGGCGTTCCCAGCACCGCTGCTTCGGCAGTCATCGTTTGGCTATCGCCAATGTACATGTCAGCCAATGCGAGCGCATCGTGCATATCAAGCGGATTGATACGAATGCGGTATTTTTCAAATTGCGATTCAAGCGGGCGTTCGGAGGTAATGAACACATTTCCGTGTTTCAGCAGACGATCAATTAACTGTTGTGCAATGTCTGTTGTAATACCAGTCCTGCCTTTGTCGTGGTATGCATTCAACTGTGCAAAACGAAGAATAAAGTTTTTCTGTTCGAGGTCAAAAATCTTTTTTACTTTTTCCGGATCAGGAATAAAACGATACGGATGGAGGTAGGCTAACTCATGGTAGCTTTCATACCCGATTTTTTTCCTGCTCCATTTCCAGGCACTGCAACAGTTGGGACAAATAAGACTGGTAGCCAGCGGCCCTGCGATGTATGCAAAGGACGGAGCGATTTCAAAATCATCCTCGAAAAAAATGTACGAGGGGATGTTATGCAACTTACCTATCAATGCCAATTCAGCAGCTGAACCAACCAGTATATCCGGACGATTCTTTTTTACAATTCGTGACAGCTTAATTAATCGTTGAACAAAACTTTTCGCAATGTTGATATTGCCATCTTTTCTTGGCCCGGAAGAAAGATTGATATACTGCATGCCTGCATCCTGTACTAATTTCTCCAGTATGTCTTTACTTTTTATCACAATGGTGACAGCATGATTTTTCTTACGAAGCGCTTTAATCGTCTCTTTGAAAAGATGAAAATGAGCAGGGTGACCGAGGTAAACAAGTAGTTTCATGGTTGAAAAAATTTACAACGGTTTAAACAATGTAACGTTTGCAACACAACTCTTCAAACAAATTGTAACCATCCCAGATGTAATGAAAATCCAGTGCTTTGCCAACAGGAACGAGGCGATCAATTCCTATTCCTGAAGTTAACTGAACGACCGATTCAATTTCATTTTGATTCAATCCGAAATAACTTACTGTTTGAACTTTGGGATTTATGTACGTCAACAGTTCCCTTACTGTTGAAATATTTTTCGTGTAAAACAATCCGCCACCACACGTCCCTGCCGCATTCTCATTGTTATTGAGCTCAGCAAATACAATCCGATTGTCATCTCCATGCACGCTATTTATTTTTCCACCAATCGCATCTTCTGCCAGTTGATTTAATTTCAGTGATGCAAGTGAATTCATGTCGGCATCATATTTTTTCACCACAACTTTTTTTGTATCCTGGTAAAATTCTCTTTCGAATCGTTCGCTGTCGTTCTTGCTTCCCAGGATAAAAATTGCCTGCGGACACGAACAACCTTTCTGGTTAAATGAATAGGAATCATTGTAAAACTTCGCTGTCGTTTCTGCTTTTTCTTTTTCGCTTAATGCCAAATATGCTGATGCCTTGAAAAGCGAATACGAAACACGGTCAGCAAAAACAATGTCCTTTGTTCGTGGCGATGTTTGCAATGCTTTGAAAATTTTTATCGTCTCGTCTCCTCCCCAGATGATGCGTGCGTCAGCCTGCAGAGAAAAAAATTCATTGATGGATTCGTCATGTCCGTAGGTTACGATGCTGATGTATTCTTTGAAAATTTTGTTCTCACTCTTTGCAAGTACAGCATTGATCACATCAAATAGTGTATCCAAATGAGGAGAGCTTTGTTGCTGCGAAACACGGATCACATTTTTATTTCCCATCAGCAAAGCAACTGCGCAACTGTACATGAACATCGTTTCGACATTCGAGGGACAAACATGAAAGACGGTTCCTACAGGCGACACGTTGTAATTTTTATTTTCGAGGATGCGCGAATTCTCTTTGACGAACTGATTGATATTTCCTTTACGTAACCAGAAACCGAGCGCAGCCATTTCCGGAATGCGATTCAGTTCCGTTGAATTCAACACGGCTTTTGAAATGGCATCGAGGAATCCAATCGTCTGCTCATCGAAAATTTTCAACGACACAGACGTTTTCTGTAACGCAACAATGTCTTCTTGGTTGAGGATTTTCCTTTCGGGCGATATTTGTGAAACTGTTTTCGTCACTCTGCTTTTAAATTAATTGAAAGGCAACCTGGTGATAATTGTTGACAGCACCTATCACCTCGTAGCTAATGTTGTACGATTGTGTCACATCCATAAACGCACGGAACTCCGATTTGGCAACGCTGAACTCATCGAAGATCAACACGTCTCCTTTTTTCAATTTCGTTGCAAGTGTTGTCAGCACATACAAGGTGGAACTGTACAAGTCAGCATCGAGATGCAAAATATTTTTTTTGTTGAAAGAAGTCTTCTCAATAAATTTATCCAAGGTATCCTGGAACAATCCTTTTTCAAAACTGCAGCGCACATCGTTCATCTCCGGAGCTTTTCCTTCGGTAGAAAAATGTCCTTTCTGGTAACGGAAATTCCAGTCTTCAGGCAAACCGGTAAACGTATCAAAACCGGTAAAGCGGGAATCGGGGTTTTTATTTTTTTCCACCCACCACTTTATCGATTCGCCTTTGAACACTCCGAATTCGAGATATAAAATTTCTCTCTCCAAATGCAGGTGATCAAACACAAACTGGTACAAGCCAAACCTTCGTTCAGCACCTATCTCTAAATCTTTGTAGAGAAAATTTTTATCCTGGTCGCTGCACCACTTTGAAAACTTCGAGTAATAACCAAGCGTCAATAGCCCGTCAGCAAAGGGTTGAATAAGCTTGTGCAATTTCAGTTTTAAAAAATATCCTTTTACTTTCCTCCTGAACCAAATTTTAAACGTCATATTTCTTGATCAATTATTTTTATCACAACACGCTCAGGCACTTTGCGCAAATGTATCACTACATCCGCGCAGGTCGGCCTTTTTCGTCCTGCCCAATATTTTAAAATATTTTCCTTTCCATGCAAGATCATCTTCTCCCATACAAACACCGATGTCCTCGGTAAGAATCGAATGTCCCGGGTAACTTTTCGGGAGCACACTGATCACCTGTACTAGTCCCTTTTCGCCATTTTTCTGAACTGAGAAATCAACAGGGTTCCGGATGATGATGTCAGAAAAATTCGGGCAGTGTAAAAAACCTTTTTCATTTTCAAGGTAGACGGATCCCACCTGTTCAACCATTCCATAGAAATTATAAACCTGTCTCAATCCGAATTTTTC
This sequence comes from Bacteroidota bacterium, assembly GCA_043787975.1. Classification (GTDB taxonomy): domain Bacteria; phylum Bacteroidota; class Bacteroidia; order AKYH767-A; family 2013-40CM-41-45; genus JAPLDA01. Next base: position 69,748 of record JAYVUK010000016.1, read on the forward strand.
TTCGAGTTGTTTTTTGAAAACGTTATCGTCAACCTGCAATTCATTCATCTTCTTCCAGCCACCGCTGTGCATCAGGATTGCATTGCTTAAATCAATTTTCACATCCGGGTTTAAAAATAAATATTGCCAGATCATAAAAGTAAAACCGAAAAGAAAAATTTTCTGCCCATTGAATTGCGAAGTGAAATTTTTCAAAGCGACTTTATCAATTTCAAAATTTTCATCCAATACATATTCGTGGTTCTTTCCGAACACTGACATACCCAGAATTCCGGCGCCACGTGCTGAAAAAGTATTCCGATCCTTGATCACACTTTTAGAATCCACAATGAGCATTGGCAAACGGCTCTTTCCTAAAATGTGCGTCATTATTTTTGACAATGCAACTGCCTGCAAATTTGCTGTCGCACGATCAAGCACTACTTTACTTGGCACATCACCTGTTGTTCCGCTGGACGTAAGCACCTTATAAACCTCACTGTCAGCAACGCTTTTCAGCGTATGTGTTTTAAAAAGACTGACCGGAAGAAACGGCAATTCTTCCACCGATGAAATATTTTGTTTTCCTTTAAAAATTACTTCATTAATTTTTTTGTATTCATCACTTGCAGCCAAATGCAACTGATGCAATTGATTCAACAAATCAAGCGTGTATTTTTTTTTCTCTTCTTTAGCGAGTGAGTATTGCGCTAAATTCAAGTAGTCATCAATTACCATGTTGCTCAATGAATTTAGTGTAATTGATTTTTTTATTTTCAGTGAGCGGGATTTGATCCAATTGCTTGATGGCAATCACACTCGGATGAATTGCATACTGTGAAAAAAGAAATTGCGAAATAATTTTATCATCGCCGGTATAATTCTTCACACCGATCAACAGAATTTTATCGTCCACGCCCGTGCAAATAAAAGATGAATCAGGAAATTTTTCATTCAGCATTTTTTCGATCTCATCCAGATTCATTCTTGTACCAAATAATTTAATGATCCGTTTTATCCGCCCAGAAATGTAAAAGTATCCGTCTCCGTCAAGCCATGCAATATCGCCCGTTCGCAGTGGTTGCTCCGGTGAAAATGCTTCCAGGTCTTTCCATCCGTTTGCATATCCGCCAAAGACATTTTCTCCGTAATACAGCAATTCATTTGTCTCTTTGTCAATCTCAAATCGTCCGTTCGTGACAGGTTTGCCGATTGACATTTTTTTCTCTGAAAGTAATTTCGGATCAAGGTAAGCCATTCGCGCTGTTGCTTCCGTTTGTCCGTACATGATGTAAAATTGCGTTTGATTTTTTTCCGAAAAATCACAAAAAACACTGACCAGGTTTTCATTTAATTTCCCTCCTGCCACCGTCATATATTTTAAAAAAGGAAATGATCTCTTTGTAAAACCTGTCCTGTAAAGTGTTTCATAAACATAGGGAACACCTGCGAGGCTTGTACATTCGTACTTTTCAAAATCATTCCAGAAATCCTTTTGAAGAATATCCTTCGTGCTACAAATCATTTTTCCACCTGCAATGGAATTGGTAATCAACACCGACAATCCGTAGGAATAATGAATGGGCAAATTCAACGGTGTTACATCCGCCGCTGTAACCGGAAGATAATCGAGAATTGCCTTTGCATTGCTGACCAGGTTCTTTTCAGAAATCTTGACAAACTTCGGAGAGCCTGTGGTGCCGGATGTATTCAGCAAAAGTTTTAATTCAGGATTTATTTTTTGTTCATTCTTTATATCACAAACAAATATTTCAAGTGATGAATTTATTTTTTTGTGACCATAATTTTGAATCTCATTTCTTTTCCGGTCATAAATAAAATAGGGACGATAAAGCGATTCAAGTGTTTGTTTAAACTCCGGTTTTAAATTGTGACTTAACAGCGCAACAGCGTGTTTGCTATGAAAGAAATTCCAGAATGCGGTGATTGAATGAATCGAATTATCCAGGTATAAAAACGCAATCTTTTTTTCCGATGCATTGATCACATCCGATGAAAAAAGGATTTCATCAAAATGAAAAGATTCATTTGTTTCAGGATTGATATACTGAAGATTTTTATTCGCCTTTACCAATGAAATCAATCCTGACATAGTCACAACTATAGTATCATTCCTCCGTCAACACCAATGATCTGACCGGTCACATACAAAGAAAGATCGGAAGCCAAAAATAAAATAGTCTTCGCAACCTCTTCTGGTGTCCCGATTTTTTTCATACCGATCGACTGAATATTTTTTTCGTAAAATTTCTTATCCATGCTTTGTGTCATCTCTGTATCAATAAAACCGGGCGCTACAGCATTCACACGAATGTTGAGTGACGCCAATTCTTTACTGAGTGATTTTGTAAAACCGATGACAGCACTTTTACTGGAAGCATAAACGGATTGCCCGAGATTGCCTTCCACTCCGACAATGGAACTCAGGTTGATGATGCTGCCACCTCTTTTCTTCAGCATTGATTTCACAGCCAGTTGCGCAGTGTTAATGGTTCCGAACACATTCGTTCCGTAAATTTCATGAACCAGGCTTTGCTGCACCATTTGTATCACTGCATCTTTCATGATGCCGGCATTGTTCACCAAAGCATCGAGGTAAATTTTCTGATGATTCAATACATCAAAAACTTTTTTCAACTCTTCATACACGCTAACATCAGCCTGGTAGACCGTTGCCTTTCCAGGCGTCTTCGATTCGATTTCTTTTTTTAACTCTTCCAGCAAATTCAAACTGCGCGCAAGTAAAATTACCTGCGCACCTTCCTGCGCAAACAACAATGCAGTCGCTCTCCCGATTCCTTTGGAAGCGCCTGTAATCATTACTGTTTTGTTATCGAGAAGCATCAGAAGGTGATGTTATATTTTTTTAAAATGTCTTTCGCTTTCGCAACGGAACTCATGTCGATCACATCATCGGTATCAATGGACACATCAAATGTTTCTTCGATGCGGCTGATCAATACCATGTGTGAAATAGAATCCCACTCCGGAATACTTTGATACATCAGTGAATCTTTTACCATGCTGCCATCAATCGTCAGTGCATCTGAAAAAGCAGTCGTTAATTTTTCTGTATTCGTCATAGCTGTTTTTGCGCAATTATTTTTTACTTATCAATCCTGTTGAAACGTATTCCATGTCTTGATAAATACCTTACAAACTCTTCACCCACATCGGACGATCCGGCTCGTTCCTTTTTCGTCAGCGAAATTACCATTTGAAAACTGTCCAGGAAAGTTGCTGTATCACCGTGCGCATAATCCAACACAAGAATCGCGTCCTTATAGGACGGAGCCAAATCTTTTTTCTCGCCAGTCAGATAAATTAACTGATGCTTTTCACTGTCCGCAAAAATCAATTCCCTTCCATTTTCAAAATTCTTTTTTTCAGAAATGAATTCATGGTGTTCGAGATGCGAAACAAACTGGTCAACGATTTCATTCAGTATTTTCTTCCTGCTATTTTCATTCACCGGTTTGAAAACATGGTTACTGATTTTCAGCGGAGTTCCTGACGCAATGCTGTTTGAAGGAATGTCTTTTGATATCACTGTATTCGGACCAATCAAAACATTGTCACCAATGTTTACTCCCGCTGTAATGAATACACGCCACGGAATCCATACATTTTTACCAATGGTGATTGGTGCAAACTTAACCGGGTACCCTTCCAACTGAGAAAGCCACGAAGCATGCGTAAACAAAAGACAATGTCCGCCAATACCGGAGTCATCTCCCATGATAATCGGTTTCGCCGGGTTCAGATTCGACATCTGCATAATGCAGCATCGCTTACCGAGCTTCAGCATGGAGCCGGGTTCTGATAATCCGCCAACATACACTTGTTCACGGATACGGCAATCATCTCCAAGTTCAATCTTCTCTGTATCCAAAAACGAAAGCGAACCGATGGTTACGTAATTATCAATCCTGATTTGTTTTCCACGAATGACCGTCAGAAATCCAATCGAAGATTTTTTTCCGATTGAGACTTCTTTTCCAATTACCACGGAACCAAATCCAAGGTTTACACCGGAAGCAATCTTATAACCTTTCATCCTGTAAACAATTTTTTTCAGGAATGATGGTAACAGACCTACCGTGAGTACATGCGAAAGAGGTATCCTTGATTTTTTAACAAGCATAATTCAGGAAGTCATTCAACTTCGAACTACTTTATACTTGAAAAAGATGATGGAAGTTCACAAAAAACAGAGTAATTCCTCTCTCAAAATGAGGATTTTGGCTCTTTCACTACAAATGATTTCACAGCATTCTTCATATTCTGAAACAAAAGCTCCTTGGTCCATGGAAAAAAGTCATCTGTCCATCGTTGCGGATGGATATTTTGCATGATATGATCGGGCAATAATCCCTTCTGAAAATGCTGAATAATATCTTCCGTTGACTTAAACCGAAACTGAAAAGAAGAGTTTACCTTATCACGCACACTCACCTCGCTCTTGTTCCAACTTCTCCCTGTATCGGTGATGTAAAGCACCTTATTAAAATCGATATCAAGGTATGGCTCACCGATTATTCCGAGATCATGGTAGTTGTATTTCGTCCACAGCAACCGGTTGTCCCATTTAGAGAGCGGGCTTCCATGCATGCAAATTGTTTTGACCGGATAATATTTTTTAACCCACATCAAATGCTCCCGAAATTTTTGAAAAGCCTTTTCCAAATCTCCGCGTTGCAGCGCCACATCTTCGTAATGATAGCCTATCTCATGTCCAAGCGCTGCAATTTTTTCAATCACATGCGGGTGAAAACTTCCTTTCACAATCCTGAAATAGTACGTTCCCTTTACACCTAATTCCTTTTGCAGTTGTGCAGTGAGCAGCGAATTTTCCGGAAGCCTGTCTACATCGTGACGGAGCATAAAAATCTTTTTATACCGGTCCTTATTCAGTAAATAATCTTCAACGGACGTAAGTGTGTAACCGCCATCAATAGCCGATTGCAGGAGTCTCTTGTAAATTTCTAAAGTAAAATCCCGCATCATTATTTTCCCGATTGAACTTCTGCAAGTAATTCAGTTAATCCAAGAAACATCCAGACATTGCTCCACCGCATAAACGAAGTTTTGATCGTGTAATTTCTGAACTTTCGAAAATAAAAATTGCCTCGCTTCACAGATTGCATATTCTGAATCATCCATTCAGAAATCTTAGCAGCCATTTCGACATCTTTAAACCTCGTTAAGGTCAACAACGATTGTCCGGCAGATGTGCAATCAACCGGGAACATTTCTTTGTCATAAAATTTCGGAATTCCATCAGTTGTGAAAAAATTCTTCCTATAAAAAGAAAAACCTTTTTCAAGATTTTGTTGAAAAGACTGGTCGCCTGTACACTTCATGTATTCATCAAGGCAATCCAGTATGTATCCTGTGTGGTAGTTGTCAATCCAGCCACCAACAGCACTTTTGGAGTACATCCATGATCCGTTTTCCCGCTGATAACTCATGACATATGCAACTGCTCTTTGTGCTTCACTTTTAAATTGCTCGTCCTTTGCCTGCGAATAGACCTGTGCAAGTATTCTTGCTCCTTTCATACTCGCATTGAAAACAATTTCATGATCGAATGGAGAATAGGAGAAACAGAAATTCTTCTTTCCATCGTACGTTCTGTTGATGTCCTTCAAAATAAAATCTGCGGAGCTCAAACACAAATCGAATGCTTTTTTATTTCCTGTTTGTTCATAGACCTTGAAAAGTGCATTTGTCACAAACCCTGTAGCAACAACGGTTGGCTGGTAAGCCGAAATTTTTGCGTACCGTGATTCCCAATCGAAATCATAGCCCCAGCAAGCACCGCTGTATCCTAAAGGAATTAGCTTTTCTATCTCAGTGACAAGGTGATTTACTTTCTCCTCGTATTTCCTTTTCTCTTCAGGAAAAATCGACATACAGTTTGCATATGCCTGAACACACAAACCAAGTGTGACTGGATTGTATCCCTTTTCAATTGCCAGCAACGGCCGGAGGTTAATTGGAAAACGTTTTAAAAGTTGCTGTGAGAGAAAGCGAATGCTCTTATTGCTTTTGAAAAAGGGGAACCGAAATAACGGTGATTTCAATGCATCATACGGATCGTAGCCGGTGTATTTTTCAGCTTCAATGTAATTCTGAAGTTTCAGAACTGAACTGCGAACCAGATCCATTTTCATTGGAGGAGAATCAGAGTTCGATGGAAATTTCTTTTCCTTTTTGGCTGATGGATTCGATCACCTTAAACGTAGCAAGTGTCGAAAGGTAAATTTCATCGAAGGAAATAGGAGACGGTTCGCCCGACTTCACTGCTTTCAAAAAAGACTCAACTTCCTTTTTGTGACCTTTATCCTGGGTCGAAGATCTTTTGCTTTCAGTTTTTCCGAAAACAGAAAGTGTTTTAAAATCATCGCACTTCACTACTATTCCGTTACCGAACACTTCGAGCGATTCCTTCTCAAGATTCTTATTGCCGTTTGAGAAATAAGAAACGTTTGCAACGCTGCCATTCTCAAAACGCAGGTTCACTGTCAGTGTATCTTTTAATTTTGCCTTGTCGTCCATCACATACGCCGAAACGCCTGTTATTCGTGAGTTTGACAGGTACATACAGAGATCAATAAAATGGCAAAGTTCCCCGATAATTCTACCTCCACCTACGTTTACATCATGCACCCAATGATCAGGTGCAATGATTCCCGCATTGATCCGGTACTGAATAGCCACGGGCTGGTCGTTGCTAAATAATGTTTTTATTTTCTGAACATGTGGTGCAAATCTCCTGTTGAAGCCAACCATTAACCGCACATTCGATTTTGAATATTCATTCCTGATTTGCACAAGGTCATCCGGAAGAAGACACAGTGGCTTTTCAACAAAAATATTTTTACCATGCTTCAATGCCTTCAAAACATAGTCTGCATGCGAATCATGGCGTGTGGCGATGAATATGGTATTGATTGTTGTATCTGAGAATAATTCATCTGCATTACCCGCGCAATAATTGAAACCATATTTGTCTGCCATGTTCCTGGCGTTATTCGATCTCACCGTTGATATTCCTACAAAGTTGGCAAGCCCTTTCATGGCCGGTAACAAAAAATTTTGCGCAAACGATCCTGCACCGATCAATCCAATATTTGCTTCCCCGGGGCTAAATTTTTTTTGATGAATGTGAACCGTACTGCTCAGTTTTTTGTTCACATCGTATTTCAACACGATCCCGATAAACGGTTCTGACTTATCCAACAGCAATTGGTATGCATCCGGCGCATTTCCAAAATCGAAAACATGCGTCAATAAATTTTCAAGATGTACTTTTTTGTTTTTCAAAAGATCCACAAATGCCTGCATGTTGCGGTTCTCTGTCCAGCGAACGTATGCATACGGATAATCAATTCCCTGTTCTTCGTACTCCGCATCGTAACGCCCCGGACCATAGGAAGAAGACATTTTGAGTTCAAGTTCCTTTCTAAAATAATTTTGTCTTTTGAAGCCAGTCGGAACAGCACCAACCACAACTACTTTCCCCTTTTTCCTGCACAAGGTTCCTGCAAGATCAATCGGATCAAGTGAATCAGTTCCTGCTGTGATGATAACCGCATCCGCTCCATAACTATCTGTGAAATTCAATATTAAATTTTCAAGATCATCACGATGCCTTTCGAGTGAAAGCTGGCAACCGTTTTCCTTCGCAAGCTTTACCATTCGCGGATCCACATCAATACCAATGGTCTTTATCCCGGAAGCATTTAATACCTGGATGGTTAGTTGTCCAACCAATCCCAAACCTATCACCACGCAATTTTCTCCAAGCCGTAAATCCGCCTGTCGAACGCCTTGCATCGAAATGGCTCCAACCGTTGTAAATGCAGCGTGTTGCGGCAATACGGGTCCATCAAATTTTACACAAAGATTTACCGGAACGGCAACCACATCAGCATGATTTGCTGTTCCACCACCACAAGCAACAAGGTCTCCGATTTGAAAATCTTTTACATCATCAGCCACAGCGATCACTTCTCCGGCACAGCTATAACCCAATGGTGACGGGGAATCGAGCTTGTTCATCACCATTTTATACGTATCCTTTAGACCGAATGTCTTTGCGGTTTCAATTACTTTTTTCACTTCATCCTTCCTTGTTCGCGCTTTGCCGATGTATCCGAGCCGCGCATCCTTCACGGTTTTACCTTCTGTTCCCGCACTGATGAGAGAAAAATAATTCCGGACTAATACATAACCTTTTGACAATGCCGGATACGGCACTTCAAGCAATTGCATTTCCCCGTTCTTTAAAGATTGAGTGAGTTGTTCCATATTCAATTTCCAGCAAACCCTGGATTGATCACCGTTGTAAACACTTTTGTATAACGCTCAACCATTCTTTCCTCTGTAAAATTTTCTTCATACAATTTCCTGCTTGCCTCACTCATCCGTTGTCTCAGTTCGTTGTTCTCAATGAGCAACTTAATTTTATCTGCTATCTCTTCCGGCTTTTGAATCCCAACGATGAAACCATTCACACCATCTTTCACCGATTCCACAATGGCTCCCCTGTTTGTAGAAATGATTGGCAATCCTGCAGCCATTGCTTCCACAATCACCCATGGATGGCCTTCAGGAGCGCGTGGTGTAAACACGAAGATATCTGCGTTTCCAAGTACACTGAATTTCTTATCCCCCGAAACTGGAGGATAAAAATGAACGGGAAGATTATTTTCTTCAACTAGTTTCATACATCTTTTTTGTGTGCTCTCGTCTCTCCAGTCTCCAACCACATCAAGCACGAATCCATTCGTATTTTTATTTTTCAAAATCAAAATAGCATCCAGCAAATCTTCAATTCCTTTTGATGATTGAAGATTGGCTAAGTAAAGTACCCTGATTAGGGTCTCCTTTTGTACAGGTTTAGGGATCACATAGTTTCCTCCATTGGGCACGACAAAAATATTTTTTGCTGGAAAAATGCCTTCAAACAGGTATTTCAGGTTTTCTCCAAGGACAATTACGCCTTGTGTAGATTTTAGTGTAGTCCTTACCAGGCTTCTTGTGAGCATGGAAGAATTAGCCATCCAGTTTTTGAAATTACTTCCCCTTAACTGGACAAGTGCTTTACGAAAGGTGAGTTTGGCGATGGCAATAAAAAAAAAATCTTTCAGGAAGCCGGTTGTCGTTTGGCTGATAGGAATCAACACGAGTTGTGGACGCTTCCTTAAAATTACACTCAACATTCTGAAATAAATAAACAGGTTCCTGAATAGTTTTGCGAAGCTCCATTTACCAAGTGTAGATAATGAATCATTCGCTTTCGTATCTACATGAAGCAATTCAAAATGATTTTTCAAACCGGAGTTCAACAGAATTTCCGTTGCTATTGCCGGCCCCATGTAAGGTGGTGGGAGCTTTCCAAGAATTAAAACTTTGGGATTGCTCATTGTACCACCACGTTGCTATTCGCATTATTCATCGGATTCAATTCCGGATACGCTTTCCACTTCGGAAGTAATGCAAATGCAAAAACCGGAAGCAGAAAATCAAGGTAACCCATGTAAATCATCGGAAGTGTACTCACTGAATAAAGAACCAGTGATGTCACTGTCGCTAAAATCAGGAATCGTTCAGGAGGTTTAAAATATTTTCTTCTCCGAAGAATCATGAGGAGAAAAAGAATGTACAGGGTAAGACCAAATATTCCGGAAAGAAAAATCATTCGTACGTAATCACTGTGCATTCCTCCCCCCACCATAATGGGGACTTCCTTAAAATCTGAAAATGAAACTCCAAAGATGTGCATGAACACAGGCATTTCTCCCCATATTTCAAAGTACCGTTCCCAACGCGACATTCTTCCATTAAATGAATACTGAATATCAGCATCGCCATTCATGACATTAATTTCTTTGTTAATAAGCGGCCTGATTTGATGATCGTACAGGCTCTGCGCAAAAAAAGGACCGATAATCAGAACAAAGAAGAGAACCACCATCAGGCCTTTCACATTCTTTGCATTGAAAACAAGCAGCCAGACAATGATGGAAATAAAGACCGACCAGGAAGAAACATGCCGGATTGAAATTACTCCGGCAAGGCAAATGAGAAACATCGCAATCATTTTAAGCGTGGACGGTTTTACTTTATTCACTTTGTAGTTATATACTTTGTCGAGAAAAAAATAACTATAAATCAACAACGCGCCGATGATGTAAATCGCATAGTTCATACAATCACCATACGCGCCACGAACACGGTATCCTCCTCCTCTTCCTTCCGTCACAAACTCAGGATTGAGCGGGTGTATAAAGGTTTCGAACGAAAGCATGGCAAACGGAAACAGGCACGAATAAAGAAATGTCTGAAGCAGGAACATCAAATCCTCTTTTGACTGTACAAACCTTCTTGCATAGAAAAATACTAAAGGAGGGGAAACATATTTGATTGCGTTACCAAAATTTTCAAGACTGAATTGAAAAAATAAAATGACAACACAATTGACCAGAATTGCTACACCCCAAATGCGCATGAATTCATCGACTCCCGATCTGATCTTCCTTGGGAATTGCTTCGAGTTGAAACTCATAAATATCAAAATGGGCATCAAGACTCCCATGATGTAAAGAGGAGAAATGAGTGGAGATACTTTTTTCAGGTAATAAAAATTATCAGAAACCGGACGCAGGAGAATAAAAATGGGAAACCATTTCCTGGTCCAGTTAATCTTCTTCCAATAATTTTTCCACTCTGCAAATGTCATCGTATCTCGAACTAACTCATCAACAAAATCAATTCTTCAAACTAATTTATTTTTGTAATTGCATCAACAAATCCTTTTGCGCTGATCTGAATACTTGCCCGCTGAGAAATAAAACGACTTGCATTCATTCCAACCTCTTCTGCCTGCTGCCGGTTATTCAGCATCCAGTTTATTTTTTCGACCACTTTCTCAGATTCATTAAAATCAATTTTGAATCCCGTTTTCCCGTCTTCAATTAAATCAACCGTTGCTCCCGCATTGGGTGATGCAATGACCGGCAAACCTGCTGCCATAGCCTCATTCAGAACCAACCCCCAAATATCGAAATCGGTTTGGAACAAAAAGCAATCGCTGGAAGCAAAAATTTCGGGCAGTTGTTCTTTCTGAACAAAACCATGAAATTTCACTACTTCCGCCAGGTTATTTTCACTTGCAAAGGCTTCCAACTTCGGTTTATCATCTCCGTCACCGATTATATCCAGCACAAAGTCATTCCTATCCTTTGAAAGCTTATAAATGCAATCAAGTAACGTGATTACATTCTTTCTTGAAGACAGGTAACCAACGTAAGTTAAATGCCTTTTATTATCAATCTTCTTTCTACTCTCTTTAAGAATTTTTGTTCGCTCCGTGAAAAACTTTGTGTCGACTGTATTGATAGCAACAAAAATTTTCGATTTTTCAGCGCCAAGATTTATTAAGTATTCCTTTGCTTTGCTACCGTATACAATAAAAGCTTTCGCTCTTTGAATAACCAGTTTCCGGATTTTGAGCCGGAACCATGAATCATTTCTTCCTTCTTTTTGAATTGAACCCGACCAAATGATGTAATCAATCTTGTAAAAAAAAGATTTCATCCACAGTCTCATCGTTACAATTGAAAATCCACTGACAATAACCACATCAGGTTTCTCAACATGAATCTCTTTCATCAATCCACGGTATGTGAAATAGGTTTTCTCTTTGTCGCCAAGATCAAATTTATCTGAATCCATGATCTCGTAGTCAAAATTACATTCGCCAAGGTTCAGTTTAAATTTTCTTCGTGCGTACCCACCAGAACCGAAAAGTACCTTTAGCTGAATTCCCTTCTCAATGAATTGCTTGTTCACTTCGTTGAATAACGGAATCCTATAAGGGCTAGGAATATTCGTAACGATTACTACTTTTTTAACCGGCATACTCTTTATGACATCCACTTGTTGAACCAATTCATCAGGAAATAAATAGTCCAGAGATTGTTCGTGGTGTTCAGATTCCCCTTACGAAAATTAGCGATCTGAGGTTGTAGTCCTTCGTAATTAAACTGGTCATGCTTAGAGCAAAAACTTTTCAAATTATCTTCTATGTAATCTACCATGATTTCTCCTGCCCATTCTTTCAACGGAACATTAAATCCGCGTTTTTTTCGATACAAGATTTCAGGTGAGAGGATTCTTTCCAACGATTTCTTCAAAATGTATTTTGGTTCATCATTTTTCACTTTGTACTTTCCAGGAATTGACAACGCCATACTGGTAAATTCATGGTCAAGAAATGGATTACGAATCTCAATCGAATGAGCCATCCCCAAATGATCAGCGCGATACATGTAATAGTTCGGAATCATAAATTTATAACCGAGGTAACACATCCAGTCAACTTCCGAAAAATCATTTCTTCCCTTTTTGATTTTCTCAAACATGGTTTTATATTCAAGAATTACTTCGTACGAATTAAGTTTTCCGATCCGGTCTGTAAAATTTTTACTGAGAAATTTTCTCTTCGTGCTTTCTTTGAAACTCTTCGCACCTCCCCAGAAAAACTCCTGGTTGTGGGCCGCACGAAATAAAATTTCGTATACAGGTGATGCACTGTCGAACTTTTCATAAACGGATGAAACCAGTTTACGAAAAAGTTTCGGCAATTTCATGTACGCTTGATATTTGGGATACACTTTCATGTAACGCAACCAATTTCGGTACCCTGCAAACAGTTCATCACTTCCATCACCTGTAAGTACAGCAATGGTTCCGTTCTGACGGGCTAATTGTGAAATGAAATAAATCGGAATGCATGTTGCATCTGCCAGCGGTTCATCAAATACATCCACAATCTTTGGGAGAAAATCAATGATGTCCATTGGAGAAACAATTTTTTCATAATGCTCGGTCTTGAATTGTTTCGAAATCTTTTCTGCAAATTTTAATTCATCGTAATCCGGTTGATCTTTAAACCCGATCGAATATGTTTTAACAGGATACTTTGCACTGGCGCTCATCATGGCAACGATGGCGCTCGAATCGACACCACCACTTAAAAATGCACCAACGGGGACATCACTGACCATCCGGTAATCCACCGATTTTTTTAATCCATTGTAAATCATTTCCATCAGCTCCGATTCAGATGCATAACTCAAATCAGTATAGGAAACTTCCCAATATGGAGAATAGCTTTTTATTCCGCTCCTGTTCACCGTCATTTTATGAGCCGGATGAAATTTGGAGATGCCTTCAAACATGGTGAGCGGAGGAGGCAACAGGTTGTATGTCAAAAAATGATATAACGCCTTTTCATCCACCTGTTTCTTAATCCACGGTAATTTGAGAAGCGCTTTTACTTCTGATGAAAATGCGAACACACCATTTTGCAATGAGTAGTACAAAGGTTTTTTTCCCGCGCGATCCCTTGCAAGAAACAATTCCTGCTTTTCCGGATTCCATATTGCGAATGCAAACATCCCGTTCAGGTACTGTAAGCAATCTTCTCCGAATTTTTCATACAACAAAAGCAACACTTCCGTATCACTTGATGAATCGAAATGATGTCCTTTAAAAAACTCTTCTTTGATTTCTTTGTAATTATAAATTTCTCCATTGAATACAATCACGTTTCCGTTTTTCGCCAACATAGGCTGATGACCACCCGGAGAAAGATCAATGATGCTGAGGCGAAGATGGCCAAGAAAAATAGCCTGTTGATCATTCCAACTGCCGCTATCATCCGGCCCGCGATGACTGATGCAATCATTCATCCTTTCGATGTGCTGATTTCCATCACCCAATTGGACTCCGGAAAAATTAAAGAAGCCGTTGATTCCGCACATTAAACAAGATTTTATACACGCTGAAAAATTTTTCTTCCATCAATTTTATATCAAATGATTTGGCAAACTGAATTCTTTCATGAGCTCCTTTGGGTATTTCATCACGATTCTCAAAATAAAAATTCATCCTGTTCACCAATGCCTCTGTATCATGCACGACATCATCTTCGGAAATTTGTGAAATCAGTTCTGCAATTCCGCCTCCATCCTGAAAAACAAGTACGGGTTTTCCCAACGACAATGTTTCGATGGCCACCAAACCAAACGGCTCATTTTCGGATGGAAACACACAGACATCCATCGCTTGCTGAAGTTGTCTCACATCCTTACGATAACTCGTGAAGATGGTTCTGTCGCTTATCTTTAATTCTTTGACCAATTGCTCCAGTTCCTTTCGTTTCACTCCATCTCCAACCAACAATAAAACTGTTTCCTTTTCCTTTTGAAATTCAGCAAACGCTCTTATCAATCGGTCAATCCGTTTGAAGCCTACAAAACGGGAAGATGTTCCGATCACAAATTTTCCTTCCAAACTCTTTTGCAATTCAACGTTCGGTTTTTCATTTGATTCGCGTACCGAAAAATTTATTCCGTTATAAATTACGGCTGACTTTTTATTCATCAACCGGTAACGTTCTTGCGCCACTCCCTCTGTAAATTTTGAATTGAAGGAAATAAAATCAACATGCTTTTTCAAAAATCTTTTCAGCAAAAAATAATTGATTCTATCAAAGAACTTTTTCTTTCTGCCAAAGCCAAAGTTCCCATGTTCAGTGAAAACAATTTTCTTTCCTGAACGAACTGCTGCATGCGCAACCACTAAATTAAACGAATGAATATGAATAATATCGAACTGGCCGAAAAATCTTTTCAGATTACTGTATTTTGAAAACGAAAAATCAAATCCACTCTTCAACCCGGCGAAATGAACAAGAATATCTTCGTCCGCCAATTTTTGCATAGCAGTTTCTTCGTTCTTTGCAATGAGCAATTCAACTTTCAGATTCGGATTATTTTTTTGAACCAAGCACAAATCAACGACGAGCGTTTCAATGCCTCCGAAATCGCCTGACCACATGGTATGTACAACGCTGATCATTTGATTGCAATTAATCCGTAACCTGCAGGAGTGTAACTCAATTTTTCAAATACTCTCTTCAGACTTTTTCTTCTGTATAGAAATAACATCATCTTCTGAGGAACCCAGATAAAAAGCAAAATGAACGGATTCCAAATGCTGCAAATAATTGGCAAATGAAGTTTCTTCCCAATCACATTCCAGAACTTCAAATGAAGTTTTATACTCAAGGTGATCATCACTCCAAAATATTCAGAAAAGGTTTTGACCTCGTGAGAAGAAAATCCGGTTGCTTCCACCAAATACTTTAACGCATGTTTTGTATAACGATAAAAATCATACGGCTCTTCGTGAAGCGGAACCATGAACGGAACGGTTAATATTAAGACTCCTCCGGGTTTCAAAACACGATGAATTTCTTTCAAAAAATCTTTCGGTTCGGGCACGTGTTCCATCACTTCGGTGGAAAAAACATAATCAAATTCTCCATCTGGGAACGGAATTTTTTTTCCGTCATAAATCATATCGACCATTTCCGTTCCATGAGAAGTCTGTACTACGTCAATACCGATTGATGATTCACAATAATTCTGATAAACCGGAAGAAAAGGTTTTACTCCACAACCGAGATCAAGCAACCTACTTTTTTTTCCGTGGATAGAAAATGATTCGGCAACAAACTCTTCGCGAAGAGAATCCTGAATGATGGCGCCAAGGTTTCGTATCATCCTATTTCCTTTCCTTTAAAAACATTTAAACCAAAAGCAGTGGGAATAAAATCCGGTAAATGAGATTTTTGATAACGAACAATACTGCTGATAAATTTATACCGGTTCAGATTGATTTCTGGAACTGAATCCCTGTGCACCGGAACATGAAAACCAAATTGGTTCATTCTATTGAGAAGTTTCGGCAATTTACCATGTAGCTTCATTACTGCTTTTGGGAAAAATATCCCATCACTTGAAACGGAAAACTTTGCAGAAGGAATCAACTTTATGTTCCTGCTTATTTGAAGATTTGCTTTTGAAGGAAGATAGAATTTTTCACGCATTAAGAGTTCGGACAATTCTTCAACCAAACAAGTATGATATTGTTGTACAAGGTAATTCAAGTTTTTTTGATTGAGCGGATGTTGAAACCAATTGTTCCTTGCATTCACCAACTCCTGAATAGCTTCTTTCAATTTTCCATTCTCAATTCCGAGAAATGAAAGGTCAATTAAAAGTGCTTTCGCATGAAGAAAAAGATTTCGCAATTTTATGGTGTGATAGGCATGCTCAACGGCAGATGTAATACATGCTTTTACAAGATATTCCAACGCAATTTGCTTCTTCAAACTCGTCTCATACTCTGTATGGATGCTGCTTGTTACAAACTTTTGTTCTTTACCAAATAAAAGCCGGTACTTACCGAAGTATGTATACTGTTCGATTTCACTTACAAATGATTCTGAAGTTCCGAAAAGATTGTGCGTAAACAAATACTGATCAGTCGCTGATAAATTCTCTCTGGGATTCTTTCCAACCTTCACCTGGTCAGCAAACACAACGAACAAATCGATATCAGAAATTCCGGGAGTGCTTACACCACCAACCTGGTACACTGACACCAAACCCGGCAAACCTTTCAGTCGTTCAACCATTCGGTCAATTGCCTGCTGATAGATTTCAGGAGCTACAAAACGCGGTATGTCGGTAAAAGAGAGACTCATTTGATTTTATTGCAAATCGTGTCCGTAAAGTTTAACATGGACAGATAAAATTCTTCATCCAATTTGTTTTTCAAAGATGTTGAAATTTTTGGTGCAACTATTTTTGACAGATTAAAAGAAAGAAAACGCTGTGATGCAATCATTTTTCTTCTTCCATCAGAAATATCCATGTTCCATTGCTCCCGGATTAAAGATACATCATCCATCACTTGCCATTGTTCATGTGAAAAATCTTTTCGCGCTTCTTCAAAACTAAATTTTTTATAGATACTTTTTTTATCCCGCGCCTGAACATACAACGCAGGCAATAGCATAAATTCGCTTAGCAGGTTTTTAAGATCATACACATTTTGAGGATACCGCTGATCCGATATTTTTCCTTTGATATTTTCACAAAGTTTTTTAAACGGTGTGATGTAATCCTGTCTCTCCTGATCAATACTCAAATTTATTTCGAGTCCCCGATCCATAAAAAGAGATTTTGCATATTGAAATAATGCAGAAGGAAAATAAGTTTCAGAATAATCCTTCAAGTCAGATTCGGTCAATACAAACCAACCGTGATGTTGCAGCGGATCCATTTGCAACATAAATCTCCTCGCTTCATTTAATTGCTGAGCCACTCTTGCCAGTTTATTTTTGTCATTCACGACTTCATCTTTCAAAATAGCCAATGCATCAAAATCACTGTAACTGATTTCTTCACTGGTTCCAAGGCTCCCGTGAACATACGCTCCAACCAAATCATTTTTCAAATTTTCCTCTAGGTACTTCATCATTCTTCTGACGAAAACATTCTGACCGTCATATGCTTTTACCAATACATGAATGGGTATTGTCGTATTCCTATTGGCTTGTCCTTGCTGAAAGAAAGATTGTATCCGTGAAGCATTCCTACGAAAGATATTGCCGGGAGAAAGCAAGAAAAGCATTCTGTCGGATGCATTCAAGCTTCCACCATTAACATATTTCTGAAGATACAATCTAAATTCTCTTGTATTCAACTGATTACTTTTAAAGTTTATTAAAAAAATTCAGCCACTGTTCTGCTCTTCCTTCATTTGAAAATAACTGAACATCAGTAAAAGCCTTTTCCGCAAGTCTCTTCGAAGCATCTCTGTCTTCGACGGCCTTTTTAATTCCTTCGACAAAAGAAAATACATTATCCGGTTCGACAATAATTGCATTGGATGAATTGATGACATCATGTGTTGCAGGAAAGTCAGGTGTCACAATCGGATTGTGCGAATACATATACTCGATCAGTTTCTGCGGAAAATTGTATTCCACCGTATGGTCTTCTTTTGTATAATATGAAATCAATGCATCAGCAGCGAGCTGATAATAACTAATGAATGTTGAATCATTGATGAATCCTGGAAATGTGATATTCCTGATATTTTTGTTTTCACATACTTCTTTAAAATAATTGACCGCTTCCAATTTTCCACCTGTTAAAATAAAATTGTATTGAGGCAGAGTCGCTGCAGCATCGATAATGAAATCCAACTCGGTAATTCCCTTTCCCAATTTCCCTGAGTAAACAACGAGTGGCTTTGTATCCGAATAATTAATTTTTTTTCTCGCTTCGCTTTTGCTAATTAAATAATTTGCTTTGGAAACTGGAGAAACTAATCGCTCAATCTTAGCTTCAGAAATCTGGAGACTATTTACTAATTTTTCCTTTGCAGATGCAGTGGTAACCAAGAGTGCATCGTAACTTCTGTACATCCACTGGTTAAACTTCCCTTCTTTTACTTCATGAACAGTATTGACAAGTTTAACCTTTACTAACTTTCCAAAAATTTTTTTAAGTGCTACTGCAGGGAGCAACGCTTTATTATCGCGACCGATGATCAGGCTACTCCTTATCTCTTTCTTGCTTGAAAAAATAATTCTTATTGACATGAAAAAAAATGAAGTTAAAAGCACGATACGTTGCCACCAGCGAGAACTGCTTACATTTAGAGGGGTTCGCAGCATCTTAAACTTTACTGAACTCAAAAGCCCATAGTTTTTTTCAATGGCATCCTCACTGATATTCTCCTTCATAAAATAGTACGGATGGATAATGGTAACATCAACCCCGGCACCGGCCATCATATCGCAAAACCGTACGTCAAAAATCCGATTGGTAGTCGGACGTAAAAGACAAAACGGTGATATGAAAAATATTCGCATACAATTAGAATCTATCATTAAAAAATGAAAACATTTTTAAAATTAATCTTTTGCTGCAACTCCGCCTTTTGCAAGTAACTGAACAGCATTAATTTTCTTCTCATTTACAAATTCAGAAAAGGAAGAATTTTTATGCACATCATCGGAGATGATCAAGCCACCTTGCTTAACAGAATCAAAGGTAACCTGGAATTCATACATCATATTTTCATAGCTGTGATCAGAATCATGAAAGAAAATATCAATGGTTCCGAGCCTGTTCAACAAGGGAGGTAACAGATCAGAAGATTTTCCCAATTGTAATTCCCAACGCTTGCGCAACATTTCAGGAACGACCCATCCGGGCTGCTGGCTGAAGTTTTCTACATTGTATGTCTTTTTTGTATCGAGATTCGGAAGATCAATGGAATACAATTTCCCTTTTTGATTTTTATGCATGGCATTTAATATAGTCCAAGAAGAAACTCCATGTGCAACACCGGTTTCAATCATCACTTCCGGTTTGGAGCAGCGAACAAGAAAATAAATCATCTTACCGAATAAATGACCAGGCTTGTTTCCTGTCATTTGTGTCGTACTTGATTCATTCATTTTTACAAAATCACCTTGCCTGATTTCCCGAAGATATTCCTTCGCTTCTGCTTCGTTGAATTTATCTTTCAACAACGTTCTTCCTGTTCGCATCAGCACTTTTTCGTGCAACGATTCCTTGTCACCCAGAAAATATTTAAGAGATGATAACGGATGATTCAGAAAGCTTATTTTAGAATACTTGATAATCATTATAGGTACAGTTATATTTTTAAGAGAGAATAATTTTTTCAGACAGTCTTATTCTTTCATATGCCTTATAAACAAAAGAGCTATTGATAATCAGATTTGCACACAATAAAGCAATGGCCATTCCTGCAGCTGCCCTTGACGGAATCAGAAGAGTAGCAATCAATGCTCCGGTAACAATTGCAATCGAATAAATTTTTAACCTGAACTTTACAAGACCGAGGCTTTGAATCAGCGGCAATGTCCAAAATGTTATGGAACCCATGACTGCCCCTGCAAGTAGCCACAGAAAAGGGTTTACAGCATCCATATATTTTTTTCCATAGACGGTTACGACAATCCATTCTTTAAAGAAATAGACGACCAGTATCAATACCACCGCAGGAATGATTGCAGCAAGCGTAACCTTTCTCAGCATTTTTTTAATCTCATGGTATTTCTTTTCTGCAACCAGCTTTGAAAATTGCGGAAAGATGGATTGCATCAAGGGATCTGTGAGAGCAAGAATTGCATAGCCAAGTCTTTTCGCAACAGCGTAAAAGGCGACCTGTACAGGACCTGCCAATGCTCCCAACAGAAGAACATCGCCTTGTGCCATCAATGACTTCAATGAATTGCCAAGTGAGTTACCAATAACAAATGATCTCACATCTTTAATCTCATCTTTTATCAAATCTGCTTTTACCTTTATGAATGGCAGAATCTCTTTTCGCAATTCCCAAAACGCCATCCAATTGCAGATTACTCCATTCAGGAAACGCGTGATGATGATGGTGATAAAAAATACCTCCAGGTTGCTTCGAAAAAACAGGATCGCCAGGATAATCAATATTGTTTCAACCACATCCATGATAATCTGGATCACGGAATTCAGCCGGAACTTAAAATACAACCGGAGAATTCCATTGCTGATGGAATTAAAATATTTTGTACTGGCTGCAACTGCATAAAAAATAATAAACAATTCAAGTCCGGGCTTATTGATAAATGTCGAGTAAGAGATCAGACTCAATAAGGTAACAACGACAATCGAAACCAGGATCATGATCCCACTCGCCTTTAAACTCAACTTGATCAATGCCGTCAGTTTATCGATGCGCTGTTCGTTGTGATAAGCCGCGCCAAACTTGATAATGGCTGTTCCAAGATTGAGGTTCAGGAATTCCTGGACAATTCCTACGAATGCCACTACAATGGCATACGTTCCGAAAATTTCAGCACCCAATCCTCTTGCAATAACAACGGACCTGAGAAATCCCAATCCGATGCCTACGAAGTTTGAAAAGAAAATCCACGAACTGTTTTTAAAAAGCGTTTTCGATTCGTTGTCAAGCCGCTTCCCAAAAATTGTTTTCGTTTTTTGAAAAATCTCTTCCAATGAAAATGAGATTAATTTTAGTTTATTTTAAAAATATCAATCTGCGCATTTGAGAAAACAGGTGTCATCATGGATGTATCACGCAACTGAAATGTATCACCCTTCCATTTATCAAATACAATGTAATTGATCTTATATTCTTTAATAATTTTTTTCGCCTTGTCACTCGAAGTAGTTGTAAACAACGAATCCATACTCACTTTTCTCGATTCATAATCCGGAAAGTATTGTTTCCCGCCGAGCACAACTGAACGCTCTGAATAAACCGGTACAAAATCAAAATCATCTTTGTAATAATTTTCTTTCAGTTGTCTCCTGTTGTATGCCAGCATGGCCGTTGTGTTCGTATTTTGTTTGATGAAATGCATTCCTTCAAACCAATCTGCAGATAAGGAAGATGCTTTTACAGGATTGGTGAACGGTTGTAACACTTGCAACGTACCACTAAATAACTGCAACAAAAATATTCCTATTAGAAAATACTTCAACAACGACTGCTTAGAACTTACCATATAATTATACACAGATGGAACAGCAATAACGCTCAGCAAATACATTCCTGTCAGAATGAAATACAATGAATTGTGTTGAGTGAACTGGGGAACAATCGTAAACGAAATCAACGCTCCCGTGATCACTGTAAAAAAAATAATGGTTTCGGTTAAATTAATTCTTCGTTTCCATAACTCAGATAACTTTTTGAACATGTAAATAATCCGAAGTCCGAAAATTGAAAACACATAACATACAGATAATAGTAAAATTATGACCTGTATTTTAAAACCGACGAGCGATATGCAAACATCATTACCTTTACGAAGAAAATTGGTAACGGCCTCAGATCTTAGCACAGGATAAGCAGGAAAAAAAATCATACTGTCTGAGGAAAATCCGGATGGTGCAAACCCACTCAGAAATTTAAACACCATTATTCCTGCAATTCCTGACAACATACTTACAAGAAGAAGCTGTGGTTTTCTCCTGATAAAAAAAACAGCGGCTGCTGACATTCCTCCCACCAGGCATGCCCATGTTGATATTTTATAACAAGCAAGAGAAGCTATACAAATCACAAAAAGAATGATCTCATTCCATTTCCACTTTTCTTTTTCCGTTCTGAAAAATTCAGCTAATAGGACGAACATCATCATTAACGAAATCACCGTTGAAGGACTATTGTGCAACCACTCAATACTTTCGATAACGAATAATGGCTGATGTTTAAAGAATATTTTCAGAACTTGATTGACACTATAAAAATCATCAAGCAGCAACATCGAAACTGCACTAAGCAATGCAACGTTTTCTGAAAATTTCATCGTCAGAACAAGATGATAGGCTGCAAGAGCCATCAGGAAAAAAGAATACAATGGAAACACAACCTGGTAAACCGGTAAAACTCCCGCATGGCTTGTCTTCATCACCAATGCCATGATGAGATAATAAAAGTGGTGATAGTTCATTGGAACTCCACCGTAATTCATGTTGACGAGATATCCGTAATTTTTAATCGCGATCACCATGCTCATCAAACTTCCTGCATCGGTATCACGTTTCGTATTGAACACAAAATTCCAATTCAACATTTGACTGAATTCACGGATGCTGCAAATGATCATGACAAAAAAAAGCAACAAAAAGAATGAGTTAAGCTTGGTTTTATCAATTGCTGAAAAACGAAATTGTATTTTTTCATTCTTCATTCTGAACCAGACTATCAAAGCTAAAACCACATTCAATACTGTGATCACGACGCTAAACATCTTGTGAAGGCCAGCAAAAAAAAGCAGGTAATATAGAAGAGGCGCGAGAGCAAGGCCGATTACATTCCCAAATAAAATAATTCGTAGCCTGTCATTATTCAGATTCAATTTCCGATCACTTAGAATCAAGATCAGGCCACCCGGCACCTGTACAAACCATATTAAAACAAAAAACGATGCAACCGTTTGCAGCATGTTCTCGTGCCTGTAGATGACAAAGGAAATAAACAGGAGCAAGGAAAATATTCCTGCTAATAATGCTTTTGAGAATTTCATCCTTTATAAAATGAAATGATCGTTTCTGAAACCAGTTGAGTATCTTCTTCTGATAATTCGTAATACATTGGCAAGCGTAGTAAGCAATCTGAATAATGATCTGAAAAAGGAAGCTCGCGACCATCATGTTTTGCATCGTAGTATGGACTTTTATGAAGCGATAAATAATGAAAGACGGTGAAAATATTTTGCTTCTTCAGGAAATCCACAAGGTTCGTTCTTTCGCTAAGACTGCCGCAAACAATATAAAACATGTGCGCATTGTTGGTGGCATAATCCGGAATAAACGGCAACTTAATCTTCCCTTCCTTTTCCAAGGACGAAAGCGCATCCTTATACACATTCCAAATCCGTTTCCGTTTCTTTTGAATGTCATCCAGTTTTTCAAGTTGTGCAAACAGGAACGCCGCAATAATATCAGACGGAAGAAACGATGATCCGATATCCACCCAACCATATTTATCCACTTCTCCCCTGAAAAATGCTGACCGGTTCGTTCCCTTCTCGCGAATAACTTCAGCACGCTCAAAGTATTTTTCGCTATTGATCACAATCATTCCGCCCTCTCCACTAATTACATTTTTTGTTTCGTGAAATGAAAAAGCAGCCATGTCTCCGAAGCTTCCTAGCGGTCGCGCTTTATAGTAACTGTCAATTGCCTGTGCAGCATCTTCAACAATATGCACGTGATGCTTTTTCGCAATTGAAATAAGCTTGTCCATGTCACATGCAATACCGGCATAATGAACAGGAATAATCACTTTCGTTTTTGAAGTGATGAGTGCTTCAACCTGGTCAATATCAAGATTGGGATTTTCCTTTGCACTGTCCACGAAAACAATCTTGGCTCCCCTTAACACAAATGCATTCACTGTTGACACGAATGTGTACGAAGGACAAATCACTTCATCACCCGGCTGAATATCCAATAACAAAGCAGCCATCTCCAATGCATCCGTACATGAAGTAGTAAGGAGTACTTTTTTAAAACCGTATCGAATTTGAAAAAAATCATGACACTTTTTGGTGAAAATTCCATCACCTGAAATTTTCATGCTACGCAAAGCTTCCCTGATATAGTCAGTTTCTTTACCAACCATGTAGGGCTTATTGAATCCTATCAATTTTTTATCACTCATGCTAGTTTCATGGTTTGATTTTCCAACACCGCAATACCGATCCCTGTTTTCCCATAGCCGTTACCATTGTATAACATGTACAATTTATTCCTATATGAAATAATACAAGGGTAACATTGCATCTCCTGGTCCCACCCTGTCGTAGCAGGATACAAATCAATCAGTTCATCTTTTCTGTTCCATTTTATTCCATCATGCGATTGAGCAAAACCTATTTTATAATTTTTACTTTCTTCACTCCCACGGTACGAATACCACATCACGTAACCATTTTCGCTTTTATGCACTCGTGGAACTGAGATTGCATATTCCAATTTATTTTTAAAATCAATCGCTACGATTCCATCCCGCTTCCAATGAATACCGTCATTTGATTCGGCATACTTAATATGATATGAATGTTTGGGTTTATTATTTTCCATTTCCCACTTCACACAATTGAGGTACCAGATTCTCCATTTACCGAATTGATGATCCACACAACACGATGCAGAAAAATGGGGCTCTGTTTCGTTCCTGTCGAGCACAGGACCTTCAAACATTTTTTTGAAATTGATTCCGTCAGAACTTACTGCCAGTCCGATTGAGTTTCGAAAGGGAACTGTTACACCTAAATTCCAGCCAGTATAATACAGGTAATATTTCGTATCAACCCGGAGGATGCAGGAGGCGGTTACTCCATTGTCATCAAATGTTCCTAAATTTCCCAACGACAAAATCGGGTCCGTTTGAACATTGCTTACTAATAAGTCTTCCATGTTCAAATCAAAAAAAAAAGGCAGGGAACGGTTTTGCAGATCGCGTCCGGAAAAATATATTCTGTAAACAGATTCATGCAATGACAAAGCCACCGGCAAATAAGCGTGCGTGATCCCGGGAATATTTCCCTCAGGATCGAAAACCACTCCTAACTTTTTCCAGCGTTGCATCATGCAGTCTTACAAATTTATTTCATCACTTTTTTTATCCAGCAAAACACTTTTTGCAGGCACATAGACTCCTTTGCTAACGGTATCCTTTGTTTGTACAACTCCTGCTCCAATTAACGTTTCTTCTGCCACCGTTACTTTATGTCCGAGTGTGGCATTCACTCCTATAAAACAGAACGATTTAATATGACAATGTCCGCTAACGACAACATGTGAACTGATAAAATTATTGTCATCAATAATTGAATGATGACCAATGTGATTGCCACTCCAAAGCGTCACGTTATTTCCAATCTTTACAAATGGCTGAATGGTGTTGTCTTCGAAAATAAAACAGTTGTCACCGCTTGGAAATTGAGAAAGATACGTGCAATGTGAACTGATGTACGAAACCAGTTCATATCCTTTTGACTTTGCCTGGTTGTATTTTTCAGTGCGCACTTTATTCATCTTTGCATAACTGATGGCAATGAACATTTTATATTCAGCAGCCGGATATTTTTTTTCAATTTCTTCAAAAGCAGTGACCGGTTTGCCTTCAAATTCTTTTGCATTTACATACTCCTTATCCACTGTAAAGGCAACAACTTCATGTTCAGAATCGATACTGAAATAGTAGTTTGCAATTTGTGCAATGTCTCCCAAACCAAATATGATAAGTTTTGCCATCTCTAAAACTATTTACTTATTTTATTGTTAATCGCCTTCTCATACCTTGATCGCAGCGTCCCTCCTCTTTTTCCGGGTATTTCCAGATCCAGGTTCAATGCTGCTTCCTTGCCCTTTGTAAATGAAATCAGGTAAAAAGAATTTCCTAACAAATACTCCACCGAAACATCCTGTGCATTTGAAGGAAGCATGTGTATAGGCGGCTTATGTTTGTAAAGCGGGTTCGCGTTCTTAATTATTTTGCCGAATAATTTATTGTTTAACCATGGAGCAACACTTTCATCTCCAAAAACAATTCTACCATTTGGTTTTGTTACTCTTACCATTTCATCGATTGCTTTCTTCTTTTCCGAAAAAACATTGATACCACCGAAATGAAATACACAATCGAAGACATTATCCCGGAAAGGCAAATAAGAAGCGTTTGCCACAATGAACTCCTGGTCAGATTTTGCTTTGTTGAATTTTTTTCTTGCTATTTGAAGAAGACCGGCCGTTAGATCCAGGTTAAAAAGTTTACCCTTGTCACCTAACTCTTTTAGGATATACTTTAAATCTCCTCCTGTTCCGCAACTGATATTCAAGACAAACGAATTCTTTCTTAACCTTAAAGGAGCTATCAGTTTCTTTCTGACATCTTCTTCCTTTTCATAAAATGAACCGAAGAGCCATTTCATGCCTTCATTGTAAAACTGAGAATTGATTTCATACTTCGCATTAAAGTCACTGTCAAGACCTGTCAATACAGGAGGATAGGATATATTGATAATACCATTTCCAATTCTATATTCTTCCAGGGTATGCGCATCTATCAATGAACCGCTGATTATTTTATTTTTCTTTCCTGCGCTTGCCTTTAGTTTAAGCTGTTTTTTAAAAACAGGAGAAACTAAATATTTTAAATTTTCGATATTCATACTATATACTTCGCAGGTGATTGCTTGTGAGAAAGAAATTTATTTTTTTACCAGGATAGTGAATTCGTATAGGGGATAATCATGAACCAAGGTGATGTACTTTGAATATTGAGTTTTGCAATGATCAAAAAGAAAAAGCGGATCTGCATAATAGAGGTTCTCTTTCATGTATTCTTTATCTGAATATTTGGTCAACACATTAAATGAAAACCCTTTCCTGCTTTTCTCGTTCATCGTATTCAATGTCGCAAGAACATAATCCAGCCATTCCTTTTCATCATGTTCCATCTTCACATTAAATATTCCGCTGGAAATGGTGTAATCGGCAATTGCCATCTCATCCGAATCCATTATTTTTTTGAATGTCTTGTTTGCATACTTTTTAAACGAATCATTTGCCTGGGTAATCATTTCCTGAGAAAGATCATAGCCATCAAATTGAAATTGTTTGAACCCGTTTTCCATCATGTATAAAAACATGCTTCCATAACCACAACCAAGATCATTGACAGAGAATTGTTTTTGACTCCCGATTATTTTCAGAACCTGTTCGAACCGTATTTTCTGTGATGCTTCATCCTTCCAATCAACTCCCTGAGGTGTGGCACCGAATTTTTTTATCTTTTCGGAATAATACTGATCAATATCTTTCAGCAACTTATTCATATACTTTGCGCACAATCGTGTACGGCCGGTTCTTCACTTCAATAAATATTTTTGAAAGATAAATTCCTACAATTCCAATGGAGAAAATAATAATTCCTCCAATGAAAAGGATGGTTGTGATCACCGATGTCCAACCGACAAATGCACCGTAAAATATTTTCTGAGCAACAATGGCAATGAAAGCGATCAAAGAAATAAGCGTGATAAACATTCCCAAATAAAAAATGTAAACTAACGGACGGCTGCTAAATGAGACCAGGAAATTAATCGCCATATCAATCCTCCTGTTCAGGTGATAGGTTGTAGTTCCTTTGTGCAATTTTTTAATGGTGATTCCCTTTTGCTCAAAGCCTGTGAGTGCGCAAAGTCCACCAAATACCAACTCCCTCTCGGTATGCTTAACAAGATTCTCAACGTATTGCTTTGTCATTAAACGAGTGAGTACAATATTCCTGGTGATCTTGGTATCGGACAATGAATTAAAAAAATTAAAAAAGAAATTACCACTCACCCGTTCAAACCATTTACCCTTTCTTACATCCTGAACTCCGTATATAACATCGTACTGAGTTTGATTTTCAATTTCCTTCCAGAACAATCCTAACCACTCAGGTTGTTCTTCAAGATCCACATCAATGAGAAATACATAATCGCCCTTCGCATACGAAAGTCCGGTCATGATCGCTTTGTGATGACCAAAATTCCGGGAGAGATCAAAGACCTTTACATGTGAATCACATTTATGAAGTTCAAGAGCAGCTTGTAACGATTGATCCGGTGAACCATCGTTCACAAAAATAATCTCATAACTATCCGAAATTTTCTTTGCTTCCGTTGTAATGCGATCGTAGAACTCCTTTATAAAAGGTTCCGAATGATATAATGTGGTAACAATCGATAGTTTCATTTCTCAGTTGAAGCTTTTCATATATTTTACTGCATCATTGCCGGTATTAAAGAGAAGATCAAGCATACTCACGCCGTGTTCAAACGGAGGATTCAGCTGTGGATATTCCTGATAACCTGAATAGTCAAAATAATGAACGGCAATATTTTCTTTTACAAATAAACTCTCATCCATATAGTTTTTCGCAGCAGGTCCACTGTAATAATCTGTTGCATCAAGTTGCTTGCACAAATCAACCAACCGTTCTGTTTTCCCTTCCGCTAAAACAAATTCTCCGGAAAAACGAATCGGAGTAACGATTTTCAGGAACTTACAAATCCCTTCGATAAAGTGATAGTTAATTTCCGAGAGATACTCCGATGTTGCATTGCTATATAATTCTTCTACAAAATCCTTTGTCTCCTTCCAGCAACCACTCTGAGAATAGCACTGCTTTAATGTTGACCAATGACTTTTATTCCAGGAGGCATCGCTGATTTTTGTTTCGCTAATTTTTTGAAAAAATTTTCCTTTGACTTCCACGGGAATAGTAAGCCAGTGTAATCCATTCGGAGTTTTGATGAGGTTCCTGTTTCGCCAATCACGTTTTGTAAACTGCATATCATCATACAAAATAAATTCGTCCATCGTATTGATAGCATCAAAATATCCCTTCCAGGGAATATAATTTGATTGCGTGATGACGATCTTTTTGCGGTTCATACAATGGATTCATTAACTAGTTCACAAAGTGAAATGGAATCTGAAAATTTTACGATTCCCTATTCTTCCTGAACAACTTTGCAAAAAATGATTTAGGCGCTTCTGTTTCATCCTCATCATAGCCATAGCCATAGCCATAGCCCGAACCATAGCCATAGCCATAACCATAGCCGTAGCCGTAGCCATAAGGAACTGACCCACTTTTTACTGCATTCAGAATGAGACAAAGGTTTTTTATTTTTTCTTCGCGATATATTTTAGTAATTGCATCCAGGTGATGTTTGCGGGTTTCATTCTGCCTCACAATGTAAATTGTAACATCTGCATGCTTTGCCAAAACCATCGCATCTGTAATCAATCCTAATGGTGGTGAATCTAGGATGATAAAATCATAACTCGTTTTGAGTGATTCTATTAGTTTATCCACTCCGTCACTTAAAAGAAGTTCGGAAGGATTCGGAGGTTTTGGTCCGGATAAAATAAAATCAAGATTTTTAATTCCGGAAGACTGAATGATTTCCTTTTCAGTTGCATTTCCGATCAGGTAATTACTGATGCCGACATCGCTGCTTAAATTGAAACGTTCCGGTGATTTTGGTTTTCGCAAATCAAAACCGATCATGACAGTTTTCTTTCCTGACAAAGCAATGATGGAAGCAAGATTCAATGCACAATAACTTTTTCCTTCAGCACTCACAGAAGACGTAATTAAATAAACCTGGCATTTCGACTGTGTCGTATTAAAAAACTGGAGATTTGTCCGGATGGACCTGAACGATTCAGCGATATGAGATTTTGGATTCTCTTTGATAATCGATTCCTGGTTGGAAGCACTCAATCCTACTATTCCCAACAGCGGAATAGTAGTTTGTTTCTCCAATGAAAAGCGATCGCGGACTCTGTCATTCATCACATCTTTAAAATAAATAAATCCTACCGGAAGCAACAGCCCAATAAAAAATGCAATACCATAAATCTCACCTTTCACGGGCCGAAGCGGAGAATATGAAGCATGTGATCTATCAATTAACCGGTTGTCGGAAGTTGTTGACGCAAGTATGATCGCTGTCTCAGCGCGCTTTTGCATGAGGTACGTATACAAGCCGGCTTTGATTTCAGTTTGTCGTTTGATGCTCACTAACTCACGTTCTGTTCCGGGCAACAACCTGATCCTTCCCTCAATTTTTTCCAATTGATTTTTAGCTTCAGTTTGTGAAGTGAGTAAACCACTTTTGATACTGCGTACATTCTCAAGCAGGTCTCTTTTTGTACTCTCAATCTGTGAGTTGATCTGAATGATTAAAGGATTTTCAGATTTGGCATCCGTTCCAAATCCATCTCGCTTATTGGTAAGATCATTCAGCTGAAGAATTAATCTTTGTAAAAGAGGATCGTCAATGCCAATACTTGCAGGTGAAATATCTTTTACGGTCTTATCTCCTTTTACGTATTGTTCAAGATAATCCAGGAAACTTAATTTGAAACTTGATTCTGCAATCTTACTGTCATATTCTTTGGCGCTCGCAAGATAATTTGAAGCCTGGCCGGTTAAATCAGTGACTCCTTTTTCCACCCTGAATTTTTCATACGAGCCTTCCATTTCATTCAGGTCTTTTGCGATGAGCGCCAATTGATCATCAATAAACAAAAGCGAATTTTCGGCATTCTCATTTTTCTGGTCCACATTGCTTCGCAACCATTCTTCAACAAGTTTGTTCAGAAAATCCATTGCCTTTTCGGGCACAGGATTTTCAATGCTTAATCTTAAAATAGAAGATTGCTTACCAATCAGGTCAACCTTTAACAGGCTCATGTAACGACCGACTAAGCCCTCAAGCGAACCGACCCGAATGATAAAATTTCTTTTTTCATTATCCTTTTTAGCGAAGTATGCATTATCAAATATATCCTGCTTATCAATGGAGAATTTTCCAAGTTGATTCGAAACTTTTTCTCCAAGCCGATGCGTCTCAGTAAATTCTTTGTCCGCCGATCTCGAAAAAAATGTCAGCTCATATTTATATTCATTCAGTACTTTAACCCGGATAGGAATGGAATATGCGCTTGATGTCAGAACATCAGTGGTAAGTTTAATCGGGCTTTTATAAAGCTCTGCAGTTTTTACATTCCCTTTTAAATAATAGGTCAGTTCATAATTAAGCTTCTGAATAGTCTTGCTTATCAATGTTCTTGACCGCAGTATTTCCATTTCATTTTGAATATTCCGGTCAGCTCCATACTCATCAATCTGGTTAAGAAAATCATTTGAATTACCCGCCTTTCCTTGCTTGACCAAAACGGTACAGTTGGCCTCGTACACCGGAGTTACATACCAGTTGTAGTAATACGCTCCCAATACGGCCAGCACAATGCTGATCACATACAAATACCAATAGCGAATAACATACAGGAAAAAGAACTGCCTGACATTAAACTCCTGCTCTTCAGGTTCATTCTGGTTTTGAGGACTGCTGTTATTGTTCATTACTGAAATTAAGGTTTACTGATAGATCCTGATAAGTACGATTGCCACTGAAATACTGCTGAGAACAAACGGCATTATCTTGTACCAGTTTTCCGCCTGGAATTTTTTTGATTTCATCGGCTCCACATACAAAATGTCGTTGCTGTGAAGGTTGTAATAGGGTGAGTTAAAAAGGTTTCTCGAGGTCAGATCAATTGTTGCAAAAGTTTTTTTTCCATTTTCTTCACGAATCACGGATACATTTTCACGTTTCGCATAGATGCTCAGGTCACCTGCCATGGCAAGAGCTGAGGTAATCTCCATCTTCTCACTCGAAACATAATACACTCCGGGCCTCATGACTTCCCCAAGAATAGTGACTCTGAAATTTTGGATGTTCAGTTTCACGGAAGGAGCCTGAATATATTTTTCAAGTCTACGAGTGATGGTATCTCTTGCTGCTCCGCTAGTTAAGCCAGCCACTTTCACAGCTCCTGTTAAAGGAAGTTGAACAAATCCGTAAGCATCTACAATGTATCCGTTTGCTCCGGGAGTTCCGGGCAAACTTGCAGAAGCATTATCCGGTCGGTCAGCGAAATTAAAATACTTGCTTGTTTCGGAATTCAAGCTTGTCACAAATACATTGATGATATCATTCGGATGAATAGTAGTCACGAACAAAGTATCATACGGTACGGATTGCGTCGTATCAGCTTTCTGCTGAAAGTAGGTGATTTTTTTTTGCGAAAGACATGAGCAAAATAGTACAGCTAGAAATACCGGGCATATCCATAAAAAATTGTAATCGGTTCTACTCTTCATATAACCAGAGATGATGGGCTTTTAAAATTTATCAGGAGTTTACTTTGTTAAAGGCAATATGTTACATTGAGGCTAAAATCTTCCTGTAAGTAAAATGCCATTTTTGAACAATTTTCTTTACTTCTATTGTTAAGCAAGAAGTACTCAGTTCAAGTTCGAATATCTCTCTTAGTTGAATTTTTCTCCGAACGAATGTTTCATGATTACAAAACTAGTTTTGTTGGATGGACCTAATTCTTCTTAATAAATCATTTCTTTAGGAATATTTCCTCAGTGACTGGGATTCCATAAATTGGCTTTTTTTTGACTTTTTTTCATGCGCTTCCTCACTGCTTTGGTTTGAAGTTTCATGGAATGTTTTAAATTCTGCTTATCAGATTTCTCCGCATTCTTCCTTCGCATCTCTTTCTTCTTCTCAGCTTTACCCTGCTGCTTTGTGGAGTTTTTATCCGGCTTAGGTGAACGTGAATCTATATCCTGGGCATTTGCCAAGAATGGCATTGCAAAAAAGAAAATCATCAACAACCATTTTGATTTAAACATGTTACTCGTTTCAGGAGAAATAGTAAACGAAAAAAAAAGAAAATTGTTTTGCCTCTTCCTGAATCATCAGTATTCATCCGCATCCTATTAACTACTTTTACAGAGCATCAACTATTTTATCGGTTCCTGCGTTTAATCACACAGTAATTTAAAGATGAGAATAAAAAATTTTAAATACGGAATCATTGGTTTGCTGGCAGTGTTTCTCCTTTCATTGAGCGATTGTAAAAAAGATAACAGTTCGATTCCCAATGTTTCGGTTGACCTCTACCTCTATCTCACACAACCAAGTAACTTCAGCCTGAATGCAGTCGGTGGATGGGTATATGTATCAGGTGGTGTGAAGGGAATTATTGTTTTTAAGAAAAGTCCAACTGAATTTGTAGCGTATGAGCGTGACTGTCCCTACGATCCCAATGTAAGCGCTGCAAAAGTGGAGGTTGATTCCAGCGGTGTTACCGGTGTTGACTACAACTGCGGAAGCAAATTCGGGTTATTTGATAATTCCATTCAGAGTGGTCCCACAGCAAGAGGTATGAAAACATATTACACAGAATATAATTCCTCCAATCAGACTATCTACATACATAATTGAGATTCCTAAATAGATATTATTTCTTTTTCTCCTTTTCCTTCTTTTTCTCAATCGATATTCCGACGAGGACTTCCTGTTTGTATTGTAGACGATAGGAATGCAAGGGATCGTAGACGATGTGTGCGTCAGCTCTGAATTGAAGATACTTTGGAAATGCGAAGGTGAGCCGGTTTTGAAAATCCATCGTCACTTGATCTTTGTTAATTCCGTTTGTAAAAAAGTGAGTTTTATTATCCCATAAAATATTTTCATAAATTTTTTTTGAGATGGAAGATTGAATACTAAAGCCATATTCCCTGATGACGATGGTTCTATCAGTACGTAACCATTCCCTTTCTCCCGGAAGCAATGTTTCATCGCTAAGAGGACGTGCATTTATTTTAATGGTAGCAAAAGCAAAATTGATAAAACAAGATTTCCAGAAATCATAATTTAGTCCGTAAGCAATCGTAAGGGTAGCAGGATTCATAATTCCTCCGAGCCATTTCCTGGTTGTTTCTCCGTTGATGTCACAAGTATATTTCCAGGTATCTGAAAATTGTGATTTTAAAATAATGCTATACGAATGCGTGAATGCTTTGGATGAATAATTTGTCCACTGTGCGCACATATTCAGGTTATCCGAATTCTTATACCAGGTAGAATCTACAAATTTCAAAAATCCCAATTCGCCTCTGAACTGAACCAACTTCTTAAATTTAAGAGCTGCTACTTTATATGAATAATCTACATTTCCGAGAAAAGTATAATTTTTATAATCCATGGACTGCCAATTTTTGTTTTCGATGATACTCGTGGAGAAGGCTCCAAGAAAAGTTGAATTGTGATCCACTTTAAAACTATCTGCGGAAGAAATGGATGGATGAACAGGTATAGTATCCTTTGTTAATGTGTAAGATCGAGCACTCGTATCCGGCTGCAGAATCCAACTCATTATCAAAAAGAGAGTTGCGCTTCTCCACATAATAATAAATAATAGCTAAAAAATTTAAAATAAAAAAATCGTCAAAGGTTTTTAAAAATAAAAATGAGTGATGAAATAATTTTAAAAAAATAAAAATGCAATCAGAGGACTGATAAAGTTTTAAATCAATGAGCTAAACTAGTATAGGAATTTTGTTCCTCAATGGTACACGTGTACTAAAATGCATTCGCAGACTTGTTAATTCTTTACCGGGAAAAACAATTGAAATTATTTATCATTAATTTTTTTCGAATCCATAAACTCTTTCAGGTAGAAGGGCTCAAACAGAGCAATGTCTTCAAATTCCTTCTGCTGAAATTTTTTATCTGCCAATGCAATCATGGAAGATGCTGAAGAGAAAATGTGATCAATGAAAATTGCATTGCTGTTGTTTGAAAGCAGATGTTTACATTTTTCAGCACCGTCACCAAAAAAATAATTCTTCTTTTCTTTCAGCAAACCTGAAAAAGAATTTTCATCCATCACTTTTGCTGATATTTTTTCAACGTCATTGAGTTGGCCGTCATACACGGCACAATACACTTCCATTCTCCGCGCGTCAATCATCGGAACGAGTAATGAATTTTGTATTGAGTATTGGGTATTGAGTATTGAGTTTGCTAAACTTTTTAATGTACTGACTGCAATCAGCGGTTTGTCTAATGCGTAGCACAATCCTTTGGCTGTGCTCACTCCTATTCTTAAACCTGTGTATGAACCGGGACCACTACTTACTGCGATTGCATCAAGATCAGAAATTTTCTTTCCCGCCACGTTTAAAACATCCTGGATAAACATCGTCACATTCTCCGCATGCGTGTATCCCTTGTTCTCTTCCTTCAACGACAACAACTTTCCATCTTCTGCAAGTGCTACAGAACAAACGGTGGTCGCGGTTTCGATATGAAGGATGAGAGCCATTTAAAAAAGTCGACAGTCCGAGGTCGACAGTCGACCGTGGTCAACGGACTAAAAATTATTTTTTCTCTTTTGAAAAAAGTTTTTCTTTCTTGACTACTTCGATCGCATCTCCATTTTTTAACATCTTAGAAATCGCACTATAAGGAGCCGTTACGATCTCCTGTCCGACCTTCAACCTATCTTTAATCTCGATGTACGTATTATCCTGGATGCCTGTCTTCACGGCCGTCAATTTTACTTTTCCATTCTCGACTACAAACACACACTCTGTTTTTTTCTCTTCTTCTTTCTTGCTCGTTTTATTTTTGTCGGTGGAAACTTTCAACGCATCCTCATCTTGCATTTCATCGCCTCCACCCAACATCATATTTTCTTTCCCTGATGTATCACGTGTAGTCACCGCTTGAATCGGAACCGAAGTAACATCAAGCGCTTTCTTAGTTTGAATATCAACCGTAGCCGACATGCCAGGATTAAAAACACTTCTGTTTAGTTTCATTGAATCGGCCATGGCTTGATACGATTCACGTAGAATGCGAACCTTCACCGTGAAGTTGGTCACCTGGTCAGCACTATTTCCGGTGGTGTTTGCTGAGTTGGCAACTTCCGTAACAACACCCTGAAATTTTTTTCCGAGGTATGCATCCACTTCGATACTGGCCGTATCACCCAAGTTCACTCTCACAATATCATTTTCATTGACCTCCACATCCACTTCCATTTCATTCAGGTTTGCAAGACGCATCATCTCCGTTCCCGCCATTTGAGAAGTACCGACAACACGTTCTCCTTTTTCCACATTCAATTTTGAAATGGTTGCATCAACGGGAGCAAAAATGGTTGTCTTCTTCAGGTTGTCCTCTGCTTGTTTTAAGGAAGCTTCATTGCTTTTCACATTGTATTCTGAAGCGCCAACAGACTGCTTTGCAGCATCCACTTCTGCTTTCGCGACTTCATACGAAGACTTTACTGTTTCCCAGTCTGATGGTGAAATTAATTTTTCATCAAACATTTTTTTATTCCTGTTGTAGTTCAATTCTGTTTTTACAAACTGCGATTGAGTTTGCTCCAAGCGTGATTTTGAGCTTGACAGATTTGCTTTTGATGAATTCACTGATGCAACCATCTGATCAACGGCTGACTGATAAATATCCGGAAGAATCTTGGCGAGCAACTGACCTTTTTTAACACGGTCACCTTCCTTGACACTCATCTCCACAATTTCCCCTGATACATCGGGACTGATTTTCACCTCCACCTCCGGCTGAATTTTTCCACTCGCTGAAACGGTCTCCGTGATGGTTCGCAACGTAACTTTCTCGGTGCTGACCTGTTTCTTTTCTTCACCGCCAATCCATCCTGCTTTTTTTCCAATAATGGCGAATACAACCAGTACGATTACAGCGATGATTAGCCAACGGAGTAACTTGTTTTTTTTCTTCATGTTTTTTTTGACCTTAGACCATTGACAAAGGACCAAAGGTGGCTGCTTATTTGTCCAATGATTTTTTGAAATTATTTAATTTAGCAATCAGCGTTTCAGATCTACTATAAATATCCTTGAATTCAATTTCTGAAATGTAACTCCTTCTTACAGATAAGTACAAACAACTTACGCACTCTGCAAGCGAACGAATAGAATAACCAATAAATTTCCTTTGCTCTGGATCAGATTGCCCAATAGAACCTTCAGCGATGTTTAATGGAATCGAATCAGAGGCTCGTTTAAATTGGGAGGTGAGTGCAAACATTTCTTCTTTCGGAAATTTCCTGGTCAGTATATGTATTGTATCGGCATAATCAATCGCAAGTTTCCATACTTCAAGTTTTTCAAATTTAAACGGCATACTTTTGGTCTTTCGTCATTTGTCTATTGTCCTTTAAAATGCGAGTGGTTTTCCCTGGTAGAAATCAAGAATTTTAATACGGAATATATAATCATATTTTGCCTGCAGCAAATCTGCCTGTGCCTTTGCCAGGTTATTTTTCGACAAGAGGAAATCATTCGTGCTGATCAAACCTAAATTGTATTTCTGGTTGTTGTAATTAAATGCTTCCTCCAACGATTGAACACTTTTATCATTTGCCACATATTTTTTGTAGGCCGTATTTGCATCAGCGATTGCCTGCTGAACACTCTTGTACAACGCTTTCTTTGTTGACTCAAGTGTCAGGCGAGATTGCTGTAAATTGATTCTTGCATGAGCAATGTTTGTTTTTGTCGACCAGCCATTGAATATTGGAATCGATAAATTGAATCCAATCGATTTACTCAGGTTATCATTGAACTGATCACCGAAAGATTTTTTTTCAAATGATGTGGACGACTCCTGAAAAATAGAATACACAGGAATCGGTATTGAATCGGAAGTATATCCAATGACCGGAAATGTTCCTGTAGGAGTGCTTTTAAAATTTTGAGACGCCGAAGAATAATTCGTACTCAACGAACCACCAAACGTGAGCCGTGGAGATCGGCCGCCACGGGCAATGGATAAACTTTTTTCAGCGCTCATTACTTTGTATTCTGAACTCTTAATGTCTGGTTGAGTGGTGAGTGCAGCAGAATAGATGTTGTGCACATTTGAGTCAATGGCATTCACAGCAGGAACCTGAACGGCAGGTTCAACAATCGTAAAATTGCTTACACTATCCAGTTCCAGTAATTGAGTTAATGAAAGAAGAGATTGATCTAATTGCGACTGTGCCGTAATCAACTTAACTTCATCCGTAGAATATTGCGCTTCCAGATCAAGAAAATTTCCTTTCGAAACCGAACCAAGTTCATACATGCGTTGTGTTTTATCACGTTCGCCCTTTGTTGTATTCACCTGCTCCTGCGTCGTTTTCAGCAATTCCCGGTTGTATAAAACCTGGAGATAATAGGTTACCACATTCAGCGAAATGTCATTCCTGATTTTATCCAGATCAGACCGGCTCGACTTGTAATTCAGCTTGCTTTGCTTCAGTGAATTCTGCAATTGAAATCCGTCAAAGACCGTAACGCTGCTACTCAACGAAAAATTATTTGACTGAACCTGGCTGGTGGTAAACTGGTTGGAAGTAGGATCAATGCTGCGTCCGTAGTAGTAGTTATGGCTTACATTACCATTGATGCTGGGAAAAAAACTTGCAATACTCTGCTGGTAATTTTCTTTGGAAGATTCGGTATTCAGTTCCGATTGTTTCACGGAAATATTGTGACTCAATGCATAGTCAATACATTGCTGGAGCGTCCAGGCTTGCTGTGCTTCGCTGCGAAAACTTCCAATAAAAACCAGTGAAATGAAAACTAAAAATATTCGTACTTCCCTCATACATAAATTTTAACGGTGCAAAGTAAAACAAAGGAAATGATAAAAAAACACCTTAACGAAGATTAACGAAAAGTCTCATCAGGCAGTAATTCTCTCTGGCATTTCACGATATAATTTTCCGTTCAACTGACAACCTCCTTTTGCATGAAGAGGATGATCTGACTCAATAGTCGGATCGTTCGGATTGTCATTAAAATAATGCTTCCCCCACTGCTTAAAGAAAAAAGCTACTTTTTGTTTCCTGCATTGTCTCATGATCTCGGTAATCCATTCTTTTTTTACAGGTCTTGCTTTATGACCTGATTCACCTCCTACAATTGCCCAATCAATTTTATTTAGATTGAGATTAGGAAGCGCACCGATTAAAGGTTCTAAAGAGAGAAATTTTATTTTTGCCCTTATCTTTCTTAAACAGTCAATACGCCACATTTCCATCTCATTTTCGACAGACACTCCCATCCAGATGTTCTTCGTCCACTTTAATTCTGTATGAAGTTCAAGCAAACGATCCCCACGTTTTGTTAAAATCTGAAACGTATGCTGTTTACAATCATTCATTACTTTAAAAACATCTTTGATGAAAGACAATGGAACGTCCTTATGAAAAAGGTCGCTCATTGAATTTACAAATACAATTTTATTACCTGACCATGTATAAGGAATATCAAGAGTTTCAGGATGAACACGAAGTTTAAATCCATCCTTATATTTTTCCATTCCCATTGCCTGCAACCGATAGGACATGGTTTCTGCATAACAAAACTTACAACCTTGTGAAATTTTATCGCAACCAGTTGTAGGATTCCAGGTTAGTTCAGTCCATTCTATATTTGAATTTGCCATTTTTATTTTTTGTTTATTCTGATGATGACAAGTCTTTCATCATTGTCAATATAAAAGCCTCCTTTTTTTACTGGTAAATTATCTAACGAAACAACTTCAATATTGTTAGTTGGCTGAATGAATGTCTTTAAGATTTTCGTTGAGTGGCTGGGAAGAAAACCGCTTTCTAAACCAAACAATTCTATATCTTTATTTGTTAAGTCATCCTTTCCTTTAATAAAATCCAGTAATTTTTCCGGGTATTGCGATACTTCAACCTCGCTAAATAATTCACCAGTATTTTCAATTTTGAAACCCTTGCCTTGACCAGCATCTAATTTCCACTTTGCTTCAAGCATCGCTTTGAAACCTTTTTGATGGCTAGTGAAGAAAAACAGGCAGTATGTATTTTGAGCATCTCTTTGAATTCGAAAAGTATCAACAAATATTTTCTCCTTTTTTAAATACACTCTGAATTGAGATTTTAATTTTTCTATAAAATCATCCACGCCTCTGAAATCAGGAACTTTATTGTCAAAAAGCTGCGTGAGTAGTTTTTGCAGAGGTAATCCTCCTGCGAAATTTTCTTCCATAGACTTCGGCGCAAACCTATACATAGGCGATGCTGGAACAAATAAAATTATTTCCGCTTTGTGATTCGACAATAAACTTTGAATTTGTTGAGGGCTAACTTCCTTATATCCGTATGGATCAATAAATAATAATGCTCTTTCCGTTTTAATTTTATTTATAACACTTAGTAACTGTTTAAATTTTATTCAATAATAATCTTAAGGAAGCCAAATAAATCATGGCTTGACTGGATTCCAATAAGTACTCAAAATCTCTAC
>JAYVUK010000017.1:0-187333 GCA_043787975.1 Bacteroidota bacterium
CAGGTAATCTTTCTGAATGGAAGTATTCTTCTTTCAACGCTATAATCAGCCAATATCCTACCTTAGTATTGAGAGAAGAAGTCATTGACCTATTTAGCGATCTTGAAAATTTCAACTATTGTCATTTATTGAAAGCTGACTTGCTAATCGAATAGTCCCAGTGAAAACCTGACAGGAGAAATCCTACCTGTCAGGAGGCGGATTCCACAGTAAAACCTGACAGGAGAAACCCTACCTGTCAGGAGGCGGGTTCCTTTACAACGCGCAAAGAAAAAATGTGATTGTAAAACACCGGAAGAACTTCTTTTAATTTGTGCAGACGATATCCGGGCGAGAAATCTTTCGTTAGAAAATGTTCTGCAGGAACAGGTGAATGACAAAGCAAAGGTGTTGATGAAAAAGATCCGGGAATGAATGGTATAAAAAAAAAGAATCAGTTCAATCCCATTTCATACAGCCGGTACTTCTTGTAAACCTTTCCACCGATATGAAGCAGCGCTTTGTTCATCAGGTCGTTGTTTTCAAGAATCCATGATGCTTCTCCGTATTCAATACCTTTTTTAGCGGCAGCTTCTAAATTCATAGCATAGAAACAAGCATCAATTCCTGACTTGCGATACCCTTCGATGACGCCCAACGTAATGATGCGAACACTCTTTACTTTTTTCTGGTTCATCAGCAAGGTGAAAAGCCCGGTCGGAAATAATCTTCCCTTTTTAATGTTGATCGTAACTTCATTCAGGTTCGGAACCGTCAACGCAAAACCAATTGCTTTGCCGTTGTGTTCAGCGACATACGCAAAATCGGTATCCACGATAGCTTTCATATCAGAAGCTGCAAAACGAAATTCTTCCTTTGTCATCGGAACAAAGCCCCAGTTTTTTTCCCAGGCGGCATTGTAAACCTCGTGTAACTTGTCAACTTCACTTTTAAAATTTTTCATGTTGAACTTGCGGATCACAATACCATCTCTCTTCAAACGATTTTCGAGAAGAGGCCGCATGGCAATGACCCGTTGATTCATATTTTCCTTCGTTCCGATTCTGTAAGCGAGTAAATCCATCTTCTTACGAAACCCAAAACGTTCCACAAAATCGTTGTAGTACTTTTTATTGTAGGTCATCAGGATGACAGGTGGAACATCGTAACTGTCAATCAACATTCCACAGGTATCGTTGGTAGAAAAATTTACAGGACCTATCATGTTCGACAGGCCTTTTTGTTTGCACCATTCCTTTGCTGTATTCAGCAATGCTTCCGCAACGGCATAATCTTCTATGACATCAAAGAATCCGAAAAAACCATCGTTGTTGCCGGTGAATTTTTTATAACCGCCGTTATCTACGGCAGCGATACGCCCGACAATTTTTCCATCCTTATAAGCAAGGAAAAGATCCACTTCGGCATCATGAAAGAGAGGATTTTTTTTCCGATTGAAAAGTTTTGCCTGGGAAATATAAAGTTCAGGAACATAATTCGGATCGCCTTTGTACAAATCGTGAGGAAAGTCAATGAATTTCTTTACATCACGCGTTTCAATTTTCCTAACGGTGATTGGTGCCATTCGCTAACATTTCCTGTAAAGCAAAAACTCCTAATTCCTTCGCAACTTTATGAATCTTGTCAATCGCCTGTTCAATCTGTGCGATGGAATGGGTTGCCATCAACGACATGCGAATCAAGGATGAATCACTCTTCACAGCAGGTGATACCACAGGATTCACGAACACACCTTCTTCAAACAAGCGGTTGGTAAATTTAAATGTGGTCATGTCATCACGGATGTAAATCGGGATAATCGGAGTTTCCGTTTTGCCAATATCAAAACCCAGGTTCTTCAACGTTTCAGTTGCATAACGGGTATTTGCCCACAGATGATCCAAACGATCTGGTTCTGTACGAATAATTTCAAGTGCAGCCAATGCAGCAGCAGCAGCAGATGGCGGAATGCTTGCACTGAAAATCATGGAGCGAGCATTGTGTTTCAAATAATTGATGATGTCTTTATTACTTGCTACAAATCCTCCAAGTGACGCAAGTGATTTACTGAACGTACTCATGATCAGGTCAACCTCATTGGTTAATCCAAAATGAGCAGCTGTACCTTCACCATGCTTTCCAAGAACTCCAAGCGCATGCGCATCGTCAACCATCAATGCTGCACCATATTTATTAGCAAGTTTCACAATGGATGGTAAATCAGCGATGTCACCTTCCATGCTGAAGATTCCATCCACCACGATCATCCTGATTCTATCGTCATCAATCGAACGAAGCTGGTTTTCCAGTTCATTCATATCGTTGTGCGCAAATTTTAATACTCTTGAGAAAGACAAACGGCTTCCTTCAATGATAGAAGCATGATCCAATTCATCGAGTAACAATACTCCATGACGCCCGGTTAATGTGGCAACCACACCCAGGTTGGTTTGATAGCCAGTACTGAATACTAAAGCCGCTTCTTTACCAACAAAATCCGCCAGCTTTTCTTCTAATTCAATGTGAAGTTTAGACGTTCCATTAAGAAAACGTGAGCCGGAACAACTGCTGCCATAACGCTCAAGAGCGATGCTGGCAGCTTCTTTCACCTTTGGGTGATTCGTCAGACCCATGTAGCTGTTGGACCCGAACATCAATACCTTTTTGCCTCCAATAATGACTTCTGTATCCAGATTTTCTTCAATGGGTTTGAAGTAAGGATAAATACCAGCCTTTTTTAATTCTGCCGGTATTGTAAACTTCTTCATTTTCTGGTGAAGAGTATGTGAAACCATTCTGTGTGCTTTATGTTTTTTAAACGGTTATTATCTTAATTTCTATACGAATCCAAAACCAAATATTCCCCGAAAAATCCATCATCTGATAAATGAATTCCTCACGTAAATAAATTTTGGGCGCTCAAAATAAAGGATAAAAAAAGAAATGAGCAAAGCAATTATTAGTTGCCCTGATAACCAAACGATTAGTTTATCCCCCATCCCCTTAATTATACAATTATACTGAATAAAATATTTCAGGCGATGAATATACAAAGATTTATATGAACACAACATAAAGTAAAAGCAAATGGCTGATTTTAAAAGAAAAGACTTTATATCGCCCTTTATTTAACAGGGAATCCTGTTGGGAAAAGATTAACCGGAAATGCTTTGAAAATTCAATTAAACAACGATCAAGAAAACACATTAACTCATTCGTCTTCTCAACGCACTAAGTCAAAATGGAAGCATCAGAAAATTTCATTGAAAGCAATGGAATTTTTGTTTGATACGACATCATTTTTGTCAAACTCGGGTGAAAAAGTGTCTCCGGAAAATGCTTACGATGTGTCAGCATCACCAAAAGATCTGCAGGATGTTTTTTCAGAAAATAGTCAATACCTTCATTGATGTGAGGATCCTTGCTAATATATCCTGAAATTTTGGGGTACTTAATGCGTGTTCGAATCTTTGAAGTCATTCGCACAATTTCTTCATCGGTGTGAATGAGATGTTTGTTATCGACATACAGGAAAACAATTTCAGCATCAAAATGTTTTGCAAATGCTGCGATGGCAACTGCCGAGTTGATATTGTCTTCCTCAAGGTCAGTGGAAAAAACCATTTTTTTAATGTCATTGAATTTTGCATCGGGTGGAACAGATAAAACAGGACAGTTGGCTTTTCGGATAATTCCGCCGGTTGTACTTCCGGTAAACAATCGTTCGAGTTTTGTCATGCCTGTTGTTCCCAGAACAATCAGGTTCGCTTTTTCACGATCAGCAATTTCAACCAGGTGATCAGGAGAAGTACCTTCTGTCAATCGTGTTTCAACATGAATCGTGTGGTGTTCCTTTTGCACCAATAATTTTAAGTCTGCTAATTTTTTTTCTGCCGACAACCGAATTTCCTCATCAGCTACCTGGATCACTGCAAATGTTTGTTCTGTATACATGACAGGAATTTCGTATGCATGAATCAAAACAAGTTTTGACTTTAAAATGTCACACAATACACCTGCATACTTGATTGCATTGGTTGCATTTGCAGAAAAATCGGTCAGACAAATAATCGTTTTCATCAGCAATTGCTTTT
The DNA here is from genome assembly GCA_043787975.1 of Bacteroidota bacterium. GTDB lineage: Bacteria > Bacteroidota > Bacteroidia > AKYH767-A > 2013-40CM-41-45 > JAPLDA01. Next base: position 4,074 of record JAYVUK010000017.1, read on the forward strand.
ACCTTTTGTTGTGTATGTTTATTTCAATGGTCTCAGACATCGCTATTGCTCCTTTGGCCAACGCCAATACAACAAGGAAGATAAATAAGACAACTAAAACTGCGCCGATGAACCAAATCATTGAATCCGGGTTTGTTGCCGTTTCTGTTGTGGAATTAATTGCCTCATTTGCCGCGTTAATTCCTGATTGAGCAATCGAAACAAGGCTCGCAAACATTCCAACCAGTATCAATATTAAAATTTTCATCCCGGATTTATTTTATTTGTGTCGTAAAATTCCGACAAGTAAAGATGAATTGGTATGACAATAATCATTGGTGATAGTGATTGATGTCATCGCCAAAAATTTAACGAAAGAATCCTGATCAAAAGCTTATCAGGAAAGGACTGTAAGGATTTATCGAAAAATCACAGAAGTGTCAAAACAAGCGTTTATCCAATTATTAAATCACCTTTCTTTCACAATAGAGAAAAAAAGGAAACGTTATTTTGCGATTAGAGTATAAAATTGAGTTTCTTTATCGAAATTTGTCGGAAATCTGTTGGAATTCGTTTGACAGACCTTTCGAAATGCCCTATATTATAGAGTATTCAACAGTATTAAAAAGTAACATGAAAAGAATCCAACATAAAAATTCATGGTTAGGCTCCGGGGTGGTTTACGGGGTTTTAATTCTTGTTTCATTTTTATCGTTAAGTAAACCCACATTGGCTGAGGTGTCTCTTCCTGATACAGGTTCCATCATTAATTTTTACAATCCTGCAGGAAACTTCTTTTACCAACCTGCTCCCGGAATTCAGATAAACGAACATGAAATGAGAGCGGGATTACTATACGATCTGGGGAGTAAAAAAATCGTTTGGCAAAAGGAAATGAATACTCCATTCCCGATTGCTTCTCTCACCAAAATGATGGTTGCACTATTGACTGTTGAAGATGTACGGGTCGGAAAAATAAATTGGACTGATAACATTCGCTGGACACGCGAAATCGTTATTGGAAAAGGAAGAAAGAAACAAACGGTAGGAGAATGTGTAAATTATACGTTGCTTGATATTTTTAAAGCAGCCATGATTGCTTCGAACAATGAAGCTGCTGAACAAATGGCCAGGTATGTAGGTGGAGGAGATTTGCAAACTTTTCTTGACCGCATGAATACCCGTGCACGCGAGTTAAGCATGAACAGTACCTACTATGGAAACCCAACCGGGCTGCCTGCTACCGCAAGATCATTTGATAATTCCGCAACAGCAACAGACTTACTTCTTCTCACCCTTGAAATGCTGAAGTATGATGAGATTTTACAAGTAACCGGAATGGGTTATGCGGATATAAACAACGGCAGAAGCACCAGTACCATTAAAAATCACAACCATCTTACCATCGATTACAAAGGTGAAGTGGACGGAATGAAAACAGGTTATACAAAGAGAGCCGGCTTTTGTCTTGTCGCAACGTCCAACAAATGTGATCAACGATTGATCAGTATTGTGTTGGGTGCGCGGTCACCAAATCTTCGTAATGAAGTAGTCAAAGACATGATTAACGATTATTACAGTTACATCGGTTTGGATAAATTAGGTCCGAATTGTTCGGCACCAACGTACGCAAGCGCTTCTGTTTCTGCTGACAATTCATCAGAAACCAATGAAGACGAATCAGAAAATGTGGTGACGGTTTCAACGCCAACTAAAATAAAAAGCAAACCTGCTGCGGCATCCGTTCAGCCCAAATCAAAATACATTATTTACGTTGTTCAGCCGGGCGATACGTTATCGAGCATTGCGAAGCAATACGATGTTGCAAGTATTGCCAAATTGAAAGCTGTCAATAAAATTTCCAAGGGACACATTCTCAGGGTCGGCTCAAAGATCAAAGTTCCTGTAAACGGTTGATTTTTTTATTGCCATTCAACCGGATTTTGATTTAATTTTATCCCATCAATTTATTTCAACAATGAAACCATCGATCGTTGTCATCATTCTTATTTCCTTTCTTTCAATCAATGCAAAAGCACAAAAACAAAGCCCTGCTCCTGCTATTCAGCTTCCCGTTGATTCCATCACGAAACTGATTACCTATGAAGGCGTGACTGAAGCAACAGGAATGAAAGCCGATATTCTTTACAAAAGAGCGATGGGTTGGTTCAAAAGCTTTTATAAAAACCCTACCGAAGTAATTCGTGAAAATGATTCACTGAAATTTAAAATTATCGGTAAGCCACGTTTTAAAATTTATAATCCTGCTGATAAAGAAGGAACAAAAACAGATGGAGGTTTAATCCAATACACGATTACAATCGCTGCCAAAGATGGACGTTTCAAGTATGAACTTACCGAGTTCAATTGGAAACAGCAATCCTATTATGCCAGCGAACGCTGGATGGATACAAAATCTCAAATGTACTCTCCGGTTTATGCTGAATACCTCAAGCAGCTTGATCAATATGCAAAGGATCTCATCAAAAATTTAAAAGATGCTTTGCTGCACGAGAAACCCGTAAAGGATAAGGACAACTGGTAAATTTATCCTGACCTCTTTTACGATCCTGTTTTCCTTTCTGTATTGTTTTTATTTTTCATTCTTTTGTAACAGATGCAAATTTCCGAAGCAACTTTTTTAGTCAGTAACACAACCATTGAAAAATGTCCTGCTCCAACATTACCGGAGTATGCGTTTATCGGGCGAAGCAATGTTGGTAAGTCATCGCTCATTAACATGCTTACCGCGAAAAAGAATCTTGCCAAGACTTCCGGAACTCCGGGAAAGACAAGGTTGATCAATCATTTTCTTATCAATACCAAATGGTATTTGGTTGACTTACCGGGTTACGGCTATGCAAAAGTTTCAAAAGAGTCAAAAGCTACCTGGGACAAGATGATCCGGGACTATCTTTTGAAAAGAAAAAGCCTTATGAATGTTTTTGTGCTCGTTGATTCAAGGCTGGAACCACAGAAAATTGATCTTGCATTTATCAATTGGTTGGGAGAAAAAATGGTTCCATTCTCCATTGTGTTTACAAAATCTGACAAGCTTAAAAAGCAACAGATTATTTACAGCGTAGAGAATTATAAAAAAGAATTAAAAAAAAGTTGGGATGCATTGCCTCCTCTTTTTATTTCTTCGGCAGAAAAGAAAATCGGAAGAGACGAAATATTAAACTACATCCAGGAAATTAATAAAGATTTTTCACCTCCCGAAAAATAATCTTATTTCGGAAACAATTCTATTTTTTGCGCAAACGTTTCTGAAAATTTCCTGATCTCCTGGGCACCAAATGGATCCAGTGTTGCGCGCTGATAGGTATCGGCCATGCTCAAAAAACTCTCGTAAAAAAAACGCTTCATGTCATCCACGGGCATATCCTTTGTCCAAAGGTCAATCCGCATGGTGGTGTTATCTTTTGAGTCCCAGATAGAGAGCATGGTTGCACTGCAATCCTTTCTGCCGGCTACACCGCTGTCGCTGGCTTCCCATTGAATTTTTTCGGGAACTTTATTTTCATCCAATGAAACAATGAATTTTATTTCGGAGTCTTTCATACTGTTTTGATTGCTTGAATTATTCTTAGACATTTAATTTGGTCTGATTTGGAATGAAACAGTAATGTCGGGTTTTCTCTTTTCATTCTCAAATTTTCAAATTATCTCATTTTCAAATTCATTTATTTACCGGGTTTATATTTTGAGTCGTGAAGTATTTTTTTGTTGTCGTTGTTATTCATCAATTGATCGAGTGTAACGGCAGCATTATTTTTCATGTACGACTGAACAATTTTCCAACCCAACCATTGCCCGACAGCGCCGGGAGATTCTTTGGGAAAACCATTGGTGGTCGGACCATCGTTGATAAATTTAGCAACCTGGTTCTGATCATTTGAAAACAACAATTTCTGGTCAATAAAAAAGGACCAGGTATTTTTTTCGTTTGCATGACACCATTTTAATTGTGACGTTGTATAGCCTGTTTTAATACTGTCCGCAGCATCCGGCATCATGGCATTTAAGCAGTAAAGAATTTTTCCGCTGTAAATCATCCTGCTTAGCAAATCGCTTTGCAGTTCATCTTCTACCCATTCACTTTGAATCCATCCGCGCATACAGTCAGCAACCAAATACTCCTTTCTCATCTTTGCAATTTTGTAATGAGGAAATTGTAAGCCCGGATAATACTTTGTATCGGATCCAAGATACATATCAAGCCCGATTCCGAGCGCGCTGTCGGCCGCTACCACGGCATAGTTGAAGCCGGAAATGAAAGTAAAGACAGGAGGAATGATTTTGTTTGGGAAATAATATTTCAGATGACGAAAAGCATCTGTCAATTGGAGATTGATTGAAGTGAAGTCCTGAAAGTTTTTTTCGGAAGCATCATAAATTTCCTTCATGTCCGCATCTGTTGAGAAGTCCCGCAGGCGATCCTTAAGCAACATCGTATCCGGAGTTCCCATTTCGGTAATCTTAAAACAAAACAAATCGAAAAAGCTTTTGTATTTATTTTTCAGGGCTGAAATATTTTCTCCCTTGTTTGAAAATAAATCTTCATCAAACCGTTCAGCCTTCACGTCTATCGGAATACCTGAAACATCAATGTGTTGTGGATTTTGATTACACGAAGTAATCAATACCAGGGTGTAAATAATTGCGAAACGTTTTAACACAAGACTGATTGAATTTTTGAGTAATATTGCACTGAATATAAAACACTGCAAAGATGAAAAAGATATTTGTTTTAATGAGTGTGTTATTTTTTGCTGCTTCTGCCCTGCATGCACAGGAAGAGCAAAAATTCCATTTTGGTTTGAAAGCAGTTCCATCCTTAGCTTGGATCACGACTGATACAAAGGGATTTGAATCAAGTGGCACCAAACTCGGTTTCAGTTATGGATTAATAACAGAGTTCAACTTTGCAAATCATTATGCTTTTGCAACCGGCATTGATATTACATATCGAGGTGGGAACTCCAGTTTACAGCTTAATGATTCAATGAAAGTGGAATCAAAATATAATCTTGAATACATTGAAATACCCATCACACTAAAACTAAAGACAAAGGAAATCGGTTCCCTGACTTATTTTCTTCAATTTGGTGTTGCTCCCGGATTTAATATCCGTTCCAAAGCAGACATTAAAACAACTTCTAAAATTGCAGGCAACACCGTAGTCACTTCAGAGGATAATGTGGATATTAAAGATGGAATCAATAACCTTAATGTGTCCATGATTATCGGCGGAGGAATTGAATACACGCTTAGCGGAAGCACCGTGCTTCTTGCAGGAATTACATTTAACAATGGATTTCTTGATATTGTTGATGCAAGCAGCATTAAAGCAAACAGCGATTATCTCGGATTAACCATTGGTGTATTGTTCTAAACCGAAGCAAACATCTAACTTTGCGCCCGTCCCGATAAACCAGGACGGGTTTTTTAATTCAGTCCGTTACAAATGAAAATTGCCTTAGCACAACTCAATTACGTCATCGGTGATTTTGAAAAAAATGTTTTCAAGATCAAACAGGCAATTGAGCGGGCAAAAAAAGAAAAAGCTGATCTTGTTGTTTTTGCGGAGCTTGCTGTTTGCGGTTATCCTCCGTTGGATTTTCTTGACTTCAACGATTTCATTGATTGCTGCAAAAGTGCACTGGATGAAATTGCAAAAGACTGTATCGGGATCGCTGCCATTGTCGGTTGTCCATCTGTAAATCCGGAAATTGAAGGAAAAAATCTTTTCAATTCTTCTTATTTTCTTGCCGATGGAAAAATAAAAAGCATCGTACACAAAGCGTTGCTTCCGAATTACGATGTGTTTGATGAATACCGATACTTCGAACCGGGGAAAAAATTTCATTGCATTGAAGTGAATGGAGTAAAAATTTCTCTCACCGTTTGTGAAGACTTATGGAATGTTGAAGATGATCCCATGTATGTTTCCTGCCCGATGGATGAATTGATAAAAGAAAGTCCGCAACTGATCATCAACATTGCCGCTTCACCATTCGATTATGCTCATGCTGAAAATCGAAAAGCAATTCTGAAAAGAAATGCGTTGAAATATAATTTACCGTTGTTGTATGTGAATCATGTTGGCGCACAGACTGAATTAATTTTTGACGGCGGATCGTTGGTGATGAATGAAAAAGGAGAGGTGATTCATGAGATGAAATATTTTGAAGAAGACTTTTGGGGGTTTGAGTTTACAGTTCACGGTTTACAATTGAAGCCTGTGGCAACCGTAAACAGTAAACCGGAAACGGTAAACAGTAAATCGGAACGAATTCATGATGCTCTTGTGCTTGGCATCCGTGACTACTTTCTGAAGCAAAATTTTTCGAAAGCGATTCTTGGTCTTTCGGGAGGAATTGATTCTGCTGTTGTGCTTTATCTCGCTGCTGAAGCACTTGGTTCAAAAAATGTAAAAGCAGTGCTGATGCCTTCTGCATTTTCATCAAAAGGATCGGTGGATGATTCAGTGATGCTTGCAAAAAATCTTGGTGTGGATTATGAAATTATTCCCATCGAAAAAATTTACGAGGAATATCTTTCTTCGTTAAAAAATCAATTCAACAATTTACCATTCAGTGTCGCTGAAGAAAATATACAGGCTCGTGTGCGTGGAAATATCCTGATGGCACTGTCAAATAAGTTCGGATATATTTTATTGAACACATCCAACAAAAGCGAGCTCGCTGTCGGTTACGGAACACTGTATGGCGACATGGCGGGCGGATTATCCGTGATTGGTGATGTCTATAAAACAGAAGTGTACGAGTTAGCTTCATACATCAATCGAAAAAAAGAAATCATCCCTGAGAACATCATTACAAAAGCTCCTTCGGCTGAACTCCGACCGAATCAGAAAGACAGTGACTCACTGCCTGACTACAAGATTCTTGATCCGATTCTGTATCACTATATTGAACTTCGTAAAGGTCCGGATGAACTGATTGCAGCCGGATTTGATGAATTATTGGTACGAAGAGTTGTGAAGATGATCAATACCAGCGAATACAAGCGGTTTCAGACCCCACCCATTTTAAGAGTTTCACCGAAAGCATTCGGTATGGGAAGACGAATGCCAATCGTGGGGAAATATCTTTCGTAGATTTGTTTCACTATTCTTTCCTTCCTTTACAGAACATATTTTTGTTCGTCATCATTTTAAAATAAAAACCACCAATTGTTCACCCATAAAAAGAAAGCTGAGACATCTGTATTAATTGGTCTAATTCATCGCGATCAAACTGAAACGCAATTACGCGAATACATGGATGAGCTGGCCTTCCTTGCTGAAACAGCAGGAGCTGTTACCGTAAAGAGATTTGTTCAGCGGCTCGACCATCCTGATTCAAAAACATTTATCGGAAGCGGAAAATTAAACGAAGTAAAAGAATTTGTAAAGACCAACAGTGTTGATATCGTAATCTTCGATGACGAATTAAGCGGGTCGCAAATCCGCAACATCGAAAAAATTCTCGAATGCCGCGTACTTGACAGGAACAATCTCATCCTCGATATTTTTGCAAAACGTGCGCGCAGTGCGCAAGCCAAAGCCCAGGTTGAACTGGCACAATACCAATATTTACTTCCACGCTTAACACGCATGTGGACTCACCTTGAAAAACAACGTGGCGGAATCGGAATGCGCGGTCCGGGTGAATCAGAAATAGAAACAGACAGGCGTGTGATCCGTGATAAGTTAGCACGATTGAAAGAAAAATTGAGCGACATTGAAAAGCAAAGCGTCACACAACGAAAGAGACGCGGAGATATGATTCGCGTAGCGTTGGTCGGTTACACCAATGTAGGGAAATCAACGATCATGAACATGCTAAGCAAGAGTGATGTGTTTGCGGAAAATAAATTATTCGCAACGCTTGATACTACCGTGAGAAAGATCGTGTATGAAAACGTTCCGTTTCTTTTGTCGGATACAGTCGGATTCATCCGTAAGCTGCCACATGATTTAATTGAATCGTTCAAATCAACATTGGATGAAGTGCGCGAAGCGGATGTGCTTATTCATGTCGTTGACATTTCTCATCCGAATTTTGAAGACCAGATCAACGTAGTCAATCAAACGCTGGTTGATATTGGCGCAACAGACAAACCTACCTTGGTTGTGTTCAATAAGATTGACGCGTATCATTACATTCCGAAGGAAGAAGATGATCTGACTCCGGCAAAAAAGGAAAACATGTCACTGGAGGATTTGAAAAAATCATGGATTTCAAAAATGGATACCACATGCATCTTCATTTCAGCAACCAACAGGATTAACATTGATGAGCTTCGGGAAAACCTCACTGCTAAAGTGAAAGAGCTTCACTTCAAACGATATCCGAACTACCTTTCATCCGATCATTTATCACAATAAAAAAAATCTTCCTGGAATTCAGGAAGGTTTTTAAAAAAGGTGAAAGAAATTTTTATTTATTCACAGAGAATTTACCGGAAGACAGCTTGTTCGATTTTTCATCCAATAAATTATAGAAATAATTTCCGTTGCTTAATTGACTGATGTCAATTTTTTCCGTTGTTGAATTCATTGCATGAATCAGAACTCTTTTTCCTGTAAGATCAATAATTTCAAAGGAAGTATGAATATTTTTTTTCAGATCAATATTCACTGTTAAGTCATTCATTGCCGGAACCGGGTAAACACGAATTGAATTAACAAGCTGAGAAATTTCATTTATACCGGTAGGGACTGTACCGGAGAACGTAAGACTATCAACAAATAATTTTGTACCCATGTGAGGACCACCAAGAGTAGGTGGGCCGGAATAAATGGTGATAAGAGCTGAATCCGGAAATATAAGTGATAAATAATTCAAATCGATTTGAAATTGAGTATACGTTGCAACAGCCGCAGATGCACTAAATACGCCATACGCTACTGTATCGCGGGACGTGCCATTGTTTTTAAAAAGTGTGACTGAAATTGAAGACACATCACCACCGGCAGGAGCGTATTGATACCAGCCTGTTAGTGTCTGATGACGCACCGTGTCAGGGGTTCCGCCAATTATTTGTAACGTAGTCGTGTTTATCGTACCATTGGAAGCAGCACCCGGAATAGTAACAGATCCTAGGTATAGAAAAGGTGTTAATCGCATGGCAGAAGAACCATGATATACGGAAGAAGTTTCCTTTGTTACACTATGTTGAGGTCCTGTTACTAAGTTTACGGAGAAACTATCTGTAGTCTGCCAGTAGTCGGGTCTGTCGAAAGCTGTAAGACCTGTCCCGACCGTCGTCCAGTTTTCTAAATCACCGTTGGGAACAGTTTGCGCATTTGATTTTATCGCGAACGATAAAACAAGTAAGAGAAAGGGTATTAATTTTTTCATGATGAATTTGTTTTGAGTTTTGGATTTCAAAAGTATTAAAATTCATCGATGAAACAATTAAGAGAAAATGAAAAAGCATCCCGTTTCCGGAATGCTTTGTAAATAGCATTCTACGAAAGAATTAGCCTCCGATGATAACCTTCAATTTAGTACCCGGTTTCAGCTCATTTGAGTTTAGCTGATTGATGGCTTTGAGTTCTTCAACTGTAACGCCAACATAACGTTGAGCAATATTCCAAAGCGTATCGCCGGGTTGCACGATGTGGTAAACCATTTTTGAATTTGTCAATCCGGTTTTTGAATCAGAAACAGAATCAACATTACCGGAAGGAACAATTGAATCAGAATTTTGATTTGATGCGACTGAAGCTGTCACGGTGCTGTCTTCCTTCTTTGTAACAGGAGACGGAGTTAATTTACTAACTGGTGAAGCAACAGAAGCCGTTGTTTTCGCAGACGCTTTTTGTTCTACTTTTTGTTTAGTGGTTACCAAAACCATCAGCTTTTGTCCGGAATGAAGTTTCGTGCTTCTTAATTTATTCCAGCGCTTTAAATCCTTTGAAGAGCAACTGTAGCGATTTGCAATCGATGCGATGAGTTCCCCCTTTTTAACTGTGTGATATTTTTTTATCACTTTACTCACATACGTTGCAGGATCAAGAGCCGATCCGTTATCCTCGGTAACCATAGCCGTCGGATCAGTATCCGATGACTTGAAAATATTTTCGATGTTAGCGAGGTAATTGTTGATTTTATTTGAAGGCAACCTCAATACATACGATTCGTCTCCATCAGGAATAATTCCTTTTTTATAAATGGGATTCAGATAGCTGATCAGCTCAACAGGTAGATTCGTAGCATCAGCAACTTCACGCAAGGATATTTTCTGATCAACCATCACTGTATCGGCTTCGAAGTAACTGATGACCGGAGGAACCGCAGTAAGATTGTGTTCTGAAGGATAATTCATCAGGTATGTAACTGCGATAAAAGCCGGTACATATCCTCTTGTTTCTCTTGGTAAATATGGACTGATTTCCCAGAAAGTCGTCTTTCCTCCTGAACGTGCAATTGCCTTGTTTACATTTCCAGCTCCGCAGTTGTAAGCCGCAATCACCAAAAGCCAGTCATGGTATATGTCATACATGTTCTTGAAATACTGGCAGGCAGCAAGCGTTGCCTTTGCAGGATCTCTTCGTTCGTCAATGAATGAATTCACTTTCAGGTTGTAGAGTTTTCCGGTTGCAAGCATAAACTGCCACAAGCCCGTTGCTCCAACACGTGAAACAGCCGTTGGATTCAACGCTGATTCAACAATTGAAAGGTATTTGAATTCAAGAGGAAGTCCTTGCTGATCAAGAATCTGTTCGTATAACGGGAAATACAAATTCGATAATCCCATCACACGCTCCGTCAATGCGCGTTTTCTTAAGGCATACATATCTATGTATTGCTTTACCTCGGAATTGTATGTAAGAGGAATAGGTGTCTGAATCTTTTGAATTCGCTTCCTGTAAATATCATCGGCATACGTGGGCACCTCATTAGCCTGAAAATTAGTGTTGGGCTGATTTCCGGCTGCCGCAAAGTTTATTCGCTGAATGTAACTCAGGGTTGCCAGGCTATCCAACATGGAAGAAATGGGATCGTCATTCGACACGATAGAGGTTGGGGAATCTTCCTGCCCTGATTGTGCTTTTACGCCTCCTATTGTAGAACACATCAATGCCATGAGCAAAGCTGTGTTTCTGATATATGTCAACACTATTTTCATTTTTTTTCCTTATTACTATTTCAAATTCCTACATAGATTCGTTTTGAGTAACGGCAAATATAGAATATTAGTCTAATCCTTTGAAATATAACGATGAGGAGGTTGTGAAGTTATTCTAAACTCTCAACGTTCTTACATATCTGATGTTGACTTACTAACCCTTTTTTATATACCTCGTTTACCAGCTAAATAAATGCTTGATAATTACAGGCAAAAAACAAAACTTCATCTAATCTCTAAATTTCTCCCTCCATTCACCCTGTTACGCAGGCTATTCATAAGGTGGTTTAATCCTTCCGCCTAATTAGTTGGACTTGCAGATAGCTGTTCGCTTATCATTGTAATGTGATTTGCTAATCATTCACGCTGCCGGACCTACCACGAACTGCAGCCGGCAATCACACTCTCTCACACACCACATTTAATCATTTGCAATAGGAAGCTTATTTGCTTTCATGGAATTGAATTGTCTATCTAAAACGAATATATGGAAACTGCATTATTGAAATATTCATTGTCCGATGTCATCAAAAAATTGAGAGAGATCCTCGTAAAACAAGGCTTCCTCATTGAAAATTTTGATGAGCGAAATAAAGTTGTAATGGCTTATCGCGATGGAAACTGGTACCGCTCACCAAAACATATTTTGTTTGAATTATCGAGCATGGAAAGCCGTGTAACACGAATTGATATCACGGCTTCCATCGACAGCAGAAAGAAAAACAGGCAGGCAGAAGAAGTAGTGGAAGAAAAAATAGTATCCATTATTTATAACAATTTTTAACCATCATGACAACATGAATTTTGAAGACATTGTTCCCCATCTTAATAAAATAGCCACGCTTTATTTGAAAAATAATAAACGAAAAGTAGGTTGGCTGTTCTCTGATCCTGACGAAAGAAAGTCAGAGAAACAGTTAGGTGAAATCTATTTTGTATGCGTACAGAAAGGAAAAAAATTAACCGATGCGATCGAGAAAAACGACATCAAGCGTTTACGCGAAGACCATGAAAGAATCCAACTGAAAGAAATCATACGGATACGATCATCGAAATAGAAAATCAAAAAGAAGAGAATTTATTTTTTCTCTTCTTCTTTTTTATCGTCTACGCCATCTTTGGCATCTTTGAATTCCTTCATTCCTTTTCCTAAGCCGCGCATAAGTTCAGGGATTTTCTTTCCTCCAAACATTAAGAGAACAAGGATACCAATAATAAGAACTTCCTGTCCACCAAGAATTCCTAAGAAGATTGATTGTAACATGATTGATTTTAATTTATGCTGCCAATGAATTTGGAGCAATGAGAGCCCAAATGTAGATATTTGAAAACCGATTATGAAATACTATTGATGGACAGGAAAGAAACTCAGACTTCGTTCATCTTTTAGCCATAATCCAATTTTCAGGATCCATTTTATTACTCCCCTTCCAGATTTCAAGATGTACTTCTGTTTTTCCTTCCTCATCAGTCTGAACGAGGCCAATAGATTGTTTTGTGGTAACTCTGTCACCGGCTTTAACGGTCACATCCCTCAGGTTTGAATACAAAGTGAAATATTCTCCGTGTTGAACAAGTACGGCATATTTATCAACGACCATGATCACACGCAGAACTTTGCCGTCAAAAATTGATCGTGCCTGCGCTCCCTTTTGAGAATTGATATCGACTCCATTGTTATTCACGACCACATCTTTCCAAACCGGATGCGAGTGCCTTCCGAAAGAACTGCTGATAAATCCCTGGTCAACCGGCCATGGCAGTTTGCCTTTGTTGCTTTCGAAATCGTTGCTCAGTTTGAGTGCTTCGGGAGTGAATGTAAGCGGGGAAGACGATGTAATTGTTGGAGTCTTTTTACTTGCATTTGCTGTCAGGCTGCGCGTAGCTTTTTTCTTCGCTGCCTGTTTCGCTGCTTCAATTTGTTTCCGGATGATGTCTTCTATGGCGCGATTGAGCTTTTCTTCCTGCTTTTGTTTTTCCTGCAATTCAGCACGGAGCTTTTTTTCACGTGATGTGATGTTGTTGAGAACGGTAACCTGTTCTTTCTTTTCCATGTCTAGATTTTTTTTCTCCTTTTCCTGTGACGTAAGCAAATGTGTTTTATCAACCCGTACTCCCTGAAGTTCCCGTTTACGCGAAGTAAGGGAATCCTGTGTTTGTTGAATGAGATCGCGCTGCTGCAAACGGTACGCACTGAGTTGCTGTAAATATTTCAGACGCTTGTAAGCCTGGTTGAAATCCTTTGCAGAAAAAATAAAAGATAATCGTGAATACGAAGTTTGATTTTTATAAGCGAAGTACAACATGCGCGCATATTGCTTCTTCAATTCTGTCATGCGGCTTTGCAATGTATCAATGCGCTGATTGATTCCACCAATTGAATTATCAACCTTGCCTATTTCATCGCTGATGGTGTTGATCAATTCATTCCGGTACGAAATCTTTTTGTTGAGTGTGATGAGCTGATTCAACGATGTGGATTTACTCTTCTTCGCCTGGTTGAGTAGTTGGTTAGTGTATTCAATGTCTTTTCGAAGCTGCTCCTTTTTCTTTTCAAGATCCTTTTTGGTTTGTGAAAAAGCAGGAAATGTGAAGAGTGAGAGCAGCAGTATGCAGCAGCAGCAAGTAGCAATGGTGCGCACCAGAAGGAGGCAATTTCTATTTTCTGTTCTTCTCATTTGAGTCTGTGAAATTCAGGACAATTAGAGCGAATACGTTGCCTTCGTTTCAAAAGTTTTTAACAAGGGAGGAAGTGAATTCGAAATATCAATAAGGATAGTCCACAGACAACAGTTCACGGTCAACAGTATGACCAACTATGGACTGCCGACTGTTGACTGTCGACTATTATTCACTTTCGCTCATACTTCTCCGGTACCGTAAAAGGAATGGTTACCGGTTCATCCACCGTAATTTTTGAATATTCCACGCTGATGGTGGAAGGTTTAGAAGAAGCAACCGTTACAAAAATTTTATTCGGAATCAGTTTAGAACCGGCTAAGGTAAAGTCGCTATAAACTGCTTCCAGCGACCGATTCAGCTTGTCATCCTGCATCCTTGATTTCGCAATCCGGTAATCGGAGTCAATCCAGAAATCCTGAACAATCGGTTTGTTCGGATCTTTATCTTCCATCGCTCTCCGTAGTTTTCTTTTATTCAGTGTACTTAGAATCGTGGTAGAATCTTCGTCATACACCGATTTCAATTTTTCATTTTTCAGGTACGGAAAATAATTTCCTACCATCACGGCTTGTATGATTTCAAAATTAATGTGTGTCTTTAATAAGCTGTCTAAGTAATCAAAATCATGAACGGAATATGTTTTATGAACGCGATCAAGAATCTGCATGTTATCACGTGTTACAAGAACCCGCACCGCTTCGATGCCAAGCAACGGTGTGATGGAAATCCAGATGGCACTGTCCTTTCGAACTCTCAGGTTCACGTCAAACGATTCGGATTCATTCTGAGCTGTGTACTCAACAGAAGCTTTAAGTGTTAACCATCCGAAAGAAAATTCATTACGCATGACAGAATCAAAAACTTCGATCACTTCAGCGCCTCTTAATTTTAACGGTGCTGCAACAACAACCTTTTTGGAAGTTTTGCAGGAAGAAAAAATAAGAAGGGAACTGAACAGCAAGAGAAAAAAAAATCTCAGCAGAAAAAATTTCAAACGAGCCATCATTTAATTCGGCAGTTTCTTTTCAAGAATTTTGCGATCCAGAAATTCAGTGGCGCCTTCACCTGCTTGCTTTGCTTTCTGCCAGTATTCAAGCGCTTTTTCAGTATCGCCTGTTTTGTAAAGCACATCTCCGTAATGTTCGAGTACGGCAGCGCTGCTGGTACTGTCATGTTCGATCGCTTTTTCAATCCAGCCTTTTGCGTCCTTGTATTTCCCCTGCTTAAAGAGAATCCATCCATAGGTATCCTCAAAGGTTCCGGAGTTCGGTTTGAGTTCCAACGAAAGTTTGGACATGGCTTCCGCTTTGTCAAGTTTTTCACCGCGTTCTGATAAATAATATGCATAGTTGTTTAATACCACCGTATCTTTCGGATTACGCTCCAATACTTTTTCATAATTCTCGTCCGATCTCGCAAAATCTTTTAACTCATTATACGATTCTGCCATCAAAGAATAAAAATCAACTTCAAGTGTTGTGTCATCAACAATTAATTTTACACCTGTGCTCAATGATTGCACTGCGTCAGCATATTTCTTTTTCTGAATATTTGCCAGCCCGTTAAAATAATACACGAACGGCTGATCCGGAAACATGGTGAGTGCATCTTCGCTTTCAGTGATTAAGGTATCCCAGCTTTGTAATTGAGCATCGAGCCTGATGATCCGGTCCATCAATGCAAATTCTTTTCCACCCAATTCTTTTGCTTTCCTGTATTCGTCCCTGGCTTTTGAATATTGCTTATCAAGCATGAGAAAATCTCCATGCACGGCATGCGCGCCCGATTCATCAGGATGTGCCTCAAGCAGCAATTTGCACAATTCCATTGCCTGGTCCTTTAATTCGGGATGCAATGAAATAAGCGAGAAATAAGAACTGATGATGTTGATCTTTGTTTCCACATCCAGTTCTTTATTGGAGAATGCAAATTTTAATTCCTGGATTGATTTTTCTTTTTCACCATTGGTGCGATAAAAATCAGCGAGAGAAAGATGGATGAATGCATTGTTCGGATCCACTTCAAGCACTTTGTTGTACGTATCCAATGCTTTTTGTTTCTCTCCCGTGTTCTGGTACACTTCGGCAAGCATACCGATTGCCTGTGCATCCTTCGGGTTTAAGGCAATCAGTTTTTGCAGTTCCGTAATGGCTTTATCATTTTTCCCGATTCGCTGATACAACCTTGATTTCTGAACGGTGACTTCCTTTGTAACACCTATTTTTTCTTCAAGCTTGTCGTACACTTTAATAGCTTCAGCCGGTTTCTCAGCAAAAATGAGTGCTGTAGCCCATTCAAAATAAAAATCAACCCGATCAGGATAATCTTTTACCAGCTGTTCAAGCACTACGGTTGCTTCATTAAATTTTTTGTTCTTCTGATAAATTTCAGATAATGATAACGCATACCATAAATTTTTAGAATCCAGTTTGTACGCACTCTTGATGAAAAACAACGCATCGCTGAATTTTTTCTGCTCTGCATAAATGTTTGCTAATTCATACATCGCCGCATGGTTGCCTCCGTCCTTTCGAATGACTTCAGAGAAAAGATCGGCTGCATTGTTCAGGTTGCCGAGAATTTTTTCCTTGTTGGCATTGTAAAAAAGATTCAACACTTCTGCCTTTTCAATGCCCGAAACAGGTTGCCTCGCAGAACCATTTCCTGCTGTAGGCTTTGAACTTTTACAAGCAATCAAAAAAGATGAGCAAATAAGAAGTACGAGGAATTTGAATTTCATTCGTTTCAATTATGAGTGAGAAGAATAATCACCAAGACTCAATTGCTCCGGTGTGTTTTTATATTCTGTAAAATTTCCGATCATCGAATTATCAATGACAGTATTTGCAATGACAGCGCTCGCCTGAATGATGCTGTTTGTCACCACAGTATTTTCAATTTTTGAATTTGCTCCGACAGAAACATGCGGACCGACCACCGAATTTTTCAACTGCACATTTTCACCGATGTAACAAGGGGAAATGATGATTGAGTTTTCATTTTTCACACTTGAAGAAATCATCTTTTCATTTTTGTGAATTTCGAGTACGCGTTTGTTTGTATACACCGTTGCATCTTTGTTTCCGCAGTCAAGCCATTCAATCACTTTTCCGGGAACAAATTTGGTTCCCTTCTTCTTCATGTTTTCAAGTGCATTGGTAAGCTGATACTCTCCTTTTTCTTTCAGATCATTATCAACGAGGAACTGCATTTCTTTTCGTAAATATTCTCCGTCTTTAAAATAATAAATACCAATGATGGCGAGATCGGAAACAAACGTTTGTGGCTTCTCTACAAAATCTGTAATGGTATTTTCTGAATTTACTTTTACGACTCCGAACATACGCGGATCCTCGATTTTATTCACCCAAATGATTCCATCCTTTTCTTCGTCCATGGTGAAGTCAGCACGGAACAAGGTATCGGCAAATGCGACAATAATTTTTCCTTTCAACGCATCCTTTGCACATAATATTGCATGCGCTGTTCCAAGCGGCTCGTCCTGGTAATAAATGCTTCCCTTCGCGCCAAGGCTTTCTGCAATCATCAATAAATTTTTTTCCGCTTCTTTTCCAAAATCACCGATTACAAAAGCAATGTCAGTCACTTTTTCTTTACATACTTTAATAATGTCCTCGACCAACCATTGCACAATCGGTTTTCCTGCAATCGGAATTAAAGGTTTAGGAACCGTAAGTGTATGCGGACGCATTCGCTTTCCTGCTCCGGCCATGGGGACTATTATCTTCATATTTTTTAATTTGATAATTCGATAATTTGATAATTTGATAATGAGGAACCCGAATAAATTACTTTACGTTTTTCATTGTCAAATTAGCCAATCATCAAATTTGCTAATTCACTTCACTCCGGTTGATCCGAAACCACCTGATCCTCTTTCTGTTTCGACCAACTCTTCTGTACTTAACCATTCGACACGTTCGTGCGTAGCAACAATCATCTGTGCAATCCGCTCACCGTTTTCCACCGTAAAATTTTCATTCGACAAGTTGATCAGAATTATTTTTATTTCTCCGCGATAATCAGCATCGACAGTTCCGGGAGAATTCAACACCGTAACTCCCTTTTTTGCAGCCAATCCGCTGCGGGGACGAATTTGCGCTTCATATCCTTCCGGCAATTCAATAAACAGACCTGTCGGGATGATTGAGCGTTCAAGTGGTTTTAAGATTACCGGCTGATCAAGACTTGCACGTAAATCCATTCCTGCCGAATGAGATGTTTCATAAGAAGGCAATGGATGGTTTGATCTATTTATTATTCTAACATTCATGGTGCTTTTAATTTGATGATTTGATAATGTGCTGATTTGATAATGAAATAAAATGCGCGTATTTCCTAATTCTCAAATTTTCAAATTAACTAATTTTCAACTTTCTTTTCTTACTTTAAAAAAAGGTATGCGAAGGTACGGATTTTTGTTCCTCTCATAGAAGAAAGCGATGAGTACAAACACGATCAACAGGAATGTGTTTACGGCAAGCATTCCATTTCCTGTCAGATGAAAATTCTCTTGAATCATTTCACTAAAAACATACAGCAGCAAGGCCGAGAAAACATACAGTACGAATGATTTGATGTTGTACTTAACGTGATAATATTTTTGTCCGCCCACATATGAAATAATCATCATGGAAGCATAGCAGATTAATGTTGTCCATGCTGCGCCCATGTAACCCATGATTGGGATCAGCCAGAAATTTAAACCGAGCGTAAGAATCGCTCCGACAATTGCGATCCACGCGCCCCATTTTGTTTGCCCGGTGAGCCTGTACCAGATTGAAAGGTTGTAATACACGCCGATACAAAGATTCGCCATCAAAAGAATGGGAACAATTTTAATTCCTGACCTGTATTCTTCACCGATGAGATGTTTTACCACGTTCATGTACATCATGATGGCAAGAAAAATAAACGAACAGGCAAGTACATAGTAATGCATCACCTTCGCATAGATTTCTTTTGCATTTTCTTTGGAAGCATGAGAAAAAAAGAATGGTTCGGCTGCATAGCGGAAGGTCTGAGTAAACAAAGCCATCAGTATGGATAACTTGTAACAGGCTCCGTAAATTCCGTTTTGTATCAACGCTGTTGATTTATCAGCGACCAATCGAGGCAATAAAATCCGGTCGAACGTTTCGTTGATCATTCCTGCAAACCCGGCAACCATCAATGGAAGTGAATAGATGAGCATGGTTTTCCACAGCGACGGATCAAATTCATACTGAATTGAAAACAGCTCAGGAGACAACAACAAAAGTGTAATAACACTCGCCACTAAATTTGAAATAAAAACATAACCAATCCCGATGGATGGATCATAAATTTTACTGATCAAATCATGAAATGAACCGTTCATTAGTTTCGGACATACCAGTAAAAAAAACAAATTCAGTCCTACATTGATCAGTATCCAGAGCAATTTCAAAAAGACAAAACGCTTTGCTTTATTTTCCTGTCTGAGCCTGGCAAAGGGAATATTCGCAATGCCATCACAGGCAAGTATGATGGCAAACATGGAAATATAACCGGGAAGCATCTTCGTAGAATGTTCGGAAGTATTCATCCAGTTTGAAATGCCTGAAGAAAAAAGAATGATAAAAAGAGTCAGTAAAAAAGAAGTAGCGAGAATTGAAATTAATGCAGTTGAATATACTTTCTTATTTCCGTTTTCGCTTTGGAAGAAACGGAAGTAGGCTGTTTCCATTCCGTAGGTAAAAACGATGTTGAGAAAGGAAACGTAAGAGTATAATTCAGTAACCACACCATATTCTCCGGGATGGAATACGCGCGTGTAAATTGGAACAAGCAAATAGTTAAGCAATCTTCCAAAGATGCTGCTTAATCCGTACGTTGCAGTTTGTCCTGCAAGTTTTTTAATGGCGCTCAATCAGGGAATATCGTTTCGTAAAACTTTGTTAAAAGATACAACCGCCGGGTGAAATCTTCATCCTGCTTTTCATTCATCTTCTGATTTCAAAAGAAGTAAAATTTTTCGATGGTGATTCAATGACTTCTACTTTATTAACAACAGCCCGTTCAGGTCCGTGATGACACCAGTTTATAAAAGTAATGAGTGTTTCGGGAGATGCTTCGGCTTCGATTTCAACAGTTCCGTCTTCAGCATTTCTCACTGAGCCTTTTATTCCCAGCTCGTTTGCTTTCTGTTTCGTGAACTTTCGAAAAAAAATTCCCTGGACGGTGCCGTGGACTTTGATGTGAACGGATCTCATTATTGAATAATGAAAAATGAATATTAAAACTTACACCATTGGTTAGCAGCGGGTCAGTTCGAATTATTGAGACTCCTCATTTCGCTTCGCTCATTCGGAATGACATAGCGAGGGTTTTAGAGTGTGAAAGGGAAGAAATTTCGCTTCGCGAAATTTCTTCCCTTTCACATCCTCTCTCAACTGAGAATTGTCATTCCGAACGAAGTGAGGAATCTCAATAATTCGAACTGACCCATTACCCATCGGTTAAATGTAATCTTCAATTTTCAATCTTCAATTAATTATACATCAACCGGAAATCAAGTTTATTAATCAGCTTGCGATAGTTCTTTTTCAAATCGCGTTCAACGGCACTCATATCTTTATACTCCTGGAATTTCTGGAGCAAAAGCATATCGAATACAGAACTTTCAACAAAGTCGATATCCGTTTTGAAACCACAAACACAAAGTGCATGCGTAGTATCCAGAAAAGTACGGATACTTTTTGCATCGGTATCAAGTGTATTGCAACTTCCAAAATGAATAATCTTATTCACGCACGAACCATTTAATATTCCTGCGAGCTCAGTCAAATCAAGAAACTCATTCCCAACCTGGATTCTTTCGGGCTTCCCGTGAAATGCGAGATAACAAATGGAGTATTCCTTATATCGCCTGTTCTTCCACAATGAAAGATAGTACATCAGGTTCTCTTTTGTACCGCAATTTTTATGAATATAATTAATGCCGCAATTGGCTTGTAAAAAATCAAGCGCGGCCGTGATGCTTGATTTATTCCTCAGATCTTGTTCCCAATCACCTTCAAGACAAAAAACATGTTTACTGAAATTCCTGGCTATTCTCATTTTTTACTACTCCTTAATTTAAAACTGGTAATTATTTAAATTTTTCTAATGTGGCTGAAGCCACACTTGATTCGTTTTTTATATTTTACATTCCCATGGCTAAAGCCATGGGCTATTGGGTTAATGACTCTGACTTACTTTATTTTCGCGGTTAAAAACGGGGCTTCTTTTTTCTAAAAATGCTGTTGTTCCTTCTTTGAAATCATCGCTGTTAAAACATTTTCCGAATTCATCGATCTCTGTTTGAAAGCCATCCACTCCATCTGTAAAAAATGCATCCACACATCTTACAGTTCCGGCGATGGCTTTCGGAGAACGTTTTTTTATTTTTCCAATCAACTCTTCACATTTTGCAATGAGTTGATCCGGTGCAGTAACATAGTTGACCAATCCTAATTGCATTGCTTGTTGAGCATCCATCATGTCAGCTGTCATTAAATATTCCATGGCTTTTCCTTTTCCGATTAACTGAACAAGCCGTTGCGTTCCTCCATAACCCGGAATCACTCCAAGTGTTACTTCCGGCTGACCGAATTTTGCATTGTCGCTTGCCACACGCAAATGACAACTCATTGCCAATTCGCAACCTCCACCCAATGCAAAACCATTGACGGCAGCAATCACTGGTTTTTCGCACATTTCAATGGATCTGAAGATTTTATGGCCCGCTGCACTTAACTCTTTTCCTTCTTTATCACTGTAATTTTTGAACTCACTAATGTCAGCTCCGGCAACAAATGCTTTTGCACCTGAACCGGTGATGATGATTCCTGCAATTGCAGGATCAGCTTCACCATTTTTAACAGCATCACCAATTTCTTCGATCGTTTTTTTATTTAAAGCGTTCAATTTATCCGGACGATTGACTGTGATGGTCAAAATTTCGTTGTGAACAGCTATTAATATGTTGTGATAAGTCATCATTTTCTTTATTCCGGATTCCGGATTTTAAATTTCGAATTGATTTGCCATTATTTAGAATTGTCGTTTTCTTTTTACTTCGTCTTTAATATAATTAACGATCGCAGTAGTATCCGTTCCGGGAGGAAATAATTTTCCGATTCCAAGCTGATTTAACTTTTTCATATCGTCATCCGGAATAATTCCTCCGCCTGTAATGAGCACATCATCCATTTTTTTTGCTTTCATCAGGTCAACAATTTTCGGAAACACGGTCATGTGTGCTCCTGAAAGGATGCTCACTCCGATCACATCCACATCTTCCTGCAACGCAGCATTCACTACCATCTCAGGAGTTTGTCGTAATCCGGTATAGATTACTTCCATTCCTGCATCGCGAAGAAATGATGCAATTACTTTTGCTCCGCGATCATGTCCATCCAAACCAACTTTTGCAATTAACACTCTGACCGGACGATTCATAAAACTGATAATGATTTGCGAATTGAATATTGATGCGAGAAAGTTTTTAATGATTGATCAGTTACTTCGTTGATCAATATTCAATTTCTAAATGCTCAACTTACATAGCAAAGATAGAAAATCGGGTGAGGCAGGAAAGGGTGTTAAGCTTATTTAACGAATATTTATCTGCTTGAGAATGTGATTGTTTGGCTTATAAAATTTATTTCATTCAAAATGAATTGTTAACAAAAAAAATGGTTATAATGCTCCTTTAAAAAATACTAAATGATACTAAAAAATAGTATAAAGGATCATTTTATCTATTTATTAATTCACAATTACATGATTTGATATTTAAATATTTTTTTGAATAGATGGGAGAGAGATAAAGAAAGTAGTTCCCTTTTCCTTCTCAGTTTCAAACCGGATTGTGCCTCCTGAACTTTCAACAATGTTCTTCGCAATGGATAAACCCAAACCCATTCCGCCTGATTTTGTGGTGAAACTTGGAGTGAAAATTTTAGCAACTTGTTCTTCAGAAATTCCAGCTCCGTTATCTTGTATTGAAATAACAAAACTATTTCCGGATGATGAAACAGAAACGAGAATGATTCCCTGCTTACCGGATGAAATTGCCTGTGCTGCATTTTTCAACAGGTTTGAAAACAAGCGGATGAGTTGATCTTTGTCAGCAAATACAAATTTTGACTGTTCATCTCCTGAAAAAGCAATTGAAATGTCAGGCAACTCCTTAAAAAGATCGATGGTAGATTTAAGAATTTTATCCAAATCAACATTTTCTTTTTTTGGTTGAGGCATCTGTGCAAAATTTGAAAACTCAGTTGCAATAGACGAAAGTGTATCTATTTGTTCAACCAATGTTTTAGCAATCCGCTGAAAAATTTCATTTAACTGCGGGCTTTTTTCTTCCCATGCTTTTTGCAAATGCTGAACGGAGAGTTTCATCGGCGTCAGCGGGTTTTTTATTTCATGCGCTACTTGTTTCGCCATTTCGCGCCAGGCACTTTCACGTTCGCTGCGCGCCAGTTTTTCAGCACTTGCAGACAGTTCATCAACCATCCTGTTGTATTCATTCACCAACTCTCCTATTTCATCCCGCTGACGGTATTCGATCAATTCATTTTTTCGTCCGAGTTTGATGTTGCTTAACTTTTCCTGGATGAGAAGCAACGGTTGCGTAACACGTGCTGAAATAAACAATGTGACCATCACTGCAAGAGCAAGCAGCAAGATGTAAATGTTGATGAGGGAAGAAAGAAAACCGGAAATCTCTTTGTTCAACTCATTTTGCTTTTCGAAATAAGGAAGATGCAGGTAGCCAATCATTTTTCCCTGGCGATTGCGAAATGGTTCATAGGCAGCCGTGTACGTAAGGTTGCCAATACTTTCCTGTTGAACGAATTGTGTTTTTCCTTTTTCGCTGATTTCAAAAAGTGCTTCAGGATTCATCTTTTGTGAAATGATTCCACGTTCAAATATTTTTGGCTGCGATGAATACGAAAGATTTCCCTCCGGATTAAATAAATTGAAATGCGCATCCCTGGAATTTGAAAGCCGGATAAATGAAGCCTGGGTTTCATCACTCAACCTGTTGTTCAGGTTGGTGGCATCACCCAATTCTTTTTCAATGACCGATAACAGCGGATTAATTTTTTCGCTGATGCTTTCATCTTTATCCACATCGTATTTATGGGTGATGTAATACACCGTACTGCTGCCAATCAAAACAAAAGAAAGAATAACAAGCAGCATAACCGACAACTGAATTCTCCGCGTTAGACTTATATGGTATTCGATTTTACGGTTCATAACCCGCAACAACACATAAAACAGCAGCATCAGCAGGCTAAAAAAACTGAACAGGTAGGAGAACAACGTAAACGGTACCAGGATACTTTCTTTGTTTCTGCTGACGATGATAAAAGAAGATCCGCTGATCCGGTAAAGCAGGTGACTAAATCCATCCAAATCAACAAAAGAGTATTCCTGTTGAGAAGGATGAAAAGGTTCCAATGAAAAATAGTAGGCAAACTTCCCGCTCTGATTCATCAGCGAATCATTTTGGTATCGCGCAAATGAATAGTTACTCAACTCCTTATTGAAGGCGACTTTGCTGCTCACAAATAATTCCTGGAAACCTTCATTGCTTTGAAAAAGTTTTGGCGTAAACAGAACGACAATCGAACCGATCAACGAATCATGCTCGTTTTTTCGAACCAATGGAATCAGCGCAAAATACTGCTGTGGTTCTGATTCTTTACTCAGGTAATAAAGCTGCGGATTGTTCTGATTTTGTTCAGATGAAATACCTTTTATTAAAGAATCAGGTAGTAATTTAGTCCGCAAAGAATCAAAAGGAAAACCGTCTCTGTTAAAACAATAAATGCTGACATCGAATTTACTCCAATACCCTGTAAAATAAATTTGCAACAACCGTTTGCTAACCTGCTCCTGAACATGCAATGAGTCGCGAAAATGCCGGAGTATAAAAGGATCATTGCTTATTTTTTGTCCAGCGTCTTCAAAAAGATATTCAGCTGCCTGGTCTCTTCCTGTTTCAATTTTTTGTGCGAGCAATTTCCGGTTCTCTTTTTCCTTCTCATCGTTTAACTTCCATATCAATGCCGAAGAATAGATAGAAAAAAACAGTGTGATATAAAGTAAAAAATTCAACCGGATTTTTTTCTGACTATTCAGGAGGCTTACCAGAATAACACTTCCCGAAAATAAAATGAGCAGCAAGACATCGGATAACGATTGCGACTGCTGGCGCAATAAAAAAGAAATAATTCCAAAAACAAAAAGTGGAAATAACATTTGCTTTGAAAAAAATTTCAGAGAAGTGTCCCGAAAAAATGCCTTCAGTAACGCAAACGTAATGAGGAAGTAGGATGCCAGCAAAACAGCAATGACAAAAAAACTTAACAGGCTGTAGCCATTCATCCCGAAAAGATCATTTACATCAAATGAAATCTTTGAGTTCATAATCAATCCGCTGATGAGCGTGTTCAATGGCAAGAACAGGAGACCGGCAAGAACCAGAACTCCCGCTCTAATGAATTCCAAACCGGATTTATTTTTTATACGAATCGACTTTTCTGAAAAGAAGGAATAAAAAATTCCTGAGACACATAAAATAATTAACGAGTTGATGAATAAATCGCCCGGTGAATTAAAATAGAATGAACTCGCGTAATAGCGCGGACTAAAAAATTCGGTTCCATAAAATTCATCAGGCATCTGAAAATAAATCATGAACATGCGAACCGCTATCATGACGGGAATGATCAGCAATGCAATTGGTGAGGAGCGTTTAAAGAAAATCCTTGCAACAAAAAATGATGCAAGCAATGCAAGTAAAAGAGAAACCAGGTAGAGCCAGCTTTTAAAATTAAAGTCCATTGACTCGCCTGAAGGATTATTAAGTCTTATATAAAAAAGCGGCTGATCAATTCCGGAACGAACAACAAAACTATTTTCATCATGACCATTTACTAATACAGCGTTTGACGGCAATACGAGCAACGGATTGAAACCATTTACCAGGTATTTGTTTTCATACGCATATTCCTTCCTGATCAGAAGTAACCCGATAATTTCTTTTCCATTTTCTTTTTGGATAAAAATTTCATACCAGCCATTGTTAAGATGGATCAATGAATTGTTTTTGCATGTGTCAACGGTTTGACTGTTAATTTCGGTTTCGTTATCAGACCACTTGGTGATCTTCTCCTTCTCTACATAGAAAAAACTGAATCCGAGGTTCTGAAATCCATGATGAATAAAATAACTGTGAAATGTCGAATCATTTGAGATGGTTGAAATCTCTTCCAATGACTCAGCCATCTTCTTTTCAAGATGCTGAAGATTTTTTTCAGCATTGGTGACAGCCTGTTCAGCATTAAATTTTGAACGTGACTGACTAATTTCAGCAAGCAAAATCAAAAATGCTGATACTACGAAAAGCACAACCGGAAAAAAGAAAGATTTTTTAAATAATGGTTTCACAAATCAATGAAGTTAATAGTATTTAGTGCGGTGTTCGGAGACGCCTTTGTAGCATTCTCTCTCTCTCTCCGAACCAAATACCAAATACCAAATACTAAATAGTCGAACAAAGATAGAGATGTTGTAAAAGGAACTTATGCTCCGGTCAACACCTTTTCAACGACCACCGGAAAATAACGGTATTCGAGTTCATGTATTTTTTGGGCAAGCGATTCAGCAGTATCTTCTTTATTGATATGACAAGCCGCCTGAAAAACAATTTCACCTTCATCAAATTTTTCATTCACATAATGAATGGTAATGCCGGACAAGAGAGATTTTGAGTCAATGACGGCCTGGTGGACATTCATTCCGTAAAAACCTTTTCCTCCAAAACCCGGAAGAAGAGCCGGATGGATGTTGATGATTTTTTTTCCAAATGATGTGATGATATTTTTGGGAATCAACCACAAAAATCCGGCAAGCACAATGAGATCGATTTCTTTTTCAAGCAACTGATTTAAAATCACCGTTGATTCAGAAAAATCTTTCCGGTTAAATAAATAGAAAGGAACCCCAAGATTTTTTGCACGTTCCAACACGCCTGTAGCCGGATTGTTACAAAGAACCAGTTCCACTTTTGCGATATCCGAATTTGAAAAGTAACGGATGAGATTTTCTGCATTCGTTCCTGAACCTGAAGCAAACACTGCAATTTTTTTGATGGGTTTTATCACATGTCAAAAATACATGAATCAACCTTGCTCTGAAGTTTTCAACATAAAATTTTTACACCGCTTTATTTTATTTACTTTGTCCGCGAGTAACAATTAATTTACACACAATTTATGTCTGCCAATTCCATCTTTCAGTACTTTGTTCCAAAGGATCGTAAGTTCTATCCGCTGTTTGAACAAGCGTCTGCCAACCTTGTGACTATTTCAAAAGTATTGTATGAAGCGCTAACTACCAACTCCATGGAAAAACGTAAAGCATACATCCGAGAAATAGAAAAACTCGAACATGTAGGTGATGAAATTACGCACAAGATTTTCCAGGAAGTAGCCACGACCTTCATTACACCTTTCGATCGCGAAGATATCCAGCAGCTTGCTTCGGTACTGGATGATGTGCTCGATTACATTCACGGTTCAGCAAAGCGAATTGAACTTTACAAAATAGATGTCATTCATCCGTCCATGATTAAACTTTCGGAACTGATCATTCAATGTTCGGAAGAATTAAACACGGCCATCAACGGTTTACGCAACATGAAAAACATGGGGAAAATCCGTGAAGCACTGGTGCGGATTAACAGCATCGAAAATCACGCGGATGATGTTTTTGACAATGCCGTTGCGCGTTTATTTGAAGATGAAAAAAACGCCATTGAAATTATCAAGATCAAAGAAGTGCTGTCGGCTCTTGAAACTGCTACTGATAAATGCGAAGATGCGGCCAATGTGATTGAATCTGTCATGATCAAAATCGCCTGATTACCGGAACCATCAAAATTATTTTATGGAATTACTTTACGTTGTTGTCATACTTGCCATTATTTTCGATTTCATCAATGGATTTCACGATGCTGCTAATTCAATAGCAACAGTTGTATCCACAAAAGTTCTTTCTCCGTTGAGCGCAGTAATCTGGGCTGCTGCATTTAACTTTCTCGCGTATTGGTTGTTTGAACTTCATGTGGCCGATACGGTTTCTAAATCTGTAAAACCGGAAGGCGTTAACCTCGTTGTTATACTCTCAGGTCTTATTGCTGCCATCATCTGGAACCTCATTACATGGTGGTATGGAATTCCTTCCAGTTCTTCACATACATTGATCGGTGGTTTTGTTGGAGCCGCCATTGCTTTTGCAGGTGTTGATGTGGTGCGATTAGACAAAGTGCTTCCTCCGCTTTTCTTTATCGTCCTCGCTCCGGTAATCGGAATGACAATCTCGTATATAATTTCTGTACTCACGTTATACATCTGTAAAAGATCGCATCCGTATAAGGTGGATAAGGTATTCCGGCGCATGCAACTTTTTTCTGCTGCTGCTTACAGTCTTGGTCATGGTGGAAATGATGCACAGAAAGTAATGGGTATCATCGGTGCTGCGCTCATTGCCTCCAATGTAATTCCGGATATGAAACATCTTCCCGAATGGGTTCCGTTTGCCTGTTATTCTGCCATTGCATTGGGTACCATTTTCGGTGGATGGAGAATTGTAAAAACGATGGGACAACGGATTACAAAATTAACTCCCTTCGAAGGATTTTCCGCTGAAGCAGCCGGTGCTGTTACACTTTTCTCAACCGGAGCGCTTGGTATTCCTGTCAGTACAACTCATACAATTACGGGAGCAATTATCGGTGTCGGAGTTTCAAAACGTGTGAGTGCCGTGCGCTGGGGAGTTACCGTTGAATTAATCTGGGCGTGGATACTTACCATTCCGGTGACGGCTATTTTAGCGATGATCATTTTTGAAATCATCAAACTTTTTATGAGGTAATATTATTAAAATTTGTCATCAATAAAAATTACGTATGAAAAACAAATCATCATTCCTTGTAGCCATTACTTTTTTACTTTTTACAATCACGACCTCTGGTCAAATCACGTGGAAGCTTGATGCGGCGCATTCAAATCTTGGATTTGCCGTCCTGCACCAATTGGTCAACGATGTAAAGGGAACTGTTGTAGTTACAGAATCAACCATAACACAATCGAAAGACGATTTTACAGATGCCGGAATTTCACTGAAGGCAGACATGAATACGATCCACACAGACAATGATAAACGTGATGCACATTTGAAGACTGCTGATTTCTTTGACACGGCAAAATTCCCGGAGCTGACTTTTCAAAGTACGTCTTTCACTAAAAAAAGTGCAGATAACTATATCATAGTTGGCAATCTCACGTTGCACGGTATCACCAAACCGGTAACATTGAATGCTGTTACGAAATCCGGGACAAATGTCATGAACAATAAACCTGTTACTGGTTTTAAAGTAACCGGAGTAATAAAGAGAAGTGATTTTGACATTTCCTCCTCAACTCCGTCTGCGATGTTAAGCGACGAGGTCAACATCGAGGCGAATTTGGAATTTGGGAAACAGTGAGTTTCTCCTGCTAAAAATTTCTCTTTGTTTAGCATCATAGATTTCAAACAAACCATTCAAAGGGAATGAAGGCCCGCTAATTTATAGTTGGTACTCCGGCCACCACTCTCTTCCTTTTCCAAGACCTGTTGTGCCAATAAATTCTGTATGTCTCTTAATGCTGTGTCCTGCGAACATTTGCAAATCTTCGCCCACTTCGATGAGGTTAGTTTTCCATCGAAGCCATCAAGCAGTTTGTTGACCATCAATTTTTGCCGTTCATTGAGTTTTTTGGTATTCAGTTTATCCCAAAACTTTGCTTTAGTGATTACATTGGCAAGGCCTTCTTCAGAAGCAACCATGGCGCGATCCAAGCACGCCAGAAACCATAGCAACCATTCGGTAATGTCAAGTGAACCGCGTTGGGTCTTCTCAAGAATATCGTAATACTGTTTTCTTTCGATTCTGATTTGAGCGGACATGCTGTAGAACCTTCTTGAGATTCCATCGGCACGAGTTAACTGCATATCCGCGATTGTTCTGGCAATCCGGCCATTCCCATCATCAAACGGATGCACCGTCACGAACCACAAATGAGCTACTGCCGCTTTGATGATTGGATGCAAATCCTTTTCGTCATTGAACCACTTCAGAAACGCTTTCATTTCCTTTGGCAATGATTTCGAATCTGGCGCTTCAAAGTGAACTTTCTCTTTACCCAATGCGCCCGAAACAACTTGCATTGGGTCATCCGGTTTATTGTTCCGCCATTTCCCCACAACAATTTTTTGCATGTTGCTGCGACCTGTTGGAAATAATGCTGCATGCCATCCGAACAACCGTTCCCCAGACAATGGTTCTTTAAATTTCTGTGTTGCATCCAGCATCACTTCAACCACACCCTCTACATTCCTGTCGGCAGGTATGAGTCCTGAAATATCTATTCCTAATTTCCTGGCGATAGAGGAACGTACCTGATCAGGATTCAGTATCTCGCCTTCGATTTCATTCGACTTGAGGATTTCAAGAGTCATTGTAAGTAATGACGCTTCAGACTGCAATGTAAATCCCAATCCTTCCATTCGACCAATTAATCGTCCTTGCCGATGGCTGACGGTCGTCAACAGCTTAATCAGATTATCCTCATCCCACGTGAATTGGGGCCAGTTTTTTCTTTGGTAGATATACATTCACCGCACTTTATGCGGTAAATATAAGGATTATTCTCCGCATTTGTCAAAATAAAGTACGCAAAAATTGCGGTGAATAAGGGTTCTAATCTCCGCAAAATGAAAAGTAAGCTACTTAATTTTTTTGCTTCAAAGATTGTGTCATGATTTAATTTCCATCCTACTTCAGTGTTAGTATTCCCAGATGGTATTTCATTCAATAAGAAAAATGGTACTTATCTAACAACAAGAGTGAATTCTGTTTTCGCTTGTTTCACAGGAATAACAAACACTTCAGTCAGTATTCAAAATGAACAAGGAGGTGAAATCACCCCCTTGTTCGCTTGCGTACCCCCACCAGGAATCGAACCTGGATTTAAAGTTTAGGAAACTTCCGTTCTATCCATTGAACTACAGGGGCATTTTTCTAATGTGATGATGTGATAATTAGTTAATTTGATAATTAAGAAAATCAGATTCCCGATCAGCAAATCAGCAAATTATCACATTAACTAATCAGCTAATTTTACTTCCTTCCTTTATACTTTCCTTCGGCTGAACAAACACCAGCTTTCCGGTCACAGCATCTTCAGCCATCAGGATCATTCCCTGCGATTCGATCCCTTTTATTTTTCTTGGCTCCAGATTTACCAGAATGCTGACTTGCTGACCGATTATTTTTTCAGGATCATAAAATGCCGCAATGCCTGATACAACGATGCGCTTGTCAATACCTGTGTCAATAGTAAGTTTCAACAGCTTGTCTGTTTTCGGAACGCGTTCTGCCGTAAGGATGGTTCCGATGCGGATATCCATTTTACTGAAATCATCAAATGTAGTAAGCGGTTTAGCAGGGATTTCTGATTTCTGATTTCCGATTTCTGATTTTGATTCTGTTTGATTCAAAATTTTGGTTGAATGAAGTTTTGCTATTTGTTTTTCGATCACATCGTCTTCAATTTTTTCAAAAAGAAGAGAAGGAGTATTTAGCTGATGCCCCACTTTCAGGATTTGCTTATTCAATTCACTCCAGGATTGCTTTTCGAGATTCAACATCGCGTACAATTTTTCCGAAGTAAATGGAAGAAATGGTTCCATCAGTGCAGCAAGATAAGCCGTGATCTCCAATGAAAGATACAGGATCGTGCTGCAACGCTCAGGATCGGTAGCAAAAATTTTCCATGGCTCATTGTCTGCCAGGTATTTATTTCCAAGCCGTGCAAGATTCATCAGTTCACTCAACGCTTCACGGAAACGATATTTATCGAGACAATCGCTGATGCGTTGCTGTGTTCCTTTCATCGCGCGAATGCAGGCTTTGTCATTTTCATTCGCTATGTAATGCTGTGGGACTTTTCCTCCGTAATATTTTTGCGTAAGCACCATCGTACGGTTCACAAAATTTCCGAGGATGGCAACCAATTCATTATTCACTCTTGCCTGAAAATCTTTCCAAGTGAAATCATTGTCTTTATTTTCAGGAGCAGATGAACATAATACATAACGCAACTCATCCTGTTTATTTGGAAAGTCTTCTAAGTATTCATTCAGCCAAACAGCCCAGTTTCTTGACGTAGAAATTTTTTCTCCTTCGAGATTTAAAAATTCATTCGCCGGAACATTTTCAGGTAGGATAAATTCTCCATGTGCTTTTAACATCGCAGGAAAAATGATACAATGAAAAACAATGTTGTCCTTGCCGATGAAGTGAATGAGTTTGGTGTCTTTGTCCATCCAGTATTTTGTCCACAGTCCACGGTCCACGGTCGACCATTGACTGTTGACTGTCGACTCAAACAAAGCCTTCGTCGCCGAAATATATCCGATCGGTGCATCAAACCACACATACAGCACTTTTCCTTTTGCATCAGGAAGCGGAACCGGAACTCCCCAATCGAGATCGCGTGTTACTGCGCGAGGCTGTAACCCTTGATCCAGCCAAGACTTGCATTGACCAAATACATTATTTTTCCAATCGCCTTCATGACTTTTGATCCATGCTTCCAGCCAATCTTTCTGCATTTTATCAAGCGGCAAAAACCAATGCTTTGTTGTTTTCAACACAGGAGGTTTCCCACTGAGTTGTGAATGTGGATTGATGAGATCGCGTGGAGATAAACTTTTTCCGCAACGTTCACATTGATCACCGTAAGCATTTTCATTTCCGCAATTAGGACAGGTACCGGTAATGTAACGATCTGCTAAAAAGAGTTGCGCTTCCTCATCAAAATATTGTTCAGTCGTTTCTTCCGTAAAAACATTTTTATCATACAGTGTTTTAAAAAAATCGGAAGCTGTTTTGTGATGAACCGGATCGCTTGTACGATGATAGATATCAAAAGAAATCCCAAACTCTTCAAAACTTTTTTTGATGATGCCATGATATTTATCCACCAATTGCTGCGGAGTAATTCCCTCCCTACGTGCACGAAGCGTAATGGGAACACCATGTTCATCCGAACCGCAAATAAAAATTACATCTTCATTCTTGCATCGCAGGTAACGCGCAAAAATATCAGCAGGCACATACACGCCGGCCAAATGCCCGATGTGAACGGGACCATTTGTATAAGGTAAAGCGGCTGTAAGGGTGTATCTTCTCATAAAAAGTTCAAGGTTCAACGTTTAATGTTTAAGGTTGTTGAAAGCTGATTAACTTTAAACTTTAGACATTAAACTTTAAACTCTATTTTTCGAGCGCCAAAGATAACAAAGATGATTCGACCGCCATATTTGAAAGAAGGAGATACCGTTGCAATTATTTCGACGGCACGGAAAGTTACGAAAGCAGAAGTAAAACCGTGTGCTGACATCCTGAAATCGTGGGGATTGAATGTGCAATTCGGAAAAAATTTATTCAAGGAACAAAACCAGTTTTCGGGAAGTGACGAAGAAAGAACTGCCGATTTTCAAAAAGCATTGAACAGCAAAACTATCCAGGCCATTTTGTTTGCTCGTGGCGGTTACGGAACAGTTCGCATTATTGATAACATAGATTTCAAACGTTTCATCAAGAATCCGAAATGGCTGATTGGTTTCAGTGACATCACCACGATTCATTCGCATGTTCACCGTAACTGTGAAATAGAAACCATTCATGCTCCGATGAGCCTGAATATTCCAAAACTTAGTCAATCGTGTTTAAATGTTTTAAAGAATACACTTTTCGGTGAACGTTTGAGTTATTCCTCTTCAAAACAACAGGCTTCTCTTGAAAAGCTGAACAGGAAAGGAAAAGCAACAGGTACATTGATAGGTGGAAATCTTTCACTACTCTATTCACTGATTGGTTCTTCCTCAGACATCGATACCGAAGGAAAAATATTATTTCTTGAAGACCTGGATGAATATCTTTATCACATCGACCGGATGATGATGAACCTGAAGCGAAGCGGCAAGTTGCAAAACCTTGCAGGGCTTGTTGTCGGAAGCATGAGTGAAATGAAAGACAATGAAATTCCATTCGGGAAAACAGCTGAAGAAATAATTTCGGAAGCGGTTGCTGGTTATAATTTCCCGGTTGTTTATGGATTTCCGGCCGGACACATTCAAAATAATTTTCCGTTGATTTTCGGAAGAGAAGTTACGCTAAACGTAACCGATAAAATGGAATTAATTTTTTCGTCATGAGTAAACATAACGAGCTTGGAAAACTCGGAGAAAAGATGGCAGCAGAACATCTCATCAAGAAGGGTTTTACCATTCTCAAACAAAATTATTTTTTCGGAAAAGCGGAAGTTGATATTGTTGCACAGCTAAATAATCAACTTGTTTTTGTGGAAGTGAAAACGCGACAATCATCGTATCTCAGCGATCCTGAATACACCGTTTCCATGCGAAAGCAAAAGCTGGTGATCAAAGCTGCTGATGCTTATATCAAAGAGTTTGACCTTGATATGGAAGCGCGTTTCGATATCATCACCATTGTTGTAAACGGACAATACACAAAACTGGATCATTTGGAAGATGCTTTTTATCCGACTGTGTAAATCAGAGGGCGTGTGTTCGTGAACACGGATGTTCTCACGATTATGAAATCGTTGAAACGATTTTTTCCTAATTGATTTATTCTTTTAGCCGACGATTTAAATCGTGGGCTAATGAAACATCCAAATACCCTTGAACGGCTTCAGCCGTTTTGAGAAGCTTCTATTCTTTGACTAATTTTTTCACGATAACACCATCAGTTGTTTCAATTCGGAGGAAATAAATGCCGGATGGATAGTCGTTCGTTGAGAGTTGAGAGTTGGAAGATTTCATTGATTCAACGATCAATTCCTTACCAAACAAATCTAAAAGTTTAAGGGTAACTTTTTTTCCAACCATAAACTGTGGATAGTAAACCGTAAACTCATTGTGTGTTGGATTAGGAAAAACAGAAAGCTGTAGATCGTTGTTCACGTTCGTGATTCCAACCGTATTCGTAACTGTATTCATCGTCGTGTTTGTTACGACAGGAGTATTGAAATCAAAATAAATGTAAGCTGTGTTATTGATTTGTGTTCCGACAACGGCATTGTCTTTTACTTTTATTTTGTACTGCACATAGCCATGACTTGCCGGTTCATTGGTATTGCTGTCAGGCAAATTGATATTCGGGAAATTGAATCGTGCTATTCCTCCTTCGAGAATTTGTACAAGCGGTTGGTGACTGTAAGCAAGCAATTGAAAAGTGGAGAGATCAAGATTTGCATTCAGTGTATCATCAATATAAATATGTTCTGCGGGAGCATTGCCTGTATTTTGAAAATGGATTGTATAAGTCAGCCATTGATTCTCCGAGAGGTCAATGTCGCCAAAAGGATAAACTTCCTTTTCATTCGGATCAAAGCTGGCGACAACATCAAAACACTGAGTCAATGAATTATTAGCAGGATTGATATCACCAAGAGTTGGTGCTACAGAAACTGAAATACAAACTGATGAAGA
This sequence comes from Bacteroidota bacterium, assembly GCA_043787975.1. GTDB lineage: Bacteria > Bacteroidota > Bacteroidia > AKYH767-A > 2013-40CM-41-45 > JAPLDA01. Next base: position 39,555 of record JAYVUK010000017.1, read on the forward strand.
TGAATCAACAACAGCCAAGGTATCGGTGAGGATAACCATGTTGAAAGCAGTACTAAAATTCAGAGTTCCGAAATCCGAAATGTTGTAAGTAATGATAGTATCACCGATAATAATATCAGGGATAAGAGCGCCTATTGCCGGACTCAAATAAGTTATTGGGCCATCTAAGGCAACGGTAACGCTGCCGCTTACTCCCGCTGCGCAATGCGCTCCGTAAAAATCAGCAATATCTCCTGCTTGAATATTCACCATAGTTTGATGTCCGACTTCGAAAATACCTTCTATACTCCATGCTCCAAGATCAAAACCAGGCTTACACTTTATTGCAAAATCATTATCATAAAACAACGAATCGGTTGCTGTAATTACGTCCGTATAATGAAAACTTGCAGGACAAAGCACATGAAAAGGAAGGCCTGTTGTGTCTAACTCGACTTTATAATTTCCGGTGTCAAACATATTAAAGGAATATAAACCTTCTCCACCTGTAAAAACTTGTTGGCTCAGATTTCCATCCTTGTATAACATGATGTGCATATTTGGTTGACGAACGTCCAAAAAATCAAATAGGCAGTTGATGTTCGAATCGAAATATGTTTTCCCACTGATATTCCAAAAGGAGTTACATCCGTTGGGATTAAAGATTCCGCACAAAGGCAAACTACTTAAAGGGGGATTACTATTCGTTACGCTCCCATAATTTGGGAGACAACTGACATTTGTATTCGTAAAACTAAGATTTACTATTCTTTTTAATTGAGGCAAGCATTGCAGATTGGGGTTGGTATCACATACAAAATAAAACAAGCTATCAGGAAGTTCAGGAATATCGGTAAGTTGATTATTGTTACAAACGAGACTGTTCATTGAATTTGGTAAAACAGGAAGAGTAGTAAGTTGATTATAATTACAATTAAGAGATTTCAATGAATTTGGCAAAGATGGTAAACTTGTGAGTTGATTTACGCCACAAACAAGATCGGTCAATGAATTTGGTAAAGATGGTAGACTTGTGAGTTGATTTAAACCACACCAAAGAAAGGTCAAGGAATTTGGTAACGACGGAAGATTGGTAAGTTGATTCGCACCGCAATCAAGAAAAGTTAATGAAACAAACGCTTGTATTCCCTGCAAATCATGAATATTAAAATTTACAATAGTCAATGATGTTTCGCTTGCTACAAGTGGGCAACTCGAATCAATCGAGTCAGCAACAATGCAAGAACCATAACCAAGATTGATAAGTTTATTCCTGAAATTCGTATCTGGTAAATAAATCATCTGCGCTTTCAGGTTGTTCATTACGCAGATAAAAAAAATTGAACAGACAATAAATTTTGATGAGTAGATTTTTTTCATGATCGTATGTTTTAAAAAGTTTAACATCCGAAAGTTAACGATCTATTGAAACCAAAAAGCAATTTAAGGAGATATTACGTGAACATGAAAAAAGTGTGGGCGAAAAGGGAGGAGGCAAGTGCACATGTTTGCGTTAGAAAGGATGTATGGTCACAAGATCAATAAATCGTTGAAACGATTTTTTCTGAATTGATTTATTCCTTTAGCCCACGACTTAAGTCGTGGGTTAACGATTTCAATCATGGGCGTTTTCATGAAATCCCCAATGCCGCCTGATTTGTTACCTTTGCGCCTCAATTCAATTTTCATGGCAGGAGGCAGAAATTTTTCATCACGCAAAAGCAGTGGTAGCGGGCGCGGAAGAAGCGGTGGCGCGAAAAAAACGTTTGGCAAAGGAAAACCCGGCGACCGGAAATCTTCCTCTCCGAGAGCAGGAGCAAAACCATATAGCTCAAAGCCTTATGGCAAACGGGATGACCGCGATGAAAAACCATCTTACAGCGATCGGCCGAAATCGTTTGATCGTTCTGATGACCGTAAAGATTTCAAAAAACCGTACGACAAAAAATTTTCTTCTTCAAGAGGTCCGGCAAAGCCGTATGGTAAAAGAGAAGATCGCGATGAAAAACCATACAGTCCCGATAAAAATCGGGATTCAAAATCGTTTGACCGTTCGGATGAGAGGAAAGATTTCAAAAAACCGTATGACAAAAAGTTTTCTTCCTCGAGAGGTCCCGCGAAACCCTACGGTAAACGGGATGATCGTGATGCGCGCCTGCCGTCAGGCACGGAAAAGCCATATAACGATCGGCCGAAATCTTTTGATCGTTCTGATGACCGAAAAGATTTCAAAAAACCATACGAGAAAAAATCTTCTTCTTCACATCCGAAACCCTTTGGAAAGAGAAATGATCGTGATGACTCAAAGCCGTTCGAACGCTCCGGTGAAAAAAGGGATTTCAAAAAAACGTACGATAAAAAATTCTCTTCAAAACTTTCTACAAGAGGTACAAGAGATGACCGTGATGCGCGCCTGCCGTCAGGCACGGAAAAACCGAAAAGCGATCGTTCCGATTCTTTTGAGGGTTCAGATGACAGAACTTCTTCGAGAAGACCATTCAATAAAAATTTTGCAGACGGAAGAGCAAAGCCTCGCAAAAGAGATAGCAGCGAAGTAAAACCGGTTGAACGTGATGAAGTATTTCGTCCTACTGACGATGGAAAAGATTTTGTGAAACATGATGAACGTCCGAAACGGAAAAGAAAAGATGATGAATCATCTTCAAGCGAAAGCGCTCCGAAATGGAACCGCAAATCAGGTCATGAATTTTTTGGTGACAACAAAAAACCAAAACGGAATGACCGCGACAAACCAAGAGCAGAATCTTACAAAACAAATGATGACGGTTCCATCCGTTTGAATAAATACATTTCCAATTCCGGAATCTGTTCAAGAAGAGAAGCAGATGAACTGATTTCTGCCGGTGTTGTTTCGGTGAACGGAGAAATAATGACGGAACTTGGCTACAAAGTAAAACCAGGTGATGAAGTGAAATACAACAACGAAACACTTCGCACGGAAAAGCTGGTTTATATTCTTGTGAATAAACCGAAAGATTTTATCACAACTGTCGATGATCCGCAGGATCGCAAAACGGTGATGTGGCTCATCAAAGATGCTTGCCGTGAACGTGTGTATCCTATTGGTCGTTTGGATCGCAATACTACAGGCGTTTTATTGTTCACCAACGATGGTGATCTCGCAAAAAAATTAACGCATCCCAGTTTTGAAGTGCAGAAAATTTACCAGGCTGAATTGGATTCACCGTTGAAGCCATCCGACATGGAATCAATCAAAGCCGGATTAACGATCGAAGATGGTTTTGTAAAAGTGGATGACATTGCCTACTCATCCGTAGGAGAAGATAAATCTGTTGTTGGTGTTGAAATACATTCAGGCAGAAACAGGATCGTACGAAGAATCTTTGAACACTTTGGTTACGCTGTAAAAAAACTTGACCGCGTTTACTTCGCGGGACTTTCGAAAAAAGATTTGCCTCGTGGACGCTGGAGATTTCTCACTCCATTGGAAGTTTCCAATCTGAAAATGATGACGGGAAATAAAAAGATGCAGAAGTATTTTGAAGCGTGACTTTCAGTTCAGAGTTCTTAGTTCAAAGAACGCTCTTTGAACTAAGAACTTTGAACTACTTCAGAACAACCGTTCCGAGGCTGGTAGAAATCATGGAATGAATTTCCTTGTACTCTTTTATCTTGACCATTAATTCGGTGTGATCATTTCCGGCTAAATATGCTTCGTGATTTTTCCGTTCGAGATCGAGAATAATCTGATCTAATCTTTTTTTCTTGTAGCGGTAAATGAGTCGTTCGATATTTTTTTGAATACCTGTATCCTCCAACACCGTCGGAATCTTGTGCATCTTCTCCCAATTCTCACTCAGAAAATGTCTGTGCGTCAATAGCTCGACTGCCAGCGAACTGATCTCCGGATTCTGGCTTTGATAAAAACTTTCAGGAGCCAACGTTCCCGAATCCTTCACCATGCCGGCTATTTCATTAAAGAAATTGACGAAGAGTTCATTCGCAATGACGAGATGATCTTTTTCAATTTCAGTAATAATGTATTCGGAAAGTTTCGATGTATGTTCTGTAATTGTTTTTTGATTCGGGTGTTCAACGGAATCAACTTCATCATAAAATTTTAGGTCGTAATTTCCATAGTTCAAAAGAACACGAACAATTTCGCGCTCCAAAAGTTCTTCCTTCACTTCTTCATTGAGCTGATTGATCTTCATCACCTCCGGCATCAATTCATCAATATCATTAGGCGGTATCGCTTGCTTTCCGGTAGGCAGGTTTTTATTTAACTGCGACCTACGGATTTTATTCAACTCCGTCAGCAAGATCTGTTCACTGATGTCCATCAGTGAACTGCAATGCTTCACATACGTTGCGCGAATGATCTGGTCCGGAATCTTGGCAATCGTTTCCACGATTTCCCTGATCAATCCTGCTTTACGAACAGGATCATTCTTTACTTCATCCAGCAACAGGCTCGTTTTGAAAACAACAAAATCTTTGGAGTTCTTGCTGATGAACTCGTGCACTTCACTGTTGCTGTGCTTTCGGCTGAATGAATCCGGATCATCGCCATCAGGAAATAAAACTACTTTTACATTCAGTCCTTCTTCAAGAATCAAATCAATTCCACGCATGGAAGCTTTAATTCCCGCCGGATCGCCGTCGTAAAGTATCGTGATGTTACTTGTATATCTCCGGATGAGACGGATCTGTTCAACAGTGAGCGACGTTCCAGCTGAAGCAACTACGTTTTCGATTTCATTCTGGTGAAGAGAAATTACATCCGTGTATCCTTCCACCAAAAAACAATTGTCGTGTTTGATGATTGCTGTCTTGGCAAAATAAATTCCATACAACACATTGCTTTTGTGATAAACTTCCGACTCCGGAGAATTGATATACTTCGCAGTCTTGTCATCCTTCTTCAAAATTCTTCCGCCGAACGCAATGATTCTTCCACTGAGGTTGTGAATCGGAAACATCACGCGGCCACGGAAGCGATCAAGGAGCCGGGACTTTTCATCTGCAATTTCACTATTCTTTTCTGCTGACTCTTTTGCAAATGCCAGCCCGGTTTTTATTAAAAATTCTTTTTGAAAACCGGCATCCGCTGCAGCGTTGGCGAACGCATCCCATCCGTTCAACGAATATCCAAGCTGAAATTTTTTGATGATCTCATTGGAGAATCCGCGCTCTTTAAAATATGAAAGTCCGATTGCTTTCCCTTCTTCCCGGTCAAACAGGTTTTCTGAAAAATATTTTTGTGCAAATGCATTCAGCACCAACATGCTTTCTTTTTCATCGCGAAGTATGTTTTCTTCAGGCGATGAAATCTCTTCTTCTATTTCGATGTTGTATTTTTTGGCGAGATAACGCAACGCATCCGGGTACGTGGAATGCTCGTGTTCCATGATAAAGTTCACAGCCGTTCCGCCTTTACCACAACCAAAGCATTTAAAAATATTCCGCGCCGGATTTACATTGAACGATGGAGTTTTTTCATTGTGAAAAGGACACAAGCCAAGCAGGTTAACTCCACGCTTTTTCAACGGAACAAAATCACCCACCACGTCTTCAATACGTGCTGTGTCAAATATCTTATCGATCGTTTCTTTCTTAATCATTCCGGCTCAAGGCTAATTTCTTAAATCGCGTGTCTTTGGGTTTCCGTGGGACTGTATTGAGGATAAACTCCGCGATTTTGTTGTAGTATTCTTCTCCACCATGCTGTTCAATGGTATTGTGTTTTGCATTCTTTACCAAAATTAGATTTTTTTCTTTAGCTCCTGACGAATCATACATGGAATATGTATTTCTTGGAGAAATAATTTCATCGTTACTTCCGCAAATGAACAAGGTGGGAATGGTTACATATTTAATAATCTCGGAAAGATCCAGATCAATCAATTCATACTGAAGACGATCTTCCAATTCCCGCTCCAACACGCTGTGTAAAATAAAAGCTGTACCACCCCATTTTCGCTTTGAATAATCTTCGACATAATCCGCAAAATTTGCAAATGCATTCTGGAGAATCAGCACATCGCCCCGCCCGTCAAGACTTGCGTTTTGAATTGCAATGGCAGCACCAATGCCTGCACCGAAAACAGCAATGTGATTTGTTTCTGGTTTCTTCAGCAGGCTGTCAAAAATTATTTTAACGTCTGATGCTGCCACAATGCCAGTTGTAAATTCATCTCCTTCACTATTCCCGTGTGCACGCATGTCGACAACACACACGTTCAGGTCACGATCATTCATTTGTTTTATAAAATTCAGGTAGTTGATTTTACTTTCACTCAGATCATGAATGATGAGTAATGTATTTGATTCGGCTTCACCGGTTGTCACATACCATCCGCGCAGCAGAAGTCCGTCAGCGGTTTTCACATCAAAGTTTTCATACTTCATTCCAAGAGAAGCCGGATTGAAAAATGCCTGAACGGATTTTCCTGTTACCTTATTAATATTTTTCTCCACTTCATATTTGACATACAACGAATCAACACGATTCGGGTAGATCAGTTCAGGAGTGATGAAAACTCTGCAGAGAAAAATAAACGCAGCAAAGAGCAGCAGCAGAGAGGCGATGGAATAAAACAATTTGTTCAGGCTCATAGCGCAGCTATAAATTATCCCCCCGAGAATAAAAGTAGAAATTTTTTTTAATACGCAAATTTTGTCGTGATAAAAAACAACAAGACTGTCAAAATGTGTGAGCTATAAAAGCCTTTCAATACTGGCGTTCGGTGGTAAACATCACCAACTCCTTCAATTTTTCCTTGTAAATCGAATCGGGAAAGTGATCTAAAATCTGAAAAGCTTTTTCCTCGTATTCTTTCATTCTGGAAATGGAATATTCCAACCCTCCGCTGTTCTTTACGATGGAAATCACTTCTTTCACCTTTGCATCTTCCGTGTTGTGATTCTTGACAATGTTAATGATGTGACGTTTCGCACTCCGGTCAGATTTATTCAACGTGTAAATTAGCGGCAGTGTCATTTTACTTTCCTTGATATCAATTCCTGTCGGCTTGCCGATAATTCCATCCGGTCCATAATCGAATAAGTCATCTTTCACCTGGAAAGCGATGCCGATGTATTCACCAAACTGGTGCATCTGTTTCACGACCTCATCGTTTGCGCCTGCAGAACTTGCTCCGCACGCGCAACAGGAAGCTATGAGCGATGCCGTTTTCTGCCGGATGATTTCAAAATAAACAGCTTCGCTGATGTCGAGTTTGCGTGCTTTTTCTATCTGCAACAATTCTCCTTCACTCATCACCTTCACCGCTTCGCTTACAATCCTCAGCAGTTCATGGTCTTTGTTTTCGACAGAGAGCAACAAGCCTTTGCTCAATAAATAATCACCAACAAGCACTGCGATTTTATTTTTCCAAAGAGCATTCAAAGAAAAAAATCCTCTTCGCTCATTTGAATCATCGACCACATCATCATGCACCAACGTAGCCGTATGCAACAACTCAATCAACGCTGCTGCGCGATGGCTCGCTTCGGTGATTCCTCCGCACATTCCTGCAGAAAGAAACACGAACATCGGTCGCATTTGTTTCCCTTTACGCTTCACGATGTAATGCGTGATGCGATCAAGCAACGGAACAGAACTTTTCATGGAAATCCTGAATTTTTTTTCAAATTCTTCCATGACGTCTGCAATCGGTGCTTTGATTTTCTCTAACGTGAGCGGTTTATTCATGACGGATTGCGAAAGTAGATGAATAATTTTAATTGTATTTGAAGAGAATTAATGTGCTGAAAGCCTACCCTCTTGAAATTAATTTTCACCTTCTTATTATTGTTTTATCTTTGGTATTAAACCACGGTTACCCGGGGTTCCATACAATTAACAAAAATCGCTTGAAAACCGCGCCAGTCATAGTAATTATCGGAGGAGGGTTTTGCGGAACCATGACCCTTATCCAGCTTTTGCGGCAAACCAGGAACCCTTTACACATCATTCTTGTCAATAAAAATTATCCGCTTGCGAAAGGCATTGCCTACAGCACGGAAGATGAAAATCATTTGCTGAATGTGGCTGCGGGAAAGATGAGCGCTTTTCCTGAAGATCCCGATCATTTTTTGAATTGGGTAAAAAATCAGAAGTCTTTAAAGCGTTTTGTAAAAGATGAATTGTATCTCGCTTATCTGCCACGTTACATCTACGGAAATTATATTCAGGATATTCTTGATGAGTCGTTAAAGAAAAAACCCTCTTTTGTTGAGTACACTGTTTTGAATGATGGAGCCAAGGACGTTGTGCAGACGATCAATAAATACAAGATCGTGCTTCATGCCAACAACGCGATCACGGTTGATAAAGTAATACTTGCGACAGGAAATTCATTGCCGTCACAACTTCCGATTAAAGATGACCGGTTTTATACCAGCCAGAATTATTTCGGTAATCCCTGGCATAAATCCGCCACAGAAAGTACACGACCTGATGAAACCGTTTTCATTATCGGCACCGGTTTGACCATGCTCGACACGGCGCTCAGTATTGCACGCAATGGTTTCCGGGGAAAAATAATTGCGCTTTCACGTAACGGCTTGTTGCCGTTGCATCACAAAAGGAGAAAACCATACCTGCAAATCCTCGATGACCTGAAACCGCCATACCGGCTTCAGCAGTTGTATGAAATCTATTTCAATCACATTGTGCAGGCGGAAGCGCAAGGCAATCCAGCGGAAGCGCTGATGGATGCCATCCGTCCAAGGATACAGGAAATCTGGATGGGACTCAGCATTCCTGAAAAAATTCAGTTCATGACGCACATCAAACACTTTTGGAATGTGACACGACACCGCGCTGCCAAAGAAGTGCATGATGCTATTTCCATATTGCGAGAAAAAAATATCCTGGATGTGATGGCGGGCCGTTTAATCTCCATGACAGAAACGGGAAATGATATTGAAGTAATTTTTCGTGAAAAGAAAACGTTGAAGAACAGAATTATTAAAGTGAATCGTATCATCAATTGCACAGGTCCTGAAACAGATATTACCAAAGTAAACGATCCGTTTATTAAAAATCTTTTGAAACGCGGTTTTATTGTTCCTGATGAATTAAAGCTCGGAGTGAATGCCTTGCCTGACGGAACCATCATTCACAAGGACAACAGCTTGTCTTCTTTTCTCTTTACGATTGGAACCAACCTGAAAGGAATTCTTTGGGAAAGCACTGCCGTACCTGAACTGCGTTTACAAGCGCAACAACTTGCTTCGGAATTGGTGAGGCAACTATTTTCAGAAAAAAAAAGTAAGGGAAAGAAAATACGGGCTTAGTTTTTAGGAAGCTTCTCAACTCTGTTTCTTCAACGCCTTAGCAAGCTTGGATGCAAAAATAAAATCATTCAACTCTTTGTGATCGGTCTTAAGAATATCCTCCGCCGTTCCTTCCCATTCCTTTTTTCCATTGTTCAGAAAAACAATTTTATCACCGATTTCGATCACGGAGTTCATGTCGTGTGTGTTCACGATGGTGGTGATGTTGTATTCTTCCGTGATTTCCTTGATGAGGTTGTCAATGACAATGGACGTTTTCGGATCAAGGCCTGAATTGGGTTCATCACAAAAAAGATATTTCGGATTCGGAGCAATGGCCCGCGCAATGGCAACACGTTTTTTCATTCCACCGCTGATTTCGGAAGGTGTGAGGCGGTTTACATTATCAAGGTTCACTCTTTTTAAACAAAAGTTTACGCGCTCCTTTTTTTCTTCAAGACTCATGGTGGTAAACATATTGAGCGGAAACATGATGTTCTGTTCAACATTCAGTGAATCAAACAATGCACCGCCCTGGAATAACATTCCGATGTCCTGCCTGAATGGTTTCCGTTCTTTGAAGCTCAGTGAAGTAAAATTTTTTCCGTCATACAGAATTTCTCCGTTGTCCACTTCCAACAAACCCACCATGCATTTCATCAACACTGTTTTTCCGGAACCGCTGCCGCCGATCACCAGATTATTTTTTCCTTTCTCAAACTGAAAAGAAACATCATGCAGGATCTGCCTGCCGTTAAAACTTTTTGAAATATTTTTTACCTCGATCATGTCAGTAAAAGCTGGGTGAGCATGTAATCGAAAACAAGAATAAGAATGCTGCTGTACACCACGGCTTTCGTACTCGAACGCCCAACTTCAAGCGCTCCGCCACTGGTGTAATAACCATAGTAAGAAGAAACTGTCGTGATGATGTACGCAAACGTGACCGTTTTTATCAAGGCAAAAGTCACGTTGTATGGAACAAAAGAATCCTGGATTCCCTGGATGTAAACTTCAGAACTGATGACTCCGGCACCGACACCTGCAATCCATCCGCCGGCAACACCGAGAAACATGCTGATGATGACAACAAACGGAAAGATGACCATGGCTGCAATTATTTTCGGAAGCACGAGGTACGCAGATGAATTGATGCCCATGATTTCCAGTGCATCAATTTGTTCCGTCACACGCATGGTTCCGATTTCAGATGCAATGCTGGATCCGATTTTTCCTGCCAGCACCAACGACATCATCGTAGGAGAAAATTCAAGAATGATGGAATCGCGGGCTACAATACCAACGGCCGTCAACGGCACCAACGGGCTAACCAAATTGTAAACTGTTTGAATAGTAATTACAGCTCCCATAAAAACAGAGGTGAGCGCAACAATTCCTAACGAACCGTATCCAAACGAATCCAGTTCACGAATAAATTGTTTCCGGTAAATGGAAAATTTTTCAGGTTTTGCCACCAACTGCTTCATGAAAAGCCAATAGCGCCCGATATTGAAAATGTAGTTCATAAACTGCGATAAAAATACAAATTAAATGATGGTGTAAACGTGTATGATTTTTTTAGTATTGGCTCAGTTTCACAAAAAATTTCACGCAGAGAACGCAGAGTTTAAGAGAACGCTGAGAAAAGATAAAATTAGTCCCATCTGTGATCTCTGCTTCTCTGCTTTCTGTGCGCAAAACTAAATTGAGTCGCTACAATTTTTTCAATGAAGACAATCAATAAACATTAACTTTGCTCGTTCACTATCAGTCATGTTAAAGAAGACCAACTTCCTGTTTATCGTTTTCATCCTCAGCGCTTCGGTTCTTTTCTCCGGATGTTTTCTGACAAAGAAAAAATGTGATTGCCCGAAATTCAGTAAATCACAAACTGTGGCAAAGGAAACTCATTCCTGATTTTTATCACTTCCCAATTTTAAAAATTAAGATACTTTTGAACCCCTTTCAACATACTAATGGCTGTTGCAACTTTGTTATCGGAACTAAAACGCGGACAGGAAGCTGTGATCGATTCATTTACAGATTATGATCTTTCTCTTAAACTTCTTGAGATGGGATGTATTCCCGGGGAAAAAATCCGTGTCACTCGCATTGCTCCTCTTGGTGATCCGATTGCAATCTGGGTTTCAGGTTACCAGTTGAGTATGAGAAAGTCCGAGGCAGCAACGGTTAGGGTAAGGGTCATTGGTTAATTGGTTCAATAGTAAAATTAGTTCATTAGTGTAATTGGCACAATCGGCGTAATCATTCTTAATCGGTGCAATCTCAAAAGATCAGAATAGCTTTAGTTGGAAATCCGAACAGCGGAAAGTCAACCGTATTCAATGCACTCACGGGCTTAAACCAAAAGGTTGCGAACTTTCCGGGAGTTACCGTTGATAAACGCATTGGTTTGGCTACGCTTGCTTCAGAAAATGGATCCACTGTAGCTGTTGAGTTTATTGATCTTCCCGGTATTTATTCATTGTATCCGAAATCCATTGACGAGCAAATTCCTTTTCATATTCTTTGTGATCCCGCAAACGAATTACATCCTGATCTAACCATCGTCATTGCCGACGGAACCAACCTCAAGCGAAATCTTTTTCTCTGTTCACAATTGGTTGATCTTAAAATTCCCGTCATCCTTGCCATCAACATGATGGACATTGTGAAGATTAAAGGAGTGGAAATCAACTTTGCTTTGCTCTCCGAAAAACTTGGTGTTGCGGTGATTCCGTTGAATGCCCGAAAAGGAGAAGGAATCGCTGAACTGAAAAAAGCAATCGTTCAACCGGTTTCCAAACAACACCGTGATTTTTCAAACTTCAAAACGTATGAATCTGAAGTGGTGAGTAAAATCCGCCAGATCGTACATGTAAACAGCGATTACAACGCATTTCTTGTTGCGAATAATCTTGATATGATTTCCACTTTCGATCTTTCGCAAGAGAAGAAAGAAAAAATAAAACAGATAGACGAAGAAGCAGGCGTAGATACAAAGCAGATGCAATCCAAAGAAACACTGGAGCGCTACAAAGTGATTTCTGCCCTGATGAAAGAATGTGTGACGGAACCGGGCATCGAAAAAAAATCCTACACCTATAAGATCGACAACATCCTCACGCACCGTTTCTGGGGCTATCTGATTTTCCTGTTTGTTTTATTCCTCGTGTTCCAGGCCATCTTCGCCTGGTCGGCATACCCGATGCACGCTGTGGATTCAGCTTTTCAGTGGATCAGTGAAAAAATAAGCAATGCGTTGCCTGCCGGCATTCTCAACGATTTAATTGTAAACGGAATTCTTGCAGGACTGAATGGCGTCGTGATTTTCATTCCGCAGATTGCCCTCTTGTTTTTCTTCATCGCCATTCTTGAAGACACGGGTTACATGGCACGTGTAAGTTTTATCATGGATAAACTCATGCGAAAATTCGGATTGAACGGACGGTCTGTTATTCCCTTGATGAGCGGAGTTGCCTGTGCTGTTCCCGCAATCATGTCAGCGCGTACCATTCAGAATCCAAAGGAAAGACTGATTACAATTTTTGTTACTCCGTTGATGAGTTGTTCGGCACGGCTTCCTGTTTTCACCTTGCTCATTGCGCTGGTTGTTCCTAACCGTTACATCTACGGAATCAACGAGCAGGGGCTTGTGCTCATGCTGCTTTACCTCATCGGTTTTCTTGCCGCCATCGGTTCCGCATTTATACTTAAGACCATCATCAAAGCAAAAGAGCGAAGCTATTTTATTATGGAATTGCCGTTGTATCGTGTACCAAGGTGGAATACGATTGGTTTGCACATCATCGAGAAAGTAAAAATATTTTTATTCGATGCCGGAAAAGTGATCATCGCCATTTCGATCATTCTCTGGATGCTTGCATCGTTTGCTCCCGGAAATCGTTTTCAGGAAATCGAAAAAAAATATACGAGTAGTGAATATACTTCTGTTTATGCACCACAGGAAGTCGACAAAAAAATAAAATCTGAAAAGCTGGAGTCTTCGTATGCAGGCATCATGGGAAAAGTGATTGAACCTGCTATCAAACCACTTGGCTTCGACTGGAAAATAGGTATTGCATTGATCACTTCGTTTGCTGCACGCGAAGTTTTTGTCGGAACCATGAGTACCATTTACAGTGTGGGTGATGCTGAAGCATCGAAGCTGACAGTGAAAGATAAAATGATGGCGGAAATAAATCCTGATACAGGAAAACCGCGCTACACGTTTGCCGTTGGATTTTCACTGATGCTTTTTTATGCTTTTGCCATGCAATGCATGAGTACCGTTGCCGTGGTGTACCGCGAAACCAAAAAATTAAAATGGGCGCTCATCCAGATCTTTTACATGAGCGGACTGGCGTGGCTGGCAAGCTTGATTGCGTACCAGTTGTTAAAATCGTGATCAATGCAAGCTCCACGAATCACAACTTCAATAATTTTTTTGTAAAATTTATTGTGCTTGAGTTCAGATGAATTATGTAAACTCCGGATGCTGAATCAAAATGTATGAATTCCTTTTTACCCTGGTTGGCTTCAATGAAAATATCATTATGTTTAATAAGCTGTCCCATGGAATCAAATATGTCCATTTTTAAAATGTCATTTGCCGGCGGATTTAGAATTACAATACTAAAATTACCATCATTTGGATTAGGGTAAATATTAATACCTGTATCATTGGAGCATGATTCAATTTTGATGGAATCGCTTGCAAAACAACCGGAGGATGAGATTACCAAAACCCCATAGGTACCAGGCTGGTAAATTGTAAGCGAGGGGGATAAAGAGCTATCCGACCAGAAATAAGATACAAATTCATTTCCAGGGCTCAATGTCAGTGAAGTTTCAAAACAAATTGTTGTATCATTTCCTAAATTAATATCGACACTGGCATCGTAGGAAACAAGAATAGAGTCTTTGTCGGAAAAATTACAAGTGCCAACTTTTGTTATTTGCACCCAATATGTCCCGGTAGTCCATGCAGTATACGTTTGATTCGTAGAACCGTCCTGCCATTGATATGAGGAAAATCCTAGCCCTGCATTTAATTGAATAATTGCGCCTTCACAAATTGAAGTATCATTTCCAAGGTTTACATCTGCTCTATTATTATTCATGTCTACTATAATGCTATCATAGATTGGACAATAAGTTCCCTGAGAAACCTGCACCGAATAGGTTCCGATTGAATTAACAGTATAGGTCTGATTTATTGATCCATCCTGCCACAAATAACTTGAATACCCACTGCCTGCATTTAAAATAAGAGACGCTCCACTGCAAATAGTAGTATCAGCGCCTAAATCCAAATTAACTGAATGAACATGTATATATAATGTATCGTAATGGTATCCACACGGTGTGTTTTTCCTGATTACAAGTGTATCTGTTCCGGCTACTGAAAAGTTGAGCGAGATGATACTATCATTGAAAGTATTCACGCTTATATTATTGCTATGAAACCAGGCATAGGAGCTGGCTGACCAGAAATCCGGGGTAATAGAATATATAACATTGGAAGCATTTACACAAATTGAATCAGGTCCGTGGATATTTAAATCATCATGAAAAAAAGAAGTGGAAACAAAGTTTGGTAAACCTTCCTGACAATAGCCGGAATTTAGAACAACACCATTGGCAATAACGTTACAGTTAGTTCCCAATGCATTTGGATTATTAATTACTCCTACTGAATTACTAAACGAAGAAACAATGTTTGAGAAATATATTTTTCCATCAATTCCCAATTGCATCGCATCGTACACTCCCTGAATAGTACCAACAACGGCTACAGAATTTGCAATCGCTATAGCGTTGCCGGCAGCAAGGTTATACTGCAATATTATTTGATTGGCTGTATTATCATACTCACTTACATACAACTTTTTATTGTCCGGGGAAAATTCCACTCCATAATACCAATCGTTAACAAAGGATGAAGTGATCGCGTTAGATAATAGCCCTGTCGAATTATCAAAATTGAAAATTTGAAGCGGATCGTAGGACGAAACAATAGCCAGCCATTTACCATCGTTCGAAAATTTGATGCATCCTACAGCTTGGTAACCATTTCCTGATTGTATAGTACCGATGGCGCTGACTACCGGCGAAGTGCTAATGCCGGAATTTGTAACCAGGTATGCAAGAAAGCGATTTGAATTCCACTCATGCACCATGATCCAGGTATCATGTCCATTGCAATGCATCGTTCCAGCTAGTTTCTCCTCAACGGGAGCAGTAATCAAAATATTCTTGGGTGACATAACATCTCCCAACCCGCTTTGCAACGACATGTCTATCATCGAATACCGAAGACCTTTGAGCATCGAATCTTCTCTATCATCCGTTTGAAACAAAAAATATTTTCCGGGATGTTCCGGAAAAGGAACTGCTAAAGACGATTCAGTGGATGAATAAGTTTCCGGAAAACCGCCGGAATTTGGCATTACCTGGTGATTTCTATTCCATACTGAATCACCGTAACTATAAAAAAGTAAATTGCCATTTACATCAGCCATTGTAACACAACCTTCAAAAGCATCCATTGAACTATTTGTTAAAGAAACGGGTGTACCACTATTAAAATTAAGACCTGCATGACCACCAAAATACCATATTGCATTTTCCTTTCCCTCACATTTTCCAACTTGTATGTAATGAAAAGATGAAGTGTCGTAGCAAACTCCATTGTAGGCGACTAGATAAATCATAAAGCCTCCTTTATCATAAAATGTATAAACCAGGTTCGTGTCGGTTCCTACGAGTATACCATCCTTGAACCATTGATAAGAATTATTTCCGGAAGTAGTGTTGGTAAAAACCAGTGTGGAATTTTTCGGGATACAATTAGATGCAGAGCTCTGAAATGTTGCATGAATAGGACATTCGACAGATATTACAATGGATTGCTGTGATGCACATGCTGTATCTACATTCGTGCATGTAAGGGTGATATCATATAGTCCGGATGAATTAAATGTATAGGACGTATTAATGGAAGAAGAAAAGGGTGTACCGTTGATTGTCCAATTAAAAGCAGTTGCTCCTGTAGAAAAGTTCGTAAAGTTGACTAATGTTCCTACGTTCACTGTATCGTTATCAGAAATAAAAGAGCAATTGATCGGACTTGTACATAAATTGTTGCAACTCACTGATGACAATAAACTGCTTCTCTCACTTAGCAATGCAGCAATCATCCTGTCTCTTTGTCCACCCGTAAATAAAATATGACAAGGCAGAAAACCATAATCCATATAATCCCCGATTAAATCATTTTGATCTCCTAATCCACCAAGAGAGACCAAGCGAAATGGATTATTTAAGGTGTTGTCATCAGCATCCGTTGAACATGTGTTCATCGTAATCGAGCAAGGTCCGCCAGCAACGGAACCATCAGGTGGAGTATCACATACATGATCCCCATTAGTGAGACAATTATTATTGGTGCATCCTCCTTCAAACGTATGATATAAACCCATGTAATGTCCTGCTTCATGAATATGAACTTTTGAATTATCATGAGAACTACCAAATAAACCTGCCTCATTTACAATCCCGTCTTCTGGATTTCCATGCGAAGAGGGAAAATAAGCATATCCCGCTACCCCGCTGCCCATGGACAACGAAGTAATTGAATTTACAAGCCAGATATTCAGATATTCTGTAGGGTTCCATCGGGAAAGATTTTTTAAAGCAATGTCATCTGTTTCCATAGTCATGTTTGATAGACTTGAAACATTCCGTGTTATCCCTGTGGTAAAAAAACCATTCGTATCCTGTTTAGCCAGGCAAAACTGAATATTCATATTCACGCCATTCGAAATATTGTATGGGCCAGTATTCGAGAAAGCATCATTCAGATCTTGAATTCCCTGAATAATTTGAACGTCTGAAATATTTTCCGGTCCATTACTGTGAATAATATGAACGACGACAGGTATTGTATAATTAATAGTTAAATCATTATCAATGCTTAAGCGTTCCTCTTTCGTTCGCTTTTCACTTGACCGTTGATAAATAAAATTATCCATTGCCTCATGTCGAATGCGAAAAACCGAATCCGAATTCAATTTGTTATGAAGCAAAATATCAGTAGCACATGGAATAGTTGCATTAAAATGCTGAATGGATATCCCAATTGGATGGGAACTACTTCCAACCTGTCCTTTAGAACTTTCAAAAAGAAAAAAAGAAAAAAGAAGAATGAATAAGAGAAAAGATTTTGACATTTACCGGAATGGTTAAAAATAGAAAATCTTATATTATCCGCAAGATAGCAGAAGATTATGAAAAACAAAATAGAATTAGGTAAAATATAGCATCTCCCTCCTCAAAAAAATTTAGATTTCAATTGGGAAGTTGAAAGTTGCTCTGGTTTATTGTACGATTGGGTTATGAAGGCACCGACTTCATATCCCAATTTTTTTTCTCTTACTTTGCCTGCATAGATTTATATGCAAAAACCAGTTCGATATTATTTTCTGCTTTTTCTTTTAATGCTCTGCTGCGGCATTTCTTCCGCGCAAAAGGTTTCTTTTAAACGAGACACCATTGGCGGAATACGTTTGAATACAGATGAAGTGAATGCATCGGATTCTGCTGACCTGGCCGAAGTAGATTCACTGCTAAATGATGACAACCTGCTTCACTTTATCAATCCGTGGAAAATAAAAACAGGTGATGATTCCCTATACGCTTCGGAAAATTACAATGACAAGGACTGGCAGGAATTACCTGCTGATTCAGTAAGAAAGCACAGGAAGGAGATGGGAAAAATTACCTGGTACCGGATGCATTTTGAAATTGATTCCTCATTGATGGATCTTCCGCTCGCCTTTTTTCTGAGACAATTCGGTTCTGCTGTAGACGTTTATTTAGACGGAAAACTCTTAAAGAGTTTTGGTAAGGTTGGGAAAGACAAGGAACATGAAGTGGCTGAGTTCAGCGCCAACCCGATGCCTTATGCTTTTTCTTTTTCAAATAAGATAGATCATGTGCTTGCTTTACGCTATTCTGATTTTCACCGTGACAAAGCGAAAAGCAACGGCATCAGTTTAGGAAGTAATTTTCAGATTGAAGTAAAAAATCTGAACAAAGAAATTATCAAAGCAGCGAATCCCACCAGGTATTTTCCCTTTATTTTTTTCGGAGCCGTCTTTGTTACTCTCGGCTTTCTTCACTTCATCATGTTTATGTTTTTAAGAGAAAAGAAAAGCAATCTTTCTTACAGCATTTATTGTTTCATCTTTTCCATGATCACTTTTTATGTTTATTATATTCTCACCTCAACGGATTTTGATTCCATTTCACAATTGGCGAAGATGGCGATGTATCTTGTTTCACTCATTGTTGTACCGTTGGTTTCGATGTTGCACAGGATATTTTATGACAGGCGTTTGAAAATATTCTGGGTGATCGTGGCACTGTTCGCTTTGTCATTGCTTTTATTTGTCATGTATAATTTTAAAGCCGCTGCAGTGGTGATGTTCCTGTTATTCAGTGTTTCCACGATAGAAATTCTTCGCGTCATTATCCGGGCCATTATTAAAAAGAAAGACGGTGCCTGGATATTTGCATTGGTTATTTTACTCGCACCCATTACAGGCCTTGTATCTTCTTACCTGCCTGATGAATTTACTTTCGGTGGTATTAAGATCAGGAACAATACAGGGCTGATTGTATTAAGCAGCTTCATTCTCGGCTTGCCGTTTTCCATGACGCTTTATTTAGCACGCGACTTCGCACGCATGAGTAAAACACTGAAAAAACAACTGAAAGAAATCACCGGCTTGTCGGAACAAACCATCCGCCAGGAAAAAGAGAAGAAACAGATTTTGGAAAATCAGAATATCGAACTGGAAAAGAAAGTGACAGCGCGAACCATGGAAGTGATCGCGCAGAAAAATATCATTGAAGTAAAGAACAAAGAGATCACAGACAACTTAACGTACGCAAAACGGATTCAGTCAGCGATCTTACCGGATATCAAATTAATTTACAAAGCACTTGAGCAGTCGTTTATCCTGTACCTTCCGAAAGATATTGTAAGTGGCGACTTTTACGGCTTCGCTCAAAAGAATAACAAAGTACTCATTGCTGCTGCCGACTGCACCGGACATGGGGTAACGGGTGCTTTCATGAGCATGATCGGAAGTTCGCTGCTCAACCAGATTATCAACGAACGAAATTTAACACAACCCGCCCTTATACTGGATGCACTAAACGAAGGAATTGTTCATTCACTGAAACAAAAGGAAACCGATTCGCATGACGGCATGGATATTTCCATCTGTACATTCGATTTGCAAAACAACAGTGTGCAGTTTGCCGGAGCCAACCGACCGTTGTGGCTCGTAAGAGATAATGTACTGATGGTGTATGAACCAGACAAATTTCCGATCGGCGGAATGCAAGTTGTAACCGATGAAAAATTCAATGCGACTGAAATTCAGTTATCGAAAAATGATACGCTGTATCTGTTTACCGATGGTTTTGCAGATCAGTTTGGCGGAGAGAACGGTAAAAAACTGATGAGCAAAAAATTTAAAGAAATGTTGCTTTCCATTCAGCATCTACCAATGAGCGAGCAGGGAATTTATCTTCACAACCATTTTAAAACATGGATGGGTTCAAATGAACAAGTGGACGATGTGTTGGTGATGGGAATCAGAGTTTAGCTACGAAATACGAATTGATACGAATGTACGAATAGTCAAGAATTCAAAAACAGAAATAATGCAAATAGAGAATAGTATGCTGAGATATTCAAATAATTGGTTATTGTTTTTGTTTTTTTTTATTTCATGTAATCATCCACTTAACACAACTGCTTTACTTAAAAAGGCGGTTGATAAAATTCAAAAGAAAGATTATGACAATGCCTATAATGATTTAAACACTTTGATCTATAACGATTCCACTTGTGCTGAAGCCTATTGGTTGAGAGGTCAAATACTTGATTTAAAAGGAAAAGATAAATCTCTTGTTTGTCAAGATTTAAAACGCTCAGCTGCTTTAGGATTTCAAAAAGCTAAAGAATCTTATGAGTATTATTGCGGTGATAAGATAATAGATAAATATAATGAGCAGTTGAAACAATTTGAAAAATATATTGCAACTTATCCTGATAAATTTGAGGGATATTATGATCGAGCGAATTTAAATTTTGATTACGATTCTTTAGAAAAGGCTATTGAAGATTATTCTAAAGTACTTACTATTACAGAATATCCAGTAGCATATTATAACCGAGGTTTAGCATATTTAAAGTTAGGTCAGAAGGACAAAGGCTGTCCGGATGTTAGAAAAGCAATTGATCTTGGGTATAAAAAGGCAGAAGAGGCACTTCATTTTTGCCAGTAATTTAAGGTCTGCATCATAAACTACTTATTGAAAATATTTAATCCTACCTTTTTTCTAAAATTATTCTCTGTTATTGTTTATAAAATTTCCCTTCTCTTTTTCAATCCGTTTACATTTTTCATTTCTTTGAGATGAGAAAAAGTATAGCGTGTCGAAAGAAAGTATTGCCAACGTTTTAGCCCGTTACATCCCGGAACCTGCAGTCGAAATTTGCTGCAAGTGGATTGTGTGTTACAACATCCACGTTCGCATCACGCGCAGCCGCGCTTCCAAGTTCGGAGATTACCGCCCGTTAAGAGAAATCAACGGTCACCAGATTACCGTTAACCACGATCTGAATCCGTATTCTTTTCTCATCACCTTCGTTCATGAAGTGGCTCACTTGCTTGCAGAGATCCATAACAAGCGAAGAATTTCTCCTCACGGCCGCGAATGGAAATTCGAGTTCAGCCAGTTACTCAATTATTTTCTTCAGCAAAATATTTTCCCGGACGATCTTGTTAGCGCTTTATCTTCCTACATGAAAAATCCGGCTGCTTCGAGTTGTTCCGATCATGATTTGCTTCGGGCATTGCGGAAATATGATACGAAAGAAATGATCAATGTGCATCATCTTGAAGACCTTCCGCAACATTCATTATTCCGCCTCCGCTCTTCCCGGTCAAAATTAATTTTCAGAAAAGGTGACCGGATACGCACGCGTTTTCATTGCATCGAGATAAACAGCCGGCGTGAATACTATGTAAATCCTCTTGCCGAGGTGATTATTCACGAAATTCCTCAAGACGGACTTCAATTGAACGTGCTGAGTGTCTGATTAATTTTTATTTTTGTTCGGTCAACTTTTAAGACACTCACAATGCTTGAACCAGTAATATCCAATAAACACGATTTGACGGTTTCGCTCATGGCGGAAAACCTGATCGGTTCTGAAATCATAAAACTTGCCGCTGAAGTCAATGAAAAAATAAAAAACGGCGAGCGTATTTTCAATTACACCATCGGTGATTTTGATCCGAATATTTTTCCGATTCCACAGGAACTGACGGACGCCATCGTTGAGGCCTATAAAAATCATGAGACAAATTACCCTGCAGCCAACGGAATGATTGAACTCCGGAAAGCGGTTTCGTCATTGCTGAATGAACGGTTGCACCTGGATTATTCTCCCGATGAAATCCTGATTGCCGGCGGAGCACGGCCACTCATTTACGGAACCTACGTGACCCTTCTTAATGCCGGTGATACCGTGGTGTTCCCGGTTCCGTCATGGAATAACAATCATTACTGTCATCTCACACAAACGAAACCGGTTTTTGTAGAAACACAACCGGAAAATAATTTCATGCCGACAGCAGATGAGATCAGACCTTATCTGAAAAACGCCACACTACTTTCACTTTGTTCACCATTGAATCCAACCGGAACCATTTTCAAGAAAGAACAATTGGAAAGTATTTGTGATTTGATATTGGAAGAAAACAAACGAAGGGGCCCTAACGGTAAACCGCTCTACCTGATGTATGACCAGATCTATTGGGTGCTGACATTCGGTGACAACCAGCATTACAATCCCGTTTCGCTGCGACCGGAGATGAAAGAATACACGATTTTCATTGATGGAATTTCGAAATCATTGGCTGCTACAGGCATTCGCGTAGGTTGGGCATTTGGTCCGCGTAAGATCATGGATAAGATGAAATCCATTCTTTCACACATCGGAGCGTGGTCACCAAAAGCAGAACAGGTTGCTACAGCCAATTATCTTCATATGAAACATGAGATGGGAACGTATGTCAATGATTTTAAAAAACGAATTGATACGCGTCTCGTGAAATTCTATGAAGGATTTGTACAACTGAAGAAAGAAGGGTTTAAAGTAAATGCAATTGCTCCGCAGGCTGCTATTTACCTGACGGTCCAGTTTAACCTGGCAGGAATGAAAACTCAGGACGGCAAAGTATTGAAAACTCAAAAAGATGTAACTCAATATATTTTAGATGAAGGAAAACTGGCATTGGTTCCCTTCTCTGCTTTTGGTTCATCAGAAAATTCAAGCTGGTACAGGCTTTCAGTTGGCACCTGCAATTCTGCGGAGATCGATGAAGTGTTTACTTCGTTGAGAAAATCGTTGAGCGGATTAAGTTAAATTTTAGTTCTTAGTTCAAAGTTCTTAATTGGTGCTAGGAACTTTGAACTAAGAACTAAAAACATTCTAAATACTTAATAAAGTAAACGTCATCCCTTAAAATTTACCTATCGAGAAAATTTTTACTTTCTTTTTTTACTGACGTTTAAAAATCATCACGGATGAAGAATAATTACTGTGTTATCATGGCAGGCGGTATTGGCAGCCGCTTCTGGCCGATGAGCCGAAACAATCACCCGAAACAATTTATTGATATTCTCGGAACAGGTAAAACGCTGATCAGGCAAACCTTTGAACGGTTTCTGAAAATTTGTCCGCCCGAAAATATTTTTGTGGTGACGAATGAATTGTACCTGGAACATGTGTACAAACTGATTCCTGAACTTCCCAAAGAACAGGTGCTTGCCGAACCATTGCGAAGAAATACAGCGCCGTGTGTTGCCTACTCTTCTTTTAAGATCGCTGCGAAAAATCCGAATGCAAATATTGTTGTGGCTCCATCTGATCATGTGATCAAAGATGAAGAGGGATTTCATGAAGCGATTCTGAAAGCGCTTGACTTCACGGCAAAGAATGATGCACTGATCACACTTGGGATTCATCCAAGCCGTCCTGACACTGGTTACGGATACATTCAATTCAAGAATGAAGAGAGCGATGAAAAGTTCAAGATCAGTAAAGTGAAAACATTTACAGAAAAACCGAACCTGGAGATGGCAAAATTCTTTCTCAAGAGCGGAGAGTTTTTATGGAATGCCGGCATCTTTGTATGGAACCTGAAAGCAATCATGAAAGGATTTGAAGATTTTCTTCCCGAGATGTATGGACTATTCAAAGAAGGAAAAGATTTTTATGATACTCCTGAAGAAGCTGAACATGTTCGCAAAGCATATACGCACTGCACCAACATTTCCATTGATTACGGAATTATGGAGAAAGCAAAAAACGTGTATGTGATGAGCGCTGAATTCGGCTGGAGTGATTTAGGAACATGGAAATCTCTTTATGAAAACCTGGATCATGACAATCTTGAAAATGCAATTGTGGGGAATCATGTGATGCTTGATAAGACCAGCAACTGTATCATCAACATTCCGAAAGACAAACTTGCCGTGATAGTAGGCCTGGATAATTACATTGTTGTGGAATCGGACAATGTTCTTCTCATTTGTCCGAAAGATGATGAGCAACTTGTTCGCAACCTTGTGAACGATGTGAAGATTAAAAAAGGAGAAAAGTATGTTTGAGAGTGATGCTTAAAAAGCTCATCGACTTATTCTTTTATTAACTTCTGAGTATATGCTTTTTCTCCGTCGTTCACTTTTACAAAATACAATCCGTTTAAAAAATTTCTGGAATTAATAACTTCGCTCTTCGAGTTTATTAATGAATGATAAACTTTTTCTCCCATCACATTATAAATTTCAATTGTACCTTCCAATGGCAAGCCTGAGATTGTAAACTCTCCTTCTGAAGGATTAGGAAAAATCGAAAAAACAGGTAACTTATTTTTTTCTGGTACCTGCATTGGTATGCAAGGATTAGTTGTTGCATCTATTTCCAGTACGTCACAATCAGGACGATTACCAGTAGCAGAACCGGCAAAGTCGAAAAGTTTTTCGTACGTATTTGTTGTTGGATCAAAACTAAATATAACACCTAAATTATTAGTTCCTCCTTCGGCAGTTGTTCCCATTAAAATTCCATAACTATTCAGATTTAAACCTCGCCATGGATTCGCCCCGTTTATGCTATCGAAGTTCATAACAGCAATGAATGTATCTGTTGACAAATCATAGCTGAATAACATGCCGCGAAAGGAACTGGTATAGCCTTTCGTTACTCCATAAATTTTCCCGTTCGCGTAAGCTACCTTGCCAAACGGAGAACCTCCATTAAATTGTGCAAAATTGTGCAACGCAGAATAATTACTTGTTAGAGGATCGAAACGATATAAAACTCCACCCCCTAAATCCCCTGAGTAGGGAGTGGTGCCATATAAGTTTCCATCAGGTGCTTGAATAAGTTTAGAGTACCATGGATCTCCTCCCGTTATTCCATCAAAATCATAAAGATCAGTATGAATATGAGTAACCGGATCAAAGCTGAATATTGTCCCGACTCCATAAAACCCACCATGACCTGTTGTTCCATATATTTTACCATCATTTAATAGTGCTAACTGACCAAAGGGCTCCTTGCCTGTTGAATCAACAAAATCATACACATCAGTATACGTATTTGTCGAGGGATCAAAAGAAAAAATTACACCGCCACTGTCCGCTCCGCCTGCAGCCGTAGCTCCATAAAGTTTGCAATCATTCCCTAATATTAAACCACTCATCGGAATGTCGCCATCTGAAAAAGAAAGTGAAAAATCATGCAGCTTCGATATGATATTTGTTGTAGTGTCGAATGAATAAAGAGTACAGCTATTGCCGACACCGCCATGTTCACAAATACCATATATCTTTCCATTTCCTACCATTACAATATCTCCTGCAGGATATGAGCCATTAAAATTATTAAAGGATGCGACCTGCACAAATTGATGTCCGGTACTATCAGACTTTAGTATAGCGCCATAACCATTGGTACCGGAATATGCGGCTGTAACCCCAAAATTATGAGGATGTTGAGCATGAAGTCCTGAATAGATAAGGAGCAAACATGTCAAAAGTTTAAATTTGTTTTTCATTTTTTGACATTTATTCAAAAAGGAAAACAAATATATCAAAATTATTTGCTTTTCAATCCCACCATCTCCTCCGGTATCACCCACTCATCAAACTGTTCAGCCGTTAAATAACCAAGATCAATCGCCGTTTGCTTCAATGTTTTGCCTTGCTTGTGCGCAGTTTGTGCAATCTCTGCGGCTTTGTAATAACCTATTTTATCGTTGAGCGCAGTCACAAGCATCAGTGAATTGTGGAGATGTTTTTTGATATTTTCTTCAATCGGTTTTATTCCGGTCGCACATTTGTCATTGAACGAAATACAAACATCACCAATCAATCGCGCGCTGTGAAGGAAGTTATAAATCATCACCGTCTTGAAAACGTTCAGTTCAAAATGACCACTTGCTCCGCCAATGTTAATCGCAACATCATTTCCCAATACTTGTGCAGCGACCATCGTCATGGCTTCGCACTGAGTCGGGTTTACTTTTCCGGGCATGATGGAAGAGCCCGGTTCATTATCAGGAATATAAAGTTCACCAATGCCGCAACGCGGACCAGAAGCAAGCAATCGAATGTCGTTTGCAATTTTCATCATGGAGCATGCAACTGTTTTCAACGCACCATGTGATTCCACGATGGCATCATGCGCTGCAAGCGCTTCAAATTTATTTTCTGCTGTGACAAACGGAAGTTTTGTAAGCTCGGAAATTTTCTTCGCTACGTTCACGTCGTATTTCGGTGGAGTGTTGATGCCGGTTCCAACTGCTGTTCCACCAAGCGCGAGCTCAGCAAGATGTAGAAGTGAATGTTCAATGGCACGAATGCCGTGATCAAGTTGTGAAACATATCCTGAAATTTCCTGGCCGAGTGTGAGCGGTGTAGCATCCATCAGGTGCGTTCTGCCAATCTTTACAATGTGCATGAACTCTTTGCTCTTTGCAGTAAGTGTATCCCGAAGTTTTTTAATCCCGGGTAACGTTGTCTCCACCAAAATCTTGTACGCTGCAATGTGCATCGCTGTCGGAAACGTATCATTCGATGATTGCGATTTGTTTACATCATCATTCGGATGAATTACTTTTTTCTCATCCGTTAGCTTTCCTCCGCTCATCACATGAGCACGGTAAGCAATCACTTCATTCACATTCATGTTGCTTTGCGTACCGCTTCCTGTCTGCCATATAACAAGCGGAAACTGATCATCTAATTTTCCATCAAGAATTTCATCACATACCTTTCCGATGAGATCAGAAGTTTCTTTTGATAAAACACCTGCATCTAAGTTAGTCATCGCAGCCGCTTTTTTAAGAAAGGCGAATGCACGAATAATTTCTTTCGGCATCCGGTTGATGTCCTGGGCGATCTTGAAATTCTCAATGGAACGTTGCGTTTGGGCGCCCCAGTAAACGTTGGCAGGAACTTCCACAATTCCCATGGTGTCTTTTTCTTTTCTGAAATCCATGATCTGGTAATTTATGATTGAATAATTTATGACGGTCGCTGTTTTCTCTTCAGACTATCAGCCGGATATTTTGCTTTCATTTCATTTTGCATGTCTTCCGACCACTTCATCAATGTTCTTTTTTGATCTGGGGAAAGAATTGCATCGCGATGAACCAAGCTATAAGAACCGATTGGCATTTCATCCTCTTTGATTTCTTCTCCGATTTCTTCAAACTTGCGAAATTGTCGTCTTAAACTATACGTCGCAAACTCATCAAAATTCAACTCTCCCTTTCCATCGCTCACATGACCATTCATCCACCAATCAATGGGTTGCACATGAACATACCATGGATAAACAGTATTGTTGCTGTGACAATCGTTACAGGATTTGTCGATAATATTCTGCACATCTTCCGGAACACTGAAGGTTTTTGAAATATGATTCGCTGATGGAGTTGAAGAAGCATTTTTTTCAGGATGAAAAAACTGAATGACAAGGAGTGCTACCAGGAGAATCCAGAGAATTTTTTTGAATCGTTTCATACGAGTAGGTTTTGAATCAAAGAATTTGCAGAATTGTTTCAGGTGGTCTTCCGATAATTGCTTTTCCGTCTTTTACTACAATCGGTCGTTCAATCAAAATGGGATTCTTTACAAGAATTTTTATCCATTCCGATTCTGATATTTTTTTGCCTTCGTATTTTTCTTTGTACAACTTTTCCTTTTTCCGAACCAATTGCTCTGCTTTCATTCCAAGCATTTTCAGAATCTCTTTGATTTCCTTATGAGAAGGTGTTTCAACTAAATATTCTATTAACTCAAAATCTTCTTTTGCATTTTTCTTCAATAAACCAAGAGCAGTTTGGCAAGTCGCGCAGTTGGGTTTGAAATATACTTTGAGCATGTGAAGGTGATTAAGTAACTAAGCGATTAAGTGATTGAGTGTTGAGATCATTTTTCAGCTTATTCATTAAACCATGAACGAGAGCAGATACTTTGTTCATTTTATTTTCTGTATCAATAATCTCTTCTTGTTTTAAATATTTAAGATTAATACATATTGCTAAAATAGTATCTACTTCACTCAATGAACCTTCTGCAATAAATAAATGTTGAATAAATTCCTTTTTTGTATTTCGGGCTGCTCCTTCTGCAATGTTTAAAGGAACCGAAGTAACTGCTCTTTTTATTTGGCTTACTAAACCAAACTTTTCATCGGCAGGCAATTTCAAGCTAATTTCATAAATCATTTGAACCAATTCAATTGATTCCTTCCAAGCCAAAAGATTCTTGTGCGGTCGCATGCTCAATTACTTAATAACTTAATCTCTTAATTACTTAGTCACCTAATCACTTCTTCTCTGCAAACTCCATCAAATACGCTTTCATAAACTCGTTCAGGTCGCCATCCATGACTGCAGTTACATTGGATGTTTCATAATCGGTGCGAAGGTCTTTCACCATTTTATACGGATGAAAAACATAACTGCGGATTTGGGAACCCCATTCAATTTTCCTTTTTGTTGCTTCCGTTACAGCTTTTGCTTCATTCCGTTTTCTCAACTCCAGTTCATACAACTGTGAACGTAACATTTTCATAGCACGCTCGCGGTTCGCATTCTGTGAACGTTCAACCTGGCACACAACTACAATTCCTGTTGGCTTATGAGTAAGCTGAACTTTCGTCTCTACCTTATTTACATTCTGTCCTCCTGCTCCGCCTGAACGTGATGTTTGCAAATCGATGTCAGCATCTTTTATTTCTATGTTGATGGTGTCGTCAATGACCGGATATGCGAAGATGGAAGCAAACGAGGTGTGGCGCTTTGCATTTGAGTCGAAGGGTGAAATGCGAACAAGGCGATGAACACCACTTTCTGCTTTCAGGTAACCGTAAGCAAAGTCGCCTTCAAATTCAAGCGTGGCAGATTTAATTCCGGCTCCCTCACCATTTTGCTTATCGACTTCCGTTACTTTATAACCGTTTTTTTCTCCCCACATGATGTACATGCGCATGAGCATCTCTGCCCAATCCTGGCTTTCGGTACCGCCGGCACCGGAATTAATATTCAAGACAGCGTTGAGCTGATCTTCTTCAGCACCCAACATACGTTTGAATTCAAGGTCATCAAGTAATTTGAGTGTTTGATTGTAATGGACATCCACTTCCTTTTCGGTGGCATCACCCGATTTAAAAAAATCAAACAGTACGGTTAAATCCTCAAACGATTTATTGACCTGATCAACCGCGGTTGTCCAGTTTTTCTTTTGCTTGATTCCTTTTAAAAGCTTCTCAGCTTGTTTTGGATCGTTCCAAAAATCAGGAGCATGAGAAATTTTTTCTTCTTCTTCGATCGCTTTCAGTTTGCCATCGATGTCAAAGATGCCTCCTCAGGGCATCGGTGCGCTCTTTAATCTCTTTTAATTGTTCGTAAGTCATATAGTTGCGAAATTACGTCAAAACATTCAATTCAATCCACCGAATTACGAATTTTTTACGAAACTACGAATACAAGAATAGTCTGTATACTTAATTTGCAAGTTGTATTATTCTTAATTCGTGTGAAGTGCTTCGTAATTAGTAGTTTAGTATTTTATTCGTACTTCGATGGAATCTGTTTAAGAAGTGACCACACCAGCTCGGCTTCAAAGCCACGGCTGATTGCATATTGAGCCACTTTGTAATTCTTTTTCATCGGATTTTTCTCGCTTACCTTTTTTGACTTCTCTGCAATTATTTTTTTTAATTCCTTCAGATAATCCCGATCATCAATTCCTTTCAACGCTTGCTTGATCAGGTTCTCAGAAACTCGTTTTTGTTTCAGCGCCAATTTAATTTTTATTCTTCCCCACCCTTTTGTTCTGAACTTTCCTCCGGCAAAAGCATTGGCAAAACGTTCTTCTTTTAGAAAACCGGAAATGATCAATTCGGCAATGATATTTTCGACATCATTTTTATGCAACCCGAACGTGTACAGTTTGTCGCGCACTTCCTGCTGACTGCGTTCCTGGTATGCACAATATTTTTGCGCCCTGATGAGTGCCTGATGCGGATCTAAAATTTTTTTTATCCTTTTTTCTTCCATAAACGAAATGCGAAACTAAGCATCAGAATCATTCATCCGATTTTAAATAAGAAGTCTTCTGAAGAGATTGCCAATAAATCCATGATTTTATATCCTTTAGAAACATCCGATTGAGTCTTAGAGACTATTATTTTTTTATCTAAACATATAAAAACAGCATCTTTTTAACACATAATGTATTTTAAGACAACACATTATCTTCAATTTGTCAGTTATAGTTTTTTTCTATATTTGGCATAACACAGAACAATAGATTCAGGATTTTCAAAACAGTTTAACAACACAAAACAATTCCTAACTCTAAAAAAACACAATCATGAAAAGCAACACACTACTTTTATTTTTATTAATTCTTGCCTTGGTCGGTGACGCAGTTCTCGCCTGGAAACTTTACGAATGTATGGAGAAAGATGACTGGACTCAACCCTCAACTGATTGCACATCTATTCGCACCACCAATAAAACAGGAATGTTGGGTGAGTGGAATAATTTCAATACTCTGAATGGGACTACTGAGCAAAACTGGGGAGTTGTATGCAGGGATGCTTTTAAAACAATGTTTGCTGACCCTGATGTAAATGCTGTTTCAATTTACATCTGCGCAGACAACAATGATCCCAGCAAAACACATGTATATTCAATTGGGCTTGCCGGTTGCATGGTTATTCAGGGTACAACTCCAGGCAGCGGAGAGGTGATCACAAAAAAGGATGCTGTTTATTATACTGCTGAACCTTGGTGTCCTCCAACTTGTTATACGCGTACAGAACGATAAATTTTCATTATCCGAAAGGATTTGAGATTGATTATGCCAGGCAAAAACTTTTTTTTGTTTTTAATTCTGTTTTTTTCGTTGGTAGCCGGCATCAATTCAAATGCTTCTTCTGGTAACGAGGCTTGTTCGGCAATAAACAGGATTGATGTTTTAACGGCATCAAACGATGTAAGTGTCGGGAATATTGATATGCTGAATCATGTTATTGATTCTTCCTGGGCACTCATTTGTTATGTGGACACGTTGCCTCTCCGTTTAAATAAAGTCATACAACTGGCCGAGCAAGCCAGGTATGAAGCCGGCTATGCAAAAGCGCTGCTGAACTACGGCCGCTTTTTGGTTGGGAAATATGATAACATCCGGGCACTTAGTTACCTGTACAAAGCAGAAAAAAAATTTGAAACACTAGAGGATAGCACGAATAACGCTTACACGCTCCTTCAGATAGGCTTGGTATATTATAACCAAAAAATTTATTCTACTGCAGAAAAAAATTTTTACAAAAGTGCTGAGTTATATCAAAAAATAAATGATCAGAACAAGCTCGGTACAGCACTTTACCTGACCGGATTATGCAATTCGGAATTGAAGAATTACTTCCTCGCTAAAAATAATTTTCTAAGTGCACGGAAAATTAAATCAGTTTTTAATGACGGAAGAGGAGTGGCAGAATGCAACACCGGTCTCGGACAATTATTCTTAAATATGAATTTGCCGGATAGTGCGCTGGTAAACATCCTTGTTGCATTGAAATATGTCAATAACGAGGCGGGATTCGGATTGGCTAAATTGTATTTGATGAAAGCTACGGCATTAATTCAGAAGGAGAATTACAATGAAGCTTTTTTATTTTCTGAAAAAGGTCTTTCAATTGCAGAGCAATTTTCTTATCGCAATCTTAGGTTAGATGCTTACAAGCTTTTCTGTACCATAGAAGACAGGCGAAACAATCTCTTATCCGCTTATTATTATCAAAAAAAATATTTGGCGCTTCGTGATTCGCTCTATAGTGAAGAAGATACGAAAACCATCGCCCAGATGGAATCCGGTTTTTTAATGGAGCAACAACAAAAAGAAATTGACCAACTTGAAAAAGAATCAAAATTGAGAAAAAGCCTGTCTACTGCTTTCCTCATCATCACAACTCTTGCAATACTCATAGCAATTGTTGTGTACAGGTTGTATCGTTTTAAACAAAAAGCAAACAAAAAACTCGGTGAAGCATTTGCGATACTTCGTGATACACAACAGCAACTCATTCGCCAGGAAAAACTGGTTTCATTGGGAAAGCTGGCATCTAACCTCGCACATGAAATTCAGAATCCGCTGAATTTTGTCAATAATTTTTCTGATTTAACAAAAGAACTCTCTAATGAATTAATAAATGCCAGGACTGAAGAGGAGAAAAGAGAAATTCTTTTAGCCTTGAATGAAAATCTTTCCAAGATAAATTTTCACGGCAAGCGTGCCGACAGCATCATCAAAAAAATTCAGAAGCAATTGCTTGAAGGAACAGGAGACAAATTATTTGAGGACTGATTTAGCTACAATTAGAAAATTGAGAAAGAGGAGAACTAAGAAAATTAATCTTTAAGAAAACAACTCTAACCAACCTAACAACCCAACAACTTAATCACTAATCACCCTAAATTTTAATCTCTTCTTCGCTCTTATTAAAGAAATGATATTCCATGATGTGATAATTGTTGTTTGCCTTTACAGCAACCTTCGCTTTGTATTTTTTTCTCCACGCTTCGGCCAACGATTTTTTAAAGATTCCACCTTTGTTTAGAAATGCTTCCAGGTAGGGATGTACAATCACGGAAAGAATCTTTTCATTTTGTTCCTTCACAAAATAACGGAGGTTGTTTTCAATTTCATCTACCAATAAAATACTTGCCTTGATCTCTCCTGTTCCGCCACAGGCAGGACATTTTTCAACGGTTGTAATATTCGTTTCAGGACGCACACGCTGACGCGTAATCTGCACCAACCCGAATTTACTTGGAGGAAGAATCGTATGTTTTGCACGGTCCTTTTTCATCTCTGTCTTGACCGCATCGAAAAGCTGTTTCCGGTTTTGGATGGAATGCATATCGATGAAATCAATCACGATAATCCCACCCATATCGCGAAGTCGCAACTGGCGGGCTATTTCAGCAGCAGCATCCAGGTTCACCTGGAGCGCATTGGCTTCCTGTGTAGCATCACCGGTCTTCGTTCTGCCTCCGCTGTTCACATCAATCACGTGCAGCGCTTCTGTGTGTTCAACAATCAGGTAAGCTCCTGACGACATGGTTACTGTTTTGCCGAAACTTACTTTGATCTGTTTGTCAATTCCAAAATTTTCAAAAATGGGAACCTTCCCTTTATAAAGTTTTACGATCTCCGTTTGCTCGGGAGCAATACCGCTGATGTAATTTTTTATTTCTTCGTAAAGCGCAGGATCGTTTACATGGATGTTGTTGAAATTGGGATTCAACAGATCACGCAAAATGGTAGATGTGCGATTCAACTCTCCCAAGATCCGTTGCGGAGGTTTTGCCGTTACCAATTGTTCGAAAATACTTTTCCACTTGGTCACCAATTCCTGGATATCCTTATCCAGCTCGGCAACTTTTTTTCCGTCAGCCACTGTACGAACGATCAATCCAAATCCCTTTGGCTTGATGCTCATGGCAAGACGTTTCAAACGCTGTCTTTCTTCAGCACTTTTGATTTTTTGTGAAATGGAAACGGTGTCAGAGAAAGGTACCATCACCACGTATCTTCCTGCCAGTGAAATCTCGGAAGTGATTCGCGGACCTTTGGATGAGATAGGTTCTTTGGCTACCTGGACAAGCACCCACTGGTTGGACGTAAGAACGCCGGTGATCTTTCCACCTTTGTTGATGTCAGGTTCCTGCTGGAAATTAGCCAGCATGGAATCGGGTTTCTTACCGGTCGTGGTGAGGCGAATCAGTTTCGCTAGAGATTGAGCCTGTGGACCGAGATCCAAGTAATGCAGGAATGCATCCTTCTCATGTCCGACATCCACAAAAGCAGCATTGAGTCCGGGAATAAGTTTCTTAACCCGGCCGAGATAAATATCACCAACAGAAAACTGCTGATCTCTCTTCTCCCGGTTTAGCTCAACGAGATTCTTATCCTCGAGTAACGCAATGGTTACTTCGCCAGGATTTGAATTAATTACTAGTTCGTTATTCAATTAGAATTTTTTTACGAACACTTTAAATTCAGCCTGCGGTAAAACTGAGGCTTCTGATGCTGAACAAACAATTTATGCTTAATCTTATAATAAACGACTCATCGTTTATCCAAATATGAGAAAATGCAAGCATAATTCGAACGAAGCCGCCTGAAATTGAGTCATTCCGTTTCCGACAAGTATCGGAAGTTCGAAATCTTATTATCAAAGGATGCTGAGATAATCCTGATAATACAGGATCAGCATGACGATTATTTCATTCAGACTGTTCTTCGTCCAAAAATTATTTTTTCTTATGTCTGTTCTTTCTAAGACGTTTTTTACGCTTATGCGTAGCCATCTTATGTCTTTTTCTTTTTTTACCGCTTGGCATGGGTCAAAATGTTTTAATGATTACTATTAATTTGATTTATTAAACTGTTCGACTGCTCGATGAGCTGCAGGTCGGTTGTTTCTTTTTTTAATTTCTCCAGGTTCTCAATTGCCTTTTCTTTATTTCCTGCCATCGCATACGATTTACCGATCATGAAATACATTTCCTTTCGCGCAGGATTTATCTCTATCACTTTTTGAAATCGCTCAATCGCTTTTTCATACTGTCCGGATCTGACAGAAAGAATTCCAAGATTAAACTGAGCATTTTCATGTTTCGGATCCTTCGCTACTACTTCACGCAGCAACATGATTCCTTTCATCGGCTCGTTCGTACCTTCTGCATAGCATGCACCGAGATCCGTTTTTGCATCCAGGTTATCCGGATTGTACTTCAGGACGTTTTCGTAACAGGATATTGCTTTGGCAACCATCCGTGTTCGCAACGTTGAATCCGTTACCATTTTGAATGCATCAAAGTATCTGTAAGCTGCATCCAACCAGGACTTTTCACCGGGCTGCTGTTCAGCAACCATTTCAAAGTAATGAGATGAAATGATCGGCTGATCTAATTTATCCCATTGCTTTCCCAATGAATCAAGCAACAACATGTTGTTTTGATTTTTGCCTAGTTCATTTTCGAGTTTCGAAATGGATTCGATTTCTTGTCGTTTCATGCTTCCTTTTACGGAAGATAACAACGATTCAAAAGAAAAAATGTCTACTGTTTCAGCATTGACTTCTTCCTTTTTAATCTTTTGAGGCGCGAAATAAAGAACGATGGTAAGAGCAATTGCTCCGGTTAATATCAGCAGTTGAATTTTTCTGGCACGCGGCATTAAGCAACAGCTTCTTTCTTAGCTTTTGCATTTTTTACCTTGTTTGCAAACGTTTTTGCAGGTTTGAATGCTGGAATATTATGTGCCGGAATAATGATAGTCGTGTTTTTTGAGATGATACGTCCAAGTTTCTGAGCTCTTCTTTTTACGATAAAGCTTCCAAATCCTCGTAAGTAAACGTTCTCTCCTTCTGTCATCGTGTTCTTAATCACTTTCATAGAAGCTTCAACCGTTTGAAGCACGATGTTTTTTTCGATCCCTGTTTTGTTAGAAATTTCTGTTACTAATTCTGCTTTCGTCATTTGTAATGATTGTATAAATAGTTAATTGTTTAATTATTAGGGGCGCAAAGATAGTTTTTCTTGTGAAACGGAAAAATAAGATGTTGAATATTTTAGCACAACCTGAAAAAAGGAGAATATGTCTATTCTTCCTTCAAAA
Source organism: Bacteroidota bacterium (assembly GCA_043787975.1). Lineage (GTDB taxonomy): Bacteria > Bacteroidota > Bacteroidia > AKYH767-A > 2013-40CM-41-45 > JAPLDA01. The sequence goes on from JAYVUK010000017.1 coordinate 75,165, forward strand.
CCACCTGAACGGTGTGCCTGCTGCGCTGTTCAAGAAGGACGTTTTTGTCTTTGATGAGCGATTCAAGGGTTGACGGATAATAATGACGAATGGTGATCAGCTTTAAACCGTCATTGTAAAGGACTTTAAAATTCTGGTGGAGGTCGTCAATAAGAGTCGGTATTTTGAACGGATCGTTGTCCACACACACCGAAAAACTGATCGCAGAATTCTGCATCAGGTTGATCTTTACTTTATGCTGCGCAAACAATCCGAAAATTTTGCTCAGACTTTCTTCAGCAATAAAAGAAAAATCTTTTGCTGAAATAGAAACCAGGATTTGATTGGTTTTGAAAATCAAGGAAGGAACCAACGGTTTTGTCTCGGAGTGATCAGCAATGCTTGTTCCTTTTTCTTTTGGAGAAATAAACGACCGGACATACATCGGAATATTTTTATTCTCCAACGGCTTAATCGTTTTCGGATGAAGTACTGTAGCTCCGTAATACGTTAGTTCGATTGCATCGAGGTAACTGATCTCCTGCAACTTTACAGCGTCTTCATAAAATTTCGGATCAGCGCTCAATACTCCGGGAACATCTTTCCACACAATCATTTCTTCTGCATCCAGGCAATGCGAAAGAATCGCCGCTGTGTAATCAGATCCTTCTCTTCCTAATGTGGTTGTAAAATTTTCTGAAGTAGCCCCAACAAATCCTTGGGTGATCACCAGATTATTTTTCTTAAGCAAACCAGGAACCTTCATATTGACGAGCTTTTCTGTCAACTCCCAATTTACTTTTCCTTCGCGATAGGTGTTATCAGTAATGAGACAATCCCGAATGTCGAGCCATTCATTTTGAAAATCATTCTCATTTAAAAAAGCACTTACAATTTTTGTGGAGATAAGTTCGCCTTGTGAAACAATTTGATCATAGGCAAAAGCATATCCGCGACTTGGTTCTTCTTCAACTATCCAGTCAATTTCTACGAGCGCATTTTCAAGCGCTTCGTAAATCGAATGATCTTTTTTAAAACCAAGTTCCTTGATGATGTTGGAATGATAATCTTTGACTTCTTTCAAATAGTCTTTCAGCTTTTCATTCTTTTCGAAATATGCTTTCACAACACTTTCGAGCGCATTGGTTGTTTTTCCCATCGCAGAAATAACAACCACCAGCGGTTCATTCTTAAAAAGAGAAAGGACAGCAGCGACGTTTTTCACTGAAGTCGCATCTTTTACTGAAGCACCACCGAATTTGAAGACTTTCATTTTTAAGATTTGAGTATTGAGCATTGAGTATTGAGATTGGTGAAACATTTTGTCTCACATCTCAATTCTCATATCTCACATCTATAATCACGTATCTGCTCTTCCGTCATCTTGCAATCCCACCACTCCGCTTCTATGGTTGATCCTAATTTTTTATAAAACTCAATAGCCGGAGTGTTCCAATCAAGCACTTGCCAGTGAACCTGCGTTGCTTCCATTGATTTTGCTTCTTGCATAAAGGCATCAAACAATTTTTTCCCGATTCCTTTGCTTCTGAATTTTTCTGAAACAAAGAGATCATCGAGATACAATCCTTTTCCTCTCCATGTTGAATACTTCACAAAATACAATGCAACACCAACAGTTTTTCCATCCAATTCTGCAATGTGAAAATGGAAGACGGGATTTTCCCCAAAGCCATCACGCTCCATTGCTTCCACTGTGTTTGTGACTGCATCAGGAGCTTTTTCAAAATCGGCAAGCTCGTGGACAAGCCGAAGCACGGCCGGTAAATCCTTTTTTTCTCCTCTTCGAATAGTTAGTTCCATTGAACAAATAATATTGAATAAGGAAAAATGAATAAAGAATTTTCTTACTTATTCATTCTTACTTATTACTTAATAAAGGTTTCTCACTCGTATCGTATGCTTCACCTTCTTCAATTCCTCCAATACGTTCGAAGATGTTTCTTTGTCAATATCCAACACTACATAACCAATCTGGTTATTTGTTTTCAAATATTGACCAAGAATATTCACGTTCATCTTTGACATTAATCCGTTGATTTCTCCCAATACACCCGGAACATTTTCATGGATGTGTAACATCCGATGCGTGTCTTCCTGCACCGGAAGATTTAAAGCCGGAACGGTAAGCGATCCAACCGTTGAACCGGTTTCAAGGTAACTGATTAATTTACCAGCTCCGTCAACGCCAATGTTCTCCTGCGCTTCAACAGTGGAGCCACCGATATGTGGAGTGAGAAAAACGTTTTCCATATTCTGAAAAACAGTCGTGAAAGATTCCTTATTGGTTTTTGGTTCACTTGCATACACATCCAATCCCAATCCGCCGAGATGTTTTTCTTCGAGCGATTTTTTTACGGCTGATTCATCTATCAAATCACCTCTTCCGCAATTGATAAGAATAGCTCCTTTTTTCATTTGCTTCAAACGTGCTTCATTAATCATGTTTTTTGTCGAAGGATGGCCGGGCGCATGAAGCGTGATCACATCTGAATTTCCTAATAACTCTTCCAGGGACTTTGCCTGTTTTGCATTGCCGAGCGGAAGTTTCTGTTCCACATCATAAAATAACACATTCATGCCTAAACTTTCAGCCATTACACTCACCTGCGCACCAATGTGTCCATAACCGATGATGCCGAGCGTTTTTTCTCTTGCCTCAAAACTGCCACTGCTGCTTTTTACCCATTGACCTTCATGCAATGCTTTATTCTTGTCCACTACTTTTCGCAATAATAAAATAGCTTCAGCGATGACGAGCTCCGCAACCGATCGCGTATTTGAAAAGGGAGAATTAAAAACCGCAATACCTTTCTCCATGGCAGTTTTCATATCGATCTGGTTCGTACCAATTCCAAATGCACCGATGGCTATTAACTTATCAGCATTCTCCAAAACTTTTGTTGTCACTTTTGTTTTTGAACGGATACCCAGAATATGTACACCCCTTATTTTTTGAATAAGCTCTTCTTCATTCATTGTGTTGCCCGAATGTTCAACATCAGAATATCCTGCATCAGTAAGCATTTCCAACGCACGTTTGTGAACACCTTCGAGTAAAAGAATTTTGATTTGATCTCTCGGATAAGAGGTTTTATGTTTCATGAATATTGAAATGAGGCGACAAACCTACGTGTATTCTCCAAAATTCACAATGTTAACCTTTCATAAAAATCATATTTTAGCATAGAGACCACTCTAAAATTAGGATCCTTCCCATTAGCACAAAAAATTTTCGATATTTGTCAATCGGTAAAATCAGGAAAGATGAACAAAGTAACCACACTTGGACAATTCATTATTGAAAGGCAATCTGATTTTCCGTATGCAAAAGGAGAACTGTCGCGTTTGTTGAGAGACATTGGAATCGCTGCCAAGATTGTAAACCGTGAAGTGAACAAAGCCGGATTAGTTGACATTCTCGGCGATCAAGGGACCATGAATTCACATGGAGAACGCCAGAAGAAGTTGGACATGTATGCCAACGAACAATTTATTTCTGCGTTGAGTTCGGGTGGTGAAACATGTGCAGTGGCTTCTGAAGAGAATGACGGGTTGGTTCATATCAACAGCGAAGTTTCCAAAAATGCAAAATATGTTGTCTGTGTGGATCCTCTTGATGGTTCCTCGAACATCGATGTGAATGTTTCCATCGGAACTATTTTTTCTATTTACAGGAGAGCTTCTTCCGCAGGAAAGGTTGAAGAGAAAGATTATTTACAACGAGGAACTGAACAAATTGCTGCAGGTTATATCATTTACGGATCATCAACGATGCTCGTATACACAACCGGAAAAGGTGTCAATGGTTTTACATTGGATCCGAGCATCGGAGAATTTTGTTTGTCTCATCCGGATATGAAGACTCCGAAAACAGGGATCTTGTATTCCATCAACGAAGGCAACTATGTACATTTCCCGGATGGCGTAAAACAATACATCAAATATTGCCAGGTGGAAGATGCAAAAACGAGTCGTCCGTATACATCCCGTTATATTGGTTCTCTCGTTGCAGATTTCCATCGCAATCTTTTAAAAGGAGGGGTTTTTATTTACCCTTCAACATTGAAGTCACCAAAAGGAAAACTCCGCCTGTTGTATGAATGCAACCCGCTCGCTTTTATCATCGAACAAGCCGGAGGAAAAGCATCCGATGGCTTTAGAAGAATTCTTGACATCCAGCCAACCTCATTGCATCAGCGAACACCTTTATTCATAGGGTCTTCCGAGATGGTTGTCCAGGCGGAAGAATTCATGATGAAATATTCTCCGGTGGAAGCGATGTGAAAGTGAAAAAAATTATGAATTATGAATTAGAAATTATGAATGAAATCGATCCGTTTTTTCAAGCCAATTTATAATTCAACATTTATAATTAATAATTTCAATCCTGCCAGAAATCCATAACCCGCATTTAATTTCCCCGTCCCAAACATTCTCCCGACCTTCGCGAAAGATTTTTTGACCTGTGACGAAGGAAGAGTTGTTGGGGCTGTATAAATCGCAGCCGAAAATTTTTTCACTTGCTTCACAGATTGAGCAGAATAATTCCCAAAAGCTCCATCTGAAGGGATTGGTGGGTTCGGCCGCTTCTGTCATTGCCGCATCTGTTTATGCTTCCTCCAACTCTCCCCACCTCTTTATTCTCAATGACAGGGAAGAAGCCGCTTACTTTTTGAATGACACCGAGAATTTCCTGGAAGAAGATACGGCTATGTTTTTCCCGGCTTCTTACAAAAAAACCTTTCAGTTAAATGAACTGGACAATGCAAATGTATTGCTGCGTGCGGAAGTACTGAGTCGTATTAGCAAGCGTAGCCGCACCTTGATTGTCACCTATCCGGAAGCAATTGCGGAAAAAGTGGTGACCAAAAAAAATCTTGAACAGAACTCAATTGACCTTCGAATAAAAGAAAAAATTTCAATCGATTTCATCAACGAGTTTTTATTGCACCACGAATTTGAAAGCACCGATTTTGTTGCTGAAGCAGGAGAATTTTCTGTACGTGGAGGAATCGTTGACATCTATTCTTTCTCAAATGACCTTCCCTATCGAATCGAATTTTTTGGCAATGAAGTGGAGAGTATCCGAACTTTCGATCCATCCACTCAATTGTCAGTGCAACCGATGAATCATGTTACGATTATTCCGAATGTGCAGACAAAATTATTGCAGAACAGCCACACTTCCTTTTTTGATTTTATCCCTGAGACAACAGCCATTTGGATAAAGGATGTTTCATCTGCTATGAGTTTCATTGATGTCAATCTTTCAAAAGCGAAAGAACTTGTTGAGCAAACAAAAACATATTCACCGGAAAAGCTGGATGATATTTTTGAATCGTCCGAAGAAATAAAAAGGCGACTTGGGAAATTTTCTGTGATTGAATTTAGTAAACGATTTTATTTTTCTCCTACAGCTGAACATCAATTCAGTTTTTCTCCGCAACCAAGCTTCAACAAAAATTTTTCCTTGCTGGTTGAGAACTTACAAGCCAATCAGAAAGAGGGATTGAAAAATATTTTGTTTGCCGACACGGCAAAACAAATTGAACGTCTCTATGCCATCTTTGAAGACCTTGAAAAGAAAAATGGAATTCAGAATAAAGTGGAGTTCACTTCACTTTTGCTTTCATTACATGAAGGTTTCATTGACCAAGATCTGAAACTTGCATGTTATACCGATCACCAGGTCTTCGATCGCTACCATCGTTTTCGCCTGAAAAAAAATTATAGCAAAACAGAAGCAATTACGCTCAAAGAATTATCCAGCTTAAAACCCGGAGATTTCGTTACTCACATTGATCACGGTGTCGGAAAATTTGCCGGACTTGAAACGATGGATGTGAACGGAAAACCGCAGGAAGCAGTTCGTCTTATTTATAAAGACAATGACATTCTGTATGTCAGCATTCATGCATTGCACCGCATTGCAAAATATACCGGCAAAGAAGGAACGACACCGAGTCTGCATAAACTTGGTTCGAATGCATGGAACAACCTGAAGCAGAAAACAAAGAAGCGTGTTAAAGACATTGCAAAAGACCTGATTCAACTCTACGCCAAAAGAAGAGCGCAAAAAGGTTTTGGTTTTGCCCCTGATACCTATTTGCAAAATGAATTGGAGGCAAGTTTTATCTACGAAGACACGCCGGATCAGATTAAATCAACGCGTGATGTAAAGAAAGACATGGAACGCGATTTCCCGATGGATCGCCTCATCTGCGGTGATGTTGGTTTCGGCAAAACGGAAATTGCCGTGCGTGCTGCTTTCAAAGCGGTAACTGACAGCAAGCAGGTTGCCATACTTGTTCCCACAACTATTCTTGCGCTTCAGCATTACAATACATTCAAAGATCGTCTGAAAGATTTTCCTTGCAACATTGATTACATCAACCGTTTTAAATCTGCCGCCAAACAAAAAGAAACACTGAAGAAACTGGAAGAAGGAAAAATTGACATCATCATCGGCACACATCGGTTGCTTGGAAAGGATGTAAAATTCTCTGACCTCGGACTCATGGTGATTGACGAAGAACAAAAATTCGGAGTCGCGGCAAAGGAAAAATTGAAATCGATTCGTGTGAACGTAGATACACTTACCCTTACAGCTACTCCAATTCCGCGCACGTTGCAGTTTTCATTGATGGGTGCACGGGATCTGAGTATTATCAATACAGCACCTCCCAATCGTTATCCTGTGACAACCGAAGTCCATGTGTTCAACGAAAACAATATACGGGACGCAATCAACTACGAATTTTCAAGAGGCGGACAGGTTTTTTTCATTCATAACCGTGTGTCGGATATTCACGACATGGCAGCGATGATTCAGAAACTTTGCCCTGAAGTTCGCATCGCTGTAGGTCACGGACAAATGGACGGAGATCAATTGGAAGAAGTGATGATGGATTTTATTGCCGGTACTTCTGATGTGTTGGTTTCAACTACGATTGTTGAATCCGGTTTGGACATTCCGAATGCGAACACCATCATCATCAACCAGGCGCAAAACTTCGGACTCAGTGATCTTCACCAGATGCGCGGTCGAGTTGGCCGTTCAAATAAAAAAGCATTTTGTTATTTGCTTATCCCTCCGTTTTTAGTTTTAACTTCAGAAGCAAAACAACGATTAAAAGCAATCGAAGAGTTTTCTGATCTCGGCAGTGGTTTTAATGTGGCCATGCGCGATCTTGATATTCGCGGAGCCGGAAATTTACTGGGCGGAGAGCAAAGTGGCTTTATCTCAGAAATAGGTTTTGAGATGTATCATAAAATTTTGGATGAAGCAATCGCTGAATTAAAAGAAACCGATTTTTCAGAACTCTTCAAAGAAGAAAATAAAAACAAACCATTTGTAAGCGATTGCCAGATTGATACGGATTTGGAAATTTTGTTGCCAACAGATTATGTAAACAGTGTGACTGAACGATTGGTACTTTACAAAGAACTTGACAGTCTTGGAGATGAGGAATCGCTTTTGAAATTTGAACAGAAGTTGCGCGACCGTTTCGGTCCGTTGCCGCAACCGGCAAAAGAACTGATTGCAACCATTCGCCTGCGTTGGCTTGCTGAAAAACTTGGGGTTGAAAAACTGATTCTCAAAAACCAACGACTCATTGGTTACTTTGTAAGCAACCCGACATCGCATTTTTATCAGTCGGAAGTTTTTTCTAAGATTTTGAAATTCGTTCAATCACAATCAAAAAAATGCAAACTCAAAGAAGACAAATTGAAACTTTCACTTACGGTGATGAACATTGAAACTGTTGATGATGCAAATAGCTTGTTAAAGGAAATCCTTGAATAAGAAGTGGTTTTTCCCTCAGAAATCCTGCACTACTTATATTTTAGCTTAGTGACCCCGTCATTTAGTAATCCCTGATTCCCATTCAGAACGCGCTTTTACCCGATCAGCAACTTCAATGTCGCCGTACCCACAAGGGTGGGTAAATTTATACCATGAAAAAATCAATGATACAATTCATTAATTCCGACTCGAAAATCGTTGACGGAATTCTGTTATTCATGGTTCTAATAATCACATTAACGCTGTTTTTTACAGCCAGTTATTTTTTATACTAAAATCATGAACCTTCGCGGCTACATGATTTCTACAGATTAGTAATTTAGTTTTACCCCCGATTCAGAAAAAATATCCTGATCGGAAAATTTAAATAAAGATTGCCACTTAATAAGTTGTCCCGAATGAAAAAACTCATCATCATCGTACTCATCATTTCCGGAAGTGCGGTTGCCTATGGGTTTTATTTATTCAACAAGCCCCACCAGGGAATTGCCAATAAAGAAGCGGCTTTCACGCTTGATTCAAAAAAACTTTTCAACGAATTTGATCAGGATGAAACCAGTGCAAATAAAAAATACCTGGGCAAGGTCGTTTGTGTGTATGGAAAAGTAACCGACAAAGCGGTTGATTCAAAAGGAACATTCAGTCTAATCCTCGAAGGAGGCGACATGGCTGGAGTCGGTTGCCAATTCGATAAGAGTATTTTAAAAGATGTACAAAATTTAAGGAAAGGTCAGGTTATAAGGGTGAAAGGCAAATGCACCGGAATGCTGATGGATGTTGTCCTTGTAGACTGCGTACCTGAAGATAATAATTAATAACACTAAAGAATAATTCATGTTTGACTCTACGAATAACGTTCAGCAAGGAAATTCAGACTCTTATGAACTATCAATTAATTTGCATGAGAGTAAATTCCCGGTCATTAAAATTGATTTTGAAGGAACTATACTATATGCAAACAAAGCTGCATTGGGAATTATCCAGGAATGGGGATGTGCTGCCAGCCGTAAACTTCCGATGAATCTGATGAAAACGCATCCGGAATTTATCGATCGGCAGGCGAATGTGGAAACTGAAATTGTTTCAGCAAACAAGATTTTTAAATTTAACGTAATTGCCTTTAAAGAAGCTGGTTATACAGGTCTTTACGGATACGATGAACAATTAATTTCTAAATAAACCAATGAAAAAAACGATTGTATTAACTTTTATTCTTTCATGGATTGTTTCATTTTCCGGAATTGCCCAGTCGAAATATTTTACCCGGAACGGAAAAATTATTTTCAATGCAACATCACCATCTTCTCCCGAAAAAATTGAAGCAACCAATGATAAGGCAACAAGCATGTTAGATGCTTCCACCGGACAAATGGAATTTGCAGTATTGATGAAAGCTTTTGCGTTTGAAAAGGCATTGATGGAAGAGCATTTCAACGAGAACTATGCTGAATCAGATAAGTTTCCAAAGGCAACATTTAAAGGAACCATTAAGAACATGAGTGAAGTGGTGCTGACAAAAGACGGAAGTTATACGACTAAGATCGCAGGAAAACTTACCATTCACGGAGTTACTAAGGATGTTGAAACTACAGGAACTATTGTCGTGAAAGGAAATTCGATTACAGGAAAATCTGACTTTAAAATACTGCTTGCCGATTATGGAATCGAAGTCCCAAACCTGGTAAAGGATAAAGTGGCTAAAGAAGCCTCCATTAGTGTCAACCTAAGTTACGAACCTTTTAAGAAAGCTTCTTGAAAAATACGATGAAGAATTTTGTGTTTTTGTGTTTTATGTTGTTCATCCCAAACGGGGCAAAGCAGGCTTAATAAAGCCTGCCTGCCTTGCAAGGGAGAATTTTTTCAAACAAAAAATTTCAAGTCATAGGAAATCCCGTCTTAGTTATAATAAGACGGGATTTATATTTTTCCGAAGAATGGAATGACAAATTCGTTTTTTAGTCCTGATATTTATCATGTTCCTATTTATCAATTGATTCTAACTTTGTTCCCTTAATTAATTATTTTAAGGGCTTCTGACAATTTAATGACATTAGAAAATATAGCAGTCCGACCTTCGCACTCGGAAAAAATCAATTTTCAGGTGCAGCGTCTCAAAATCATTTCATTCACCCATAAAACAATCCCATTAACAGACCTTCGTAAATTTTTTCTTGATGAAGATATTCGGTTAGCAAGATTGTCATCTCTCAAAGATTTACTATTCATTGATGAACTCTTCTATCTCGCAACATGCAATCGCATCGAATTTATTTTTGCCAATGACCGGGTTTGTGATCAATCTTTTCTGAAAAAATTCTTCAAGGCATTTAACCAGGAATGGACAAACGAAGAAGTTGAATTTGCCATTCAACATACAAAAGTCTACGAAGGCGATATCGCCTTACATCATATTTTTTCTGTCGCCTCTTCGCTTGATTCAATGGTCGTAGGCGAACGCGAAATCATTACACAGGTTCGCAAAGCGTACGATGAATGTCACGATGCCGGACTCACCGGTGATTTTCTACGTCTTGTCATCAGCAAAACAATCGTTACGGCAAAACAAATTTTTACTGAAACCAAAATTGCAACACATCCTGTTTCCATTGTTTCTCTTGCCTATCGCAGACTTCGTGAATTAAATGCAAGCCTCGATTCAAGAATTTTAATGATCGGCGCCGGAGAAACAAATACCAATTTTTCAAAATATTTGGTAAAACACGGCTTTCGAAATTTTTCAATCTTCAACAGAACTCCTGATAAAGCAAGGTTGTTGGCGGAATCACTGAAGGAAAAATTCATTCAGGCATACGCCTATTCATTGGATGAGCTTGAAAATTTTAATAATGGTTTTGATGTTTTAATCACCTGTACAAGCGCTACAGAACCAATCATTACAAATAGTCTTTATAAAAAACTTTTACAGGAAGATAGTTCGGGAAAAATCATCATTGATCTTGCTATGCCCTCAGATGTTGACGCTGAAGTGATTGAAAAAAATAATGTTCGCCTGATTGATATTAACCGATTGAAAACAGAAGCAAAAAAAAACCTTGGAGAACGCCACAGCGAATTAAAGGCTGCTGAAATAATTATCGGGGAACACATTGTTGAGTTCCACCAAACACTTCGACTTCGCAGGGTTGAACTGGCCATGAAAGAAGTTCCTGAAAAAATAAGAGAGATAAAAAGCAAAGCAATGAACGATGTATTTGCTAGTGAAATCAACTTGTTGGATGAACATTCAAAAGATGTACTCAGCAAAGTGCTAGATTACATGGAGAAAAAATGTATCAGTGTACCCATGTTGATGGCAAAAGAAATTATTCTTGACGCGAACTGATTGGCCTTTTTAAAAATTCATATTTTTAATTTTGTCCAAAATCTGTAACAGAATTTCCTGATTTTTATCCTTTGGCCTAACCGGATCCGTTCATGAATCGTCCTCTCATCATTGCAACTCGCGGAAGCGACCTGGCTCTCTGGCAAGCGAATCATGTAAAATCATTGCTTGAAGAAATAGGACTGTCTTGTTCATTGAGTATCATCAAAACCAAAGGTGACGAAATCCAACATTTGAATCTCGACAAACTTGAAGGCAAAGGGTTTTTCACAAAAGAAATTGAAGATGCTGTTTTAAATAACGAAGCCGATATTGCCGTTCATTCGCATAAAGATCTACCGACCGAAGCACATCCTGACCTGGTGATTGCAGCAGTTTCAGATCGTGAAGATCCTTCCGAGCTTTTGATTATTCGAAAAGAAGCAGTTGATCTCAAACAAAAATTTTCACTGAAAAAAAATGCAGTTGTCGGGACTTCATCGGCCAGGAGAAAATCACAAATGCTTTCTTTCAGAAAGGATGTTGAGCTGAAAGACTTGCGCGGGAATGTTCCTTCCCGCATTCAAAAGTTGAGGGATAAAAATTACGATGCAATCCTCATCGCATCTGCAGGTGTAGAAAGATTAGAATTGGATGTGAGCGATTTTCATGTGGAGAAACTGGATCCGAAAGAGTTCATTCCTGCACCGGCACAAGGAGTGCTTGCCATTCAGATTCGAAAAAAAGACAGCGATCTTTTTGAAAAACTACAGGCAATTCACAACAAAGAGGTAGCACAACTAATTTCCATCGAACGTACTGTGTTGAATCTCTTTCATGGCGGATGTCATGCTCCTGTCGGAGCATACGCGGAATTTGATGATGACCAGGAAATTTTTAAAGTGCGTGCAACCAAAGCTGCTGCTTGGGATGAGATTCCGGTTTCCGTGTATGTTGAATCAAAAAATCCGGAAACAATTGCTGAAAAAGTTGTCAGTAAAATTGAACATGTAAAACCGGTTTCTGTTTTCATCACAAAAAATTTGCGTGACGGAGATTATTTTCACTATGTGCTATCTGCAAAAGGATTTAATGTCAGCGGTCGCTCCTTAATTGAAATGATTCCGATTCCAATGAGAGCTTTCCCGGAGACAGACTGGATATTTTTTTCCAGCAAACATGCCGTGAAATTTTTCTTTCAGCAAAAACCAGTTATCGGAAACCAAAAGTTTGCATGTGTTGGAAAAGCAACAGCGGATGTATTGCGAAAAAATGGCAAGCGTGCTGACTTCATTGGTTATTCAACAGACACAAAGCTCACGGGAAAACAATTTGCTGCACGTGTAGGTGACGGAACCGTTTTATTTCCGCAGGCAAAGGGAAGTTTACGTTCTATACAAAATGGTTTTGTAAAAGATAAACAAGTGGTTGATCTTGTTGTGTACGAAACATTGAAAAAAAATGAAGAAGAAATTCCTTTTCATGAAATAATTCTCTTCACGAGTCCAAGCAATGTCGAGGCATTTTTTGAAAAAAACAAATTGAAACTAAATCAAAAAATAATTGCAATGGGCGAAGCAACAGGAAATGCGTTGAGAAAATTTGGAGCAGGCAATTATAGTTTGCCGGATACATTCGATGATGCCGGGTTGGTGCGTGCTGTTTTCAATCGTGCTTCTGAAAATTAAAAAAATAAAATAATTCATTTATGATACACCGACCCAGACGACTTCGGAAAAATCCAATCATCCGTGAACTTGTTGCTGAAACACGTTTGTCGAAAGACATGTTTATCTATCCATATTTTGTGATCAAAGGAAAAAATAGCATACAGCCAATTGATGCAATGCCCGGCATCAGCCGGTTTTCTATAGATGCTTTGGTTGACGATGTTGCAAAAGGATTGAAGGTTGGAATAAATAAAATTTTATTATTCGGAGTTGGTGAAGATAAATTTGAAGATGCTCATTCGGCTTATCACGATCATTCTATTGTAGCAGAAGCCGTCTGTGAATTGAAAAAAAAATTCGGAGACGATTTATTTGTGATCACGGATGTCTGTCTTTGTGCATACACGACACACGGACATTGCGGCATTTTACAGAATAATTATGTCGACAATGATTCTTCACTCGAAGTATTGGCGAAGATGTCTCTCGCTCATGCACAGGCAGGTGCTGATATGGTTGCACCATCCGATATGATGGACGGACGAATCGCAGCCATCAGGAAAAAACTGGATGAAAATAATTTCGTCAATACAGCGATCATGAGTTACGCTACCAAATTTGCATCTGCTTATTACGGACCATTCCGTGAAGCCGCTGACAGCGCTCCGGGAAAAGGTGACCGAAAAAGTTACCAGATGGATTTTCGTAACATCAACGAAGCCTTGCGCGAAGCAAAACTTGATGAAGAAGAAGGTGCAGATATTGTCATGGTAAAACCTGCACTCGCCTACCTCGATGTAATTCGTGCTGTAAAAGAAAACACGAATTTACCGGTTGCCTGCTACAACGTTTCGGCAGAATACACCATGGTGAAAACAGCAGCGAACGCAGGATTTATCGATGAACAAAAAATTGTGATGGAAAATATGTTCGCTTTTACACGTGCCGGTGCTAACATCATTATCACTTACCACGCAAGAGATATTCTGGAAAAAAAGTGGATGTAAAATTATTCAACGGTTACGCTCTTTGCCAGGTTTCTTGGCTGATCAACATTGCTACCGCGCAATACTGCAATGTGATACGAAAGAAGCTGAAGCGGAATCACTGAAACAAGTGGTAAAAGTATATCATCCACTTCCGGAATTTCAATCACATAATCAGCGAGTTCTTTCACCACATCATCGCCTTCGGTTACAATGGCGATCACAATTCCCCGGCGGGCTTTTATTTCCTGGATGTTGCTCACTACTTTCTCGAACGAACTGTTTTTCGTTGCAATCACAACAACAGGCATGTTGTCATCGATGAGAGCAATCGGTCCATGTTTCATTTCTGCGGCAGGATAACCTTCTGCATGGATGTAAGAAATCTCTTTCAGCTTCAAAGCACCTTCCAGCGCAACAGGAAAACCATAACCTCTTCCGAGGTAAAGAAAATTGCGGACGTCTTTAAATTTTACCGCGAGCTTTTTTACAATCGCATCGGTCTTCAATGCTTTTTCAACCTTGGCAGGAATTGCCTCGAGCGCACTTAACAATTGATGAAACCGCGAATCGGTAATGGTTCCGCGATGACGTGCTATCTGCAATGCAATTAACGTAAGCACTGTGATCTGCGCTGTAAATGCTTTGGTTGATGCAACACCGATTTCCGGTCCTGCATGCGTGTATGCACCTGCATGCGTTGCGCGCGGAATGGATGATCCAACCACATTACAAACTCCGAAGATGGTTGCTCCTTTTGATTTAGCAAGTTCAATAGCTGCCAATGTATCAGCGGTTTCACCACTTTGAGAAATCGGAATTACAATATCATCTTCATACAAAACAGGGTTGCGATAACGAAACTCTGAAGCGTATTCTACTTCAACAGGAATCCGTGCAAGGTCTTCAATCAGGTATTCAGCAACAAGACCGGCATGCCATGAAGTTCCGCAACCGATGATGATGATTCGTTTTGCGTTGGCGAATTTATTTTCATATTCAGAAATTCCACCTAATTTTAAAAATCCTTTTTTCGCATCAATGCGACCACGCATGCTATCCCAGATGGAACGCGGCTGCTCATAAATTTCCTTGAGCATAAAATGTTCGTAGCCGCCTTTCTCCAACATCTCCAACTTCATTTCCAGTTCCTGGATGTATGGATTCTGAACTTCGTTCTCAATCGTTTTAATGACCAGTTTTTTATCCTTGATAATTCCAACTTCACCATCATTGAGATAAATAACATTGTTGGTGTATTCAATAATCGGAGTTGCATCAGATGCAACAAAATATTCTCCTTCATCTTTCCCGATACCGATCACAATCGGACTTCCTTTTCGGGCACAGATCATTTCATCAGGATGTTCTTTTGATAAAATGACAATTGCATAGGCGCCAATCACTTCACCCAAAGCAAGACGAACGGCTTCTTCCAGCTCGACATTTCCATTTTCATAAATATCTTCAATAAGATGAATGAGAACTTCCGTATCCGTATCACTTGAAAATTCATGTCCGCGTTTTTTCAACTCCGCTTTTATGGAAGAATAATTTTCAATGATTCCATTGTGGATGATGGCAAAATTTTTCGATTGAGAAAGTTGTGGATGAGCATTACGGTCGTTTGGCTCACCGTGTGTTGCCCAACGCGTATGTCCCATGCCTATGTGACCTGAAACATCTTTGTCTTTTGTAAACTCGACCAGCTCGCTTACTTTGCCTGCTTTCTTAAAAACTTTCAGGCCGCCATTAATAATTGCAATGCCGGCACTGTCGTATCCGCGGTATTCGAGTCGCTGCAATCCTTTTATGAGGATCGGATACACCTCTTTTTTTCCAATGTAGGCTACAATTCCACACATGATAAGGAAGAATTAGTTGGGTAGTTTCGTATAAAACAGGTGGAGTTTCATTGGATAGGTTAAATTTTTTCCACTGTTAATAATTACCCTGTTTGCTTGTACAACGGCTCCTGAGACTAAAAGATACAAACCGCTATTAGAAATTCTGCCATCCAGAATTCCCTGTAAATGCCGCGCGATATTAAACTTGTATGTACGGTTGGATGAAGTATAGGAACCTCCGTAATAACTGGCTCCTTCAAAATAATCTGTGATCAGGTAAGAGACACCCAGTGAATCAATGCCTACAAGTAATAGTTTTGCCGGAGTATCAAAACCATTAGTTGATCCTGATTGAACTGTAATCTCCAATTCTGCTTTGTTCACAACAATTTTTCCTGAATCAGTAAAATGCTTCAGGTATGGAAAGGTAATTTTCGTTTTCACACCGGCCATTGCCTGGATATAATTCACCGAATCTTTAAAGGTATAATCCTGCAATTGATGACCAACATCGGTCGCAGTACCATTGTAAGTATGTTCCTGGTGATTTACCCGGATAGCACTATAAAGAGGGAAGTCATAACTCAATGCCGCAGTTAGGTCATTTGATTTTTTAAAATACAAGGTGAGCTTTGAATACGAATTATATAAATCAAAATAAGAAATGGTTCCTCCACTTAAGACAGGATCAGTCTTTATATACAAGCCTTTAAAAAAATTAATCCAGTTTGAGTTATCTGAAAGTGCAGTGCGATGATCAAATGAAAGGAATTCTGCAGCCTTTGACATGGAAAGTGGAATTCTTAATTGAGCGGGCTGGTTTGAAGAACCGACCAGCACACTATCAGATGGCTTTGGAATAAAAGTAAAGCTATTAGCAAGATCAACAGCGCTATCAGAAAATGTTTTGGTGGTATAATATCCTGTGTCAGGTAAAATACTTTCCGTCAACTGATAAACATGCACCGTTTGAGTTGTACTTGTATCTCCGTAATGTCCTACATAGGCGAGAGATAGCACCAACGAATCAGGTATCAGCGTATCAGCACCGTTTGAAAAGACAAGGCCAAGCAATGCCTGTGTGTAAAAACTTGCATCACTTCTTCCAAACACAGGATCTGTGTAGCTGCCAAGTAATTGCAAGGAAACGCCTTTAGAAGGCAAAGAATCTTCCTTTACTGTAGCGGTAAATAATGTCGCTGAGTCAGATTTTATTACTGAAAGTTGATCGGATGATGGCTGCACTTCCAGGCCCAACTCATCCGGATCCTTACACGAAGAGAATGAAATCAACAGGCTAAAGCCGATTGCTAAGCCCAAAAAATATTTCCTCTGTAGAATTACAGAGGAAATAGTTTCGATAATCTTAATGATGCCTCGGATGATTGCGGAAAATCCAGCGAAAGAAATTCCGGACGAAAAAGGTCTATTCATATTTAGTCAACAAGAACAGCAGATTCCTGTTCCAGGATTTCATCATAAAAATTAGAGTATGAATCTACGTAATTTTCGTTTTCATCCACCGGTTGATGAACCAATACCGGCTTGTTAACTTTCTTTAAAAAATTATCAATTGAAGTATGCTTATCAGAACTTCCTTTTACAATTCCATCACTCATTTTCATAGCAGCAAGACTCACATTTACCATGGTCGGATCTTTAAAATATTTCAGATCGTCATTGGTAATTCCATCCATCTTTAACTTCTTGGAAAGATTCGGACTAAATGTCTCATCCATGTCCTGGTGATAATGTGAATAAACCACTTTGGAATTTTTAAACATCGGATCTTCCCTGTAACTTGTTTTGACAAAAAATGGAACCAGGCTTGTCATCCATCCATGACAATGAATGATATCCGGAGCCCATCCTAATTTTTTTACGGTTTCTAAAACTCCGCGACAGAAAAAGATCATCCTGTCTTCGTTGTCTTTAAAGAATTTTTTCTTCGCATCATGAAAAAACATTTTTCGTTGAAAATATTCTTCGTTGTCGATAAAATAAACCTGCATACGAGCACTTTGAATGGATGCTACTTTGATAATAAGCGGATGATCGCTGTCATCAATAATCAGGTTCATTCCCGACAAACGGATTACTTCATGTAATTGGTTCCTTCTTTCGTTGATCAATCCGAAGCGTGGCATAAAAGTTCGGATTTCTTTCCCTCTTTCCTGAATTCCTTGTGGTAACTGTCTGGCAATCGGTGCAATTTCTGTAACTTCGTGAAACGGCATCATCTCCTGGGAAATAAACAAAACTTTTGATTTTTTCATCTGTGAAGGGGATTTTGTGTTTGGTAGGCAAAGATACGAAATTTCCCTGAAGCACTCAAAAAATTTAACAATAGCTTGACTTTCTGATAATTAGTTCCCCTCATTATTTTGTTTAAGAATCTTAAATAAAGAGTCAAAAAAATAAATAAACTGTTCATAGTTGTATTTTTCCATCATTAAAAAATGAATTTGCCACATTCCGAAGATTAATTTTCATATTTGACCACGATTTTATTCAATGATCTTATTCGATAAACGAGCAGAGCTAACATCGGTTATTTCTGACAAAAGAAGTCTTGGGGAAAAAGTTGGCTTTGTCCCAACCATGGGAGCATTGCATGAAGGACATTTGACATTAATAAGGAACGCAAAAAATGAAAACGACCTGGTGGTTGTAAGCATATTTGTGAATCCGACACAATTTAATAACGCAGATGATCTAAAAAACTATCCCCGGACTTTTGAATCCGACGAAGCACAATTGATAAAAGTCGGGACAGATTTTCTTTTTTTTCCCTCCGTAGAAGAAATGTATCCACCCGGTAAAACTGAAAATGAAAATTACGATTTCGGTGAATTGGAAAATGTCATGGAAGGGAAACATCGTCCGGGACATTTTAAAGGGGTCGCTCAAATTGTTTCCAAACTCTTCCACATCGTAAATCCTGACTATGCATATTTTGGAGAGAAGGATTTTCAACAACTCGCAATTATTCGGGAATTAGTTAGAAAAATGAACTCCTCTGTAAAAATTATCGGTTGCGAGACTGTCCGTGAAAGCGATGGTCTTGCCATGAGCTCAAGAAATATGTTGCTCAGCGAATCTGATAGGAAAAAAGCACCTGAAATTTCGAAGGCATTATTTTTTGTTCGTGATCATTGGCAAGAATTTTCTGTGGAAGACATTCAACAAAAAGTAATTGAAAAAATAGAATCAGCAACCGGAGGACAAGTTGAATATCTTGAAATCGCTGATGAAGAAAAACTTCAGCCAATCCATCAATGGGACTTTTCAAAACAACTACGTGTTTTTACCGCTGTTAAATTAGGAAAGGTTAGATTGATTGATAACGTTTTATTGAATCCCCGTAAGTGAATTTTATAATTTTGTCTCCGCTATAAACTTTGTACGTTTACCACGCAAATGGAAATTCAAATTTTAAAATCAAAGATTCATCGCGTCAAGGTTACCGAAGCCGATCTTAACTATGTCGGCAGCATTACCATTGATGAAGATTTGATGGATGCTTCCAACCTTATTGAAAATGAAAAAGTGGAAGTGCTGAACGTGAATAATGGTGAACGTTTTGAGACTTACGCGATCAAAGGAAAAAGAGAAAGCGGACAGATTTGTTTGAACGGTCCAGCTGCTCGAAGAGCCCAGGTTGGTGACGTCGTTATCATTGTTTCGTATGCAACCATGGATTTTGAAGACGCAAAAAAATTCAAACCCACTATTATTTTTCCTGATGCGAATAACAAATTGAGAACATAATTTGAAAACAAGCGTCCGTTCTTTTCTTCAGTTTATCAT
Organism: Bacteroidota bacterium; assembly: GCA_043787975.1. GTDB lineage: Bacteria > Bacteroidota > Bacteroidia > AKYH767-A > 2013-40CM-41-45 > JAPLDA01. Next base: position 94,607 of record JAYVUK010000017.1, read on the forward strand.
TTTGCTTGCCATTGGTATCACACTTCTATGGCTTGTTTTCAGGCATGAAAATCTTGCAAAAATCTGGAAAGACATTCAGTCTGCGGATTATCGCTGGGTAGGACTTTCTCTTGTGCTTTCAATCATTTCTTATTTCATTCGTGCTGTTCGCTGGAAAATGTTGATTGAACCGATGGGTTACCATCCGAAACTCAGCAATACGTTTTACGCAATGATGGTTGGCTACCTTGCCAACCTCGCGTTGCCACGATTAGGTGAAGTTTCCCGTTGCGGAGCACTCAACCGTTCAGAAAAAATTCCTTTCGAAAAATTATTCGGTACTGTGATCGTAGAACGCGTGATTGATGTGCTGTGTTTACTCACTTGTCTTCTTATTGCCGCCATGTTAGAGTATGAACGTCTTTCTACGTTTATTCATCTCCATGTTTTTACACCATTAAATGAAAAACTGAACAACATCTTTTCTTCGCCTTCAATCCTCGTTGTAACAGGTGTCGCAGGAATTTTATTTTTGATCATCCTGGTTATTTTCAGAAAAAAAAATTTCGCCCTGAATTTCTTTAAAAAAATAAAAAACTTTTTTATCGGCTTGCTGGAAGGATTACGAACTGTAAGACAAATAAAAAATAATTTCCTCTACATCGTTCTTACCATTTCAATGTGGGGACTTTATATGCTTACCTCCTATCTCTGTTTCTTTTCGCTGGACGCAACAAAACATCTCGACTTAACCGCAAGTCTTTTTACGCTGGTAGCGGGTGGTTTCGGCATGTCGGCCCCGGTGCAGGGCGGTATCGGTGCTTACCACTTCTTTGTGAAGGAAGCACTCACCATGTTTAACATTCCTGAAAGCGATGGGTTGGTGTATGCAACTGTAGTTCACGGTTCACAAACTATCTTTGCAATCGTACTGGGATTTCTTTCCCTCATCCTGTTATATTTTTCACGAAAAAAGATGAACAATGCAAGCACTTGAAGTCATACAATCAAAGATTTTTGATTCGGAGAAATTGATGAAACAGGTTTCCGCCTGGAAACTTCTGTCTAAGAAAATTGTTTTTACAAACGGTTGCTTTGACATTCTTCACCTCGGCCATGTTGATTATTTAAGCAAAGCAGCTGATGAAGCTGATTTCTTAATTGTCGGCGTAAACACAGACCAATCCACATCAAAATTAAAAGGGCCTCATCGCCCGATCAATGATGAGCAACAACGTTCGATGATTCTTGCATCGCTTCATTTTGTAGATGCTGTCATCTTATTTGATGAAGAAACTCCTTACAATCTAATCAACCTAGTTCAGCCTGATGTGTTGGTGAAAGGTGCTGATTACAAGCCGGAAGAAATTGTCGGATACGATATTGTGAAAGCGAGCGGAGGAACTGTAAAGACCATAGATTTCCTTAAAGGATATTCAACCTCCTTGATTGAAGAAAAAATAATTAAAAGCAGGAAATAATTTTTCTTTTTCATTTTTTAGGTTGAGATTTGCCTGTTGATCATCTTATTTCATTCTTTATTTTTTGCCTGACATGTCGTTAACTAAATCGAAAACAAAGACAGCATTCTTCTGCCAGAACTGTGGCGCCCAATCTCCGAAATGGATCGGCAAGTGCAATTCATGTGGAGAGTGGAACACCTACGTTGAAGAAATCATTAATACGACGACGGAAAAAAAACTTTGGAGTACCTCCACAGGAAAAAAAAACATAACAGCATCTCCGCAAGTACTTTCCGGAATTTCAATTACCGATGATCATCGAATGTCAATTCCTGATAAAGAATTGAACCGCGTTTTAGGCGGAGGATTGGTGTACGGTTCTTTGGTATTGATCGGAGGCGAGCCGGGCATTGGCAAGTCAACGCTTCTGTTGCAACTGGTTTTGAAAATGAAGAACCAGAAAACACTTTATGTATCGGGAGAAGAAAGTGAACAACAAATTAAAATGCGTGCTGACCGGCTCGGAATGAAAAGTGATCAACTTTATATTCTCACAGAGACTTCCCTTGAAAATATTTTCGCGCAACTAAGTGTGTTGCAACCGTCTTTATTGATTATTGATTCCATCCAGACAATTTTTACAAGTAAGATCGAATCATCTCCGGGAAGCGTTTCCCAAATACGTGAAAGCGCTGCTGAGTTATTGCGTTTTGCAAAAGAAACATCCACTCCTGTTTTCTTAGTCGGCCATATTACAAAAGACGGAACCATTGCCGGACCGAAAGTGCTTGAACACATGGTTGACACTGTACTCCAGTTTGAAGGTGACCGTCATCATGTGTACCGGATTTTGAGAGCAGCAAAAAACCGTTTCGGATCCACTTCTGAAATCGGAATTTATGAAATGCAAGGAGCAGGACTTTTAGAAGTCGAAAATCCGTCAGCCGTTTTGATGGCTCATCGCGAAGAATCATTGAGCGGTGTTGCCATTGCAGCAACCATGGAAGGTATACGTCCATTGCTCATCGAAACGCAGGCGCTTGTAAGTTCCGCTGTATATGGAACTCCGCAACGATCCTCAACGGGATTTGATTTGCGAAGACTCAGTATGTTGCTTGCCGTGCTTGAAAAACGTTGTGGCTTTCGTCTCGGTACAAAAGATGTTTTTCTGAATATTGCAGGAGGAATAAAAGTGGAAGATCCGGCCATTGATCTTGCAGTCATTTGTGCAGTACTTTCTTCCAATGAAGACATGGCAATCAATCCGAAGTTTTGTTTAGCGGCAGAAGTCGGATTGAGTGGCGAGATCAGACCTGTTACACGAATCGAACAACGCATCAGCGAAGCTGAAAAAATGGGATTCGAAAAAATGATCATCTCGAAATACAACATGAAAGGACTTGAGCGAACCCGTTTTGAAAAAATAGAAATTCAACCGGTTGCAAAAGTGGAAGAAGTGTTCGGATTATTGTTCGGATAAAAATAAGCACGGCATAAAAAAAATTCACCCGGGTTAACACAGTTGACAACATCAAAAAAATAGTATCTTTGGTGCATTAGACAGATCTCGTTTTATGTCATTCTTTTTTTTAAAACATGCAGCAGGAATTACTAAAAGAAAAAATAAGTACTGAAATATTTTATTCATGAAGGCACAAATTAGTTAGTGTATGAACGAAAACGATCAGTTGTTTATTCAGTTGCTTTATGTTTTTCACACATCTGCCATGCAATCCATGGGTAAATTAAAAAACCCTTTTACCGATAAGATCGAACGTGATTTAATGCAGGCAAAACAATCCATCAATATGCTGGAGATGATGAAAGAAAAAACAAAAGGGAACCTTTCGGATGAACTTGCACGTATACTAGATGGATTTCTCACAGAATTGCGTTTGAATTTCGTGGATGAATCGAATAAAACTATCGTTAACACGTAAATTTTTCGTTAGCTTCTTTATATGGAAACACCCGACAAATCAGAGGAACAAGGTCCTAAAAAAGGGATTGTAATCATTGTCATTACCATTCTTCTTGGCACCAATGGTTTGCTTCTCTGGCAATTTTTTGAAAAGAAAAACAGTCTTGATATTGCCAATCAAGCCATCATTACAACATCGGCAGAAAAGGATGCTTTGCAGGTACAACTCAATGAAGTAAAAGCTCAATACGAAAAGACAAAAGCCGATAATGTCGATCTTTTAGGACAATTATCTGAAAAGGACAAAGAAATAAAAGCGAAAGTTTCTGAAATACAAAAGTTGATTGCCATCGGTGGACCTGCTCAAATTGCAAAAGCAAAAGCCGAGTTGACTAAATTGAGAGAAATGAATACGCTTTATACCGGGCAAATTGATTCTCTCAATAAAGTAAATGCCGAGCTGCAAACAGAAAATCAAAATCTCAATTCAAATCTTTCGGCAGAGAAAAACAAGGTTCAAAATCTTGCTTCTGAAAATTCAAAACTTGCTTCAAAGGTTGCAGCGGGTTCCGTTTTAAAGGCAACCAATATTGTTACGGAAGGGCTTCGTTACAAATCGAGCGGAAAGGAATTGATCACGAATAAGGCGAAACAGATTCAACGCATCAGAACGAAATTTATGTTGAGTGAAAATAAGGTGGTTGAAAGAGGTCCGATTGATATTTACGTTCGGGTACTTGGGCCTGATGGTGCTGCCATGTCAACGACACAAGAAACTTTTATGAGCAACGGACAAGCGCTTGTCTATACATCCAGGGAAACCATTGATTATGCTAATAACGAAACACAAGCTGAAACAATTTGGGCGAAAGGCAGCGAATTCAGCAAAGGGAAATACATTGTTGAGCTTTATCATTTGGGATCGCTCATTGGAAAATCAACGATTGAGCTGAAGTAATCCTTTTCCGGATTCTCTTATTTATATTCTTCCAGCGCTTTTAACATCGCATCTATTTTCTCATCCCACTCTTTCTGTTTCCCTTCAATGCGACTATGATCGCTTTCCTGATCATATTGTTGCTGTAATTTTTTGTACTTCTGATCCATTTCAATGGTGATTCGCTGAACTTCCTTATGAAAATTTTCAGCTGTGAAATGAGCCGTCTTCAGTTGTTTCCTGAATTCGCGCGCACCTGCTTCGGCTAAATCGAAATGACGTTGCTCGTGATTTAAAAGATAATCCGTTTGCATTCCTTTTTTTACCCACGACTTGTCCTTGATAAAACAACATACCACATCCGACTCCACATGAAACCGGTTTCCGACACCAAAAGCATTGAAACTGCTTTGATGCGTTGTATATGTCAATGCATCTGCGGGATCTTCCGCATCAGCAGTTCCTTTGAAATCGGACCACGAAAGTTTTTTATCAGGACTCCATTGAATGCTATCAGCATTCGTTATGCGCTGATCAATTAAAGAAGATGATGAATCAGAAAACTGATAGTGATAATTATTAAAAGCATCCATTGCCTTTTGAACAGCACCGATAAAACTTTGCCTTGTATCATTCAACTTAAAACCAAGCGTTGCAACGGTCGAGCAATTCAGAATGGTGTCATTCTTAGAATCGAGGAATAAAATTCTAATCCCTGAAAAATTTGTTCCTCTCGAAGAAGGAGAATTATTCACGATGCAATGAAGCATCGAGCCGGGATTTCGCATCGCTGCCACCGGAATTGAGCTCTCTTCAAGAAACAACGTAACGCCGGATGCATTCAGTTTGCCTGCAACCGTTTCCCTGATTCCGTAAATATCAGTTTTACCTTTATCGTAATACAACTGCGGTAGATAAACATATTGATACTTGTTCAACAATTCCGGACTTTGCGCGTGTGCAACACAACAGCAACAACACAGCAAGAGAAAAATAAAATTCTTCATTCAAACTTTTTATTTTTAGAAGAGCAAATATCGGAAACAATAATTTTAAAGAAGCCTTTAAAAGACAAAACTAAATTGCGTTACAAAAGATCGTGGTGGTTGCATATCTGCCGGACGCCCCATGTACTCTCGATTGAAAACATTCTTCACAAGGAATGCTGCCTTCATAAATTTTGTCGCCTGGTAAGAAAGCCGCGCATCAAAGATGGCATCACCGGTGTGATGCGTTTCCCTGTAATGTTCCAAACCGGGAACAATTTCCGTAACCGGAAAAACAGGGTACGGTTGTATCTTTTTGACAAAAGCCTTATCCACATTTTTCATAAAGCTATTGTAACGCATGCTGATTCCAAAAGAAACTTTTTTGTATGTCAACTCTACATCCGCTTTTACCATGTGACTGAAACGGTATTTTAAAAAATAACTTGAATCACTTCCCAAGTAAGAATTTTTACCAAGCATGATCGTATCAAACGGGCTGTTTACCACTTTAACGTAGGCGCTGTCGAATGAAATCTGTTGCGGATCGATGAACGTATAGCCTGCAATGACAGACATTTTCACACCGCTGAAAATTTCTCCTGAACCTGAAAGAGAAATATCAACTCCTTTTATCCTGGTATCTCCGATATTGAACGAGCGAAATCCAAATCCGTGTAGTTGATAACTACCTCCGTTCAAATCGATGTAAACAGAATCCCAGGGACCAAAAACAAATTCAATCATATTTTTATATTCCGTCAGGAATCCCGCCACATCCAGGTATCCTTTCCATCCGCCGATTTTAATTCCCTGCATGATTCCAATCTCAGCTGAAATTCCTTTTTCGAAATTCAGTGAATCATTCGGAAAAATATTAATGCCACCAACCTGTGTCTCGACAAACTTTTCTGCTACCGAAGGAAAACGGTAACCCTGGCCGAATGAAGCACGCATATGTGTTTCGCTAAAAAGACGGTAATTGGTTCCTGCACGAAAGACTGTGACAAATTTTTCCTTCAGGCTATCCAACTCGTTTTGTTCGGTGCGCACGCCAAGAGAAAATGTAAACCGTTTCCATTTTGCATCACCTTGTGCATACAAAGCAAGATTATTTCCATTGTGATTCTGATACAACTGACTTTTGACATCAGAATGAGTTTTGACAATTCCTCCTGTGGTAGTCAAATTTTCACTAAAGCGTTTTTGATATTGAAGTTCGGTATAGTAAAGATTTCCTGTCGAGGCTTGCGAAGTATTATTTTCATTGATCGTATTGAACCAACGCGTTCTTAATTTAACACTGTTTCCTTTTTTGTCAACGTAGGTAATGAAAGGATCCATGTTGGTGCGGCGAGTCCGGTAACTACTCAGCGTATTAGGAGCAGGAATGAAAGCTCCCGATGTATCATCGTTCCAAATGAAAAACAAACTTCCATCCGTGAACATGGTGTTCACATTGATTCCATATGACAAGCCTTTTATTTTTTCGGGATGATACCTGAGGTTTACATTTATTCGAGCGCGATGTTCATATTCACCTCTGCGATAACCTTCGTCCATGAATATGTTTCCGCCCAACACAAAATCGAGGTTGTCTATTTTACGGCTGTGAAAAAAATCCATTCCTGAATTCCTTTGAGGAATATTTCCCGGCCAATGAAAATCATTTGCATTATTACCCGAATTATTATTGGGGTTGGAATCATCATAAATGGCTGTAAAAAAATTAACCTTTGTCATTGGGGTATCTCTCGGATAAGCCGTGCGAATATTAATTACACCATTCAACGCCGACGATCCGAACAATGCTGATGATGCACCTTTGATCACTTCGATCTGTTCAAGATTTTCCACCGGAAGAAAACTCCATTTCGCATCTCCGGCATCAGCTGTAAGTTCAGGAAGATCGTCTACCAATATCAGCACACGGCTGCCGGCTCCATAACTCCAGCCTGCTCCACCACGAATGTTTGCCTGTCCGTCGATGACATTCACTCCCGGAATCTGATCAATAATATCATCCATGGAAGTGGTATTTTTATTTTCAACGATCGAAGGTTTGATTACTTCCATGGAAACCGTTACATCTTCAAGCCGCTGTTCAAACTTACTGGCACTCACAACCACCACATTTAAATCCAGTGCCGATTCATCAAGGAATACGTTGACAACTTTTAATTCTCCTGATTTAATTTCTACTGAATTTTTTTTCTCTGCAAAACCAATGAGCTTAAAAGCCAATCGGTGTATTCCTGCAGAAAGATTGATCGTATAATTTCCACTCGCATCGCTTGAAACAGCATTCGTATCATCAGCAATCACGGTAACTCCGGCAAGGGTTTCTTTTGATTTCGAAGAAGCGATATTCCCTTTGATGCCTGTTTGAGCCCAAGCAGAAAGAGAAGATGAAAGAAAAATAAACAGGTAAATTAATTTCTTTGCAGGAAGCCGCATAAACAAAAGAATTTGTTTTAATTTAGTCCGACCAAGATACAAATGTTTTTTTCTCATGAACACACCTGATGAATACCTGAAATACCAGGTTGCGCTTACGTTAGTGCCCGGAGTCGGAAGCGTACTCGCAAAAAATTTAGTAAGCTACTGCGGCAGTATTGAAAATATTTTCAAGCGAAAAAAAAGTCAGCTTGAAAAAATTCCGGGCATAGGTTCCGAGCGCGCGGATGCCATTTTAAATCACAAGACTTTTGAACGCGCAGAAGCAGAAGTATTGTTCATTCGCAAACACAAGATCAAATCCTTTTTTTATCTCGACAAGGATTATCCTGCTCGTTTGAAAAATTGCGATGACGCTCCGGTACTCCTTTTTCTAAAAGGAGAAACGGATCTGAATACGCAACGGATCGTTGCCATTGTGGGAACACGAAATTCGACACCATACGGAAAACAAGTTACGGAATCATTCATCGAAGGTTTTTCAAAATACAATGCAACCATTGTAAGCGGACTTGCTTATGGCATCGACATCATTGCGCACAAAGAAGCCTTGAAAAATAATATCCCGACCATTGGTGTACTTGCTCACGGACTTGACCGCATCTATCCTTCCGTTCATAAACCGGTGGCAGAAAAAATGATTCGCAATGGAGGAGTTCTCACTGAATTCATCAGCAAAACAAATCCTGACCGGGAAAATTTTCCTTCACGAAACCGTATTGTCGCAGGCATGACAGACGCAACCATCGTGATTGAATCAGCAACAAAAGGCGGAGCGCTTATCACCGCTGATATTGCAAATTCATACAACCGTGATGTATTTGCAGTTCCCGGAAAAATAGGTGAAAAATATTCGGAAGGATGTCATGAACTGATCCGTCTCAACAGAGCGATGCTTGTTGAAACCGCTGACCAGGTTGCTGATATGCTGAACTGGAACGATGATGTATCAGCCAAAAAAGAAAACAAGCAACTGAAATTTTTTCATGAATTAAAACCGGAAGAGAAAGTATTGGTTGACTTGCTTCAGCAAAACGGCAAGCTCGATATTGACAACATCACGATTCATTCGAAGATGCCGATGAGTAAAGTTTCTTCCACGCTTTTAAATCTTGAGTTTGCGGGAGTACTTCGATCATTGCCCGGAAAAGTATATGAGTTGATTTAACCATATTCTTCACCCAATTATCGTAATTCCTAATTATTAAAAACAAATCAAATGAAAAAACATTTACAAACAATTTTAATTGCAGTTCTCACCTTTCTTGGCTGGAGTAATGGTACAAATGCGCAAAATATTGCAGGGGGGTTTGGTCATTCTCTTTTTTTATGTGCCGATGGAACTGTTATGGCTTGTGGATGGAATAATTATGGACAACTTGGGGTAGGTGACACAATCAATAGAGATGTTCCCATACAGGTTTCGGGTTTATCCAACATTGCAGCGATTTCTTGTGGAGGGGATCATTCACTTTTCCTGAAAACTGACGGAACAGTGTGGGCTTGTGGAAGAAATTTTGAAGGACAACTTGGAGATGGGACTACAATTCTCCGAAGAACTATTCCTGTACAAGTTTTAGGGTTAACCGATATTATCTCCATTAGTGGGGGAAATGATCATTCTCTTTTTCTGAAAAATGATGGCACAGTCTGGGCGTGCGGTTATAATTCCTATGGACAACTTGGTGATGGAACTTTAACCCCAAGAACCATATCTATACAGGTTTTAGGTTTAAATGATGTTGTTGCTATTGCCTGTGGACAGCGCCATTCTATCTTCTTAAAAAATAACGGAACAGTATGGTCTTGCGGATGGAATCTGTACGGACAGCTTGGGGATGGAACTCAAATCAATAAAAGTCTTCCTACACAGGATTCTATTTTAACAGGCATTATTTCGATTGCAGGAGGAGCGTACCATTCACTTTTTTTGAAAAATGATCGAACGGTATGGTCTTGCGGAAGAAATAACTATGGACAACTTGGAGTGGGGGATTATATAAACAGACTCCTTCCTATTCAGACTTGGAATATAAATGATATTATTGCCATTGCACAAGGGGATGTATCAGCACATTCTTTTTTCCTGAAAAATGATTGAACTATGTGGTCTTGCGGGTTGAATCAGGATGGACAATTGGGGGATGGAACAACTATTAATAGAACTACTCCCGTTCAGGTATCTGCTCCAGTCGGGTTAAGCAACATCACTTCCATTGCCAGGGGAGGAGGGCATTCTATATTCCTGAAAAACAATGGTACTGCTTGGGCTTGCGGAAATAATACACAGGGAGAACTGGGCGATGGAACAGATACTAGCAGAAACATTCCCGTTCAGCTAATCAATTTATGTGCGGTAAGCACAGACGTGAAAGAAAATACAATAGAGAATGATGTTTCTGTTTATCCCAATCCGGCAAGCTATAAATTAATAGTTCAAAGTTCAAAGTTTAACGTTGAGCGCTTGGAAGTTTATGATGTGATAGGACAACTTCAAATTTTAAACTTCCAACATCCAACGTCCAGCATCCATATTCTCGAAATTAATGTATCTCACCTGTCACAAGGAATTTATTTCTGCAAACTGATCACGGAGAGCGGAGCGATAGTGAAGAAGTTTGTGAAGCAATAATACTAACACCTGTCATGCTGAACTTGTTTCAGCTCTGCAAAATCGAGGGATTCCGAAACAAGTTCGGAATGACAGCCCGGTTATTCCCTTCTATTCCAAATTTTCAAATGTTTACTTTCGCTCCATGCAATTGCTCACTCCAACCAACTTTCCCGATTACGAACTCATTGATTGCGGAGATTTTGAAAAGTTAGAACGCTTTGGAAAATACATTCTCATTCGTCCCGAACCGCAAGCAGTGTGGGAGAAAAAACTTTCTGAAAAAGAGTGGGAGAAAACTGCTCATGCAAAATTTATTCAACGATCGAGTTCTTCAGGCGATTGGAAGAAGGTGAGGGAGATGCCGGAGAGGTGGGTGATTGAGTATGCAGTCGGCAGTATGCAGTCGGCAGTTGGCTCAACGTTACAATTCAAGCTTGCGCTTACAGCATTTAAACATGTTGGTATTTTTCCGGAACAGGCTGTGAATTGGGATTACATTGCTGAAAGCGTTCAAAAGTTGGACATGGAGCAGCCGAAAGTATTGAATCTATTTGCTTACACAGGCGGCGCATCGCTCGCTGCGAAAGCAGCCGGGGCAGACATCACACATTTGGATTCCATTAAACAAGTGGTGACCTGGTCAAAAGAAAACATGGAACTTTCGGGATTGAAAGACATACGTTGGGTGGTTGAAGATGCATTGACATTTGTAAAACGCGAAGTGAAACGTGGCAAAAAATACCAGGGTATTATTCTCGATCCTCCGGCGTATGGTCACGGTGCAAACGGTGAGAAATGGAAGCTGGAAGACAACATCCATGAAATGATGGAACATGTTTTCCAATTACTGGATGATGAACAATGTTTTCTCGTTCTGAATACCTACTCGCTTGGGTTCTCTTCACTCATCATCGAAAATCTTTTATCAGGAACTCCCCGCTTAGATACCGGTGAACTCTATCTCCAGGCTAAATCCGGTTATAAGCTTCCGCTTGGCGTATTTGGAAGGTTTAGAAGAGGATGATTAGGGAGATTTCAAAAGATTACACCGATTTATTTCCAGATTCCTCACTCCGTTCGGAATGACAACCTTAATAAAAGAGAGGCGAGAGAGAAGGCGCGGCATTTCCCGACTTCTCTCTCGCTAATAGCCCTGTCATTCCGAACGCAGTGAGGAATCTCATACAAATGTTCCGTACTTAAGGTTTTCATAACATAATAAATCCCGCTATCGCCCGTTGAATCCTTATCTTTGCATTGAACCGGATGCATTGGAAAATCAGTGACCTCCTTTCATGAATCGGTTTAATCAAAATTTTATAATCAGTGGAATTAAGTAAAGACAATTATCAACTCCTTATTGCAAAACTGGATGCATTTATCCGGAAGTTTTATAAAAATAAACTGATCCGCGGAGCGATTTATTCATTCACGGTATCGCTTGCCTTTTATTTACTCGTGACTTCACTTGAGTTCTTCGGTCACTTCAGCGTAGGTTTACGCACTACGTTGTTTTATGTTTTTGTTTTTGGAAATCTTTTCATCATCGGAAATTTTGTGGTCGTTCCGCTCATCCATCTTTATCGCATCGGGAAAATAATCTCGCATGAACAAGCCGCAAAAATTATCGGAGATCATTTTGGAGATGTGAAAGACAAGCTTCTGAATGTTCTTCAGTTGAAACAGCAGACTGAACAAGTCAACAGTCCACAGTCTACGGTCAACAGTTTCCAATCTCCAATTTCCGGCTTCCAACTTCTCACAGCGAGTATCAATCAAAAAGCAGCAGAACTGAAACCGGTTCCGTTTACCTCAGCGATCAACCTGAATGAAAATAGAAAATACCTGCGCTATGCATTCATTCCGTTTTTAGTTTTAGTAGTATTGCTATTTACCGCTCCGAGCCTGATTAAAGAGAGTACAAAAAGACTGATTGAACACGGAACGTATTTTGAAAAACCCGCGCCATTTACATTTGAAATTCTCAACAAAGATTTAAAAACTGTTCAGCAACAGGATTATCAACTTGATATTAAAGTTTCCGGCAATGAAGTACCACAGGAAGCATACATTGAAATTGACAACAATCAATTCAAGCTGGAAAAAGAAAACATGATCACCTTTCATCATGTGTTCAAGAATATTCAGAAAAATATTTCCTTCCGTTTGTTTGCAGATGGTTTTTATTCAAAGGAATATTCGCTGGAAGCCTTGCCAAATCCTTTGTTGATGAATTTTGATATCAGCCTGGATTATCCTGCCTACCTGAAAAAACAAAATGAAAAAATTCAGAACACAGGCGATCTTGTAATTCCTGCCGGAACAAAAGTGAGTTGGAAATTCAACACACAAAATACGGATGAGTTAAAATTAAATTTCCAGGACACACTTATTTCTCCGGTGAAAGCGGATGAAAACAGTTTTGTTTTCAGCAAACGGTTTCTCCGAAACGATTCGTATTCCGTGAGCACGGCAAATAAATTTTTGCACAGCAAAGATTCGATTCGTTATTCCATTGCTGTTATCCCGGATTTGTATCCTTCCATTTCCATCGAGCAGGAGAAGGATTCTTTCTCTACGAAGCGCACCTTTTTCAAAGGCCTCGTCAAAGATGATTATGGTTTTTCAAAACTCACCTTCAACTATCGGTATCTCAAATTGAGTGAAACGAAATCCGCCTCAGGAGGATCAAACGACAGTCTTCCAAACAAGGACAAGCAACTCAGCGAAGTACTCACCATCAATAAGAACACAACACAAGATCAGTTTTTTTATAACTGGGATGTTTCCCAAATTAATATTTCTACCGGAGATGAAATCGAATATTATTTTGAAATCACAGACAACGATGGTTTGACGGGAGGAAAATCGACACGCTCACAAAGTCAGGTTTTTAAAGCTCCTACACTGAAAGAGATTGCAGAAAATACGTCCAAGAATAATGAAGGCATCAAGAATGATCTCAAAGAAAGTATTGATCAGGCAAAACAGTTGCAGAAAGATGTAAGTGACCTTAGCAAAAAATTACTTGATAAGAAAGAAATGAATTGGGAAGACAAGAAGAAAGCTGCTAATCTTATCGAAAAACAAAAAGACCTGGAAAAGAAACTGGAAGACATCAAGAATAAAAACCAGCAGAACAACGAGCAGAAATCAGAATACAAATCTGTTAATAAAGAACTACTCGACAAACAGCAGCAACTCGAAGCCTTGATGGATAAACTGATGACTCCTGAACTGAAAAAGATGATGGAAGATCTTCAGAAAATGATGGATCAGATGGACAAGGCAAAGTTGCAGGAGCAACTGAGTGAGATGAAGTTTGACACGAAGGATATGCAGAAGGAAATTGAGCGTTCGCTTGAATTGTTCAAGCAAATGGAAGTGCAACAAAAGCTCGAAGACAACATCAGCAAGCTAAATGAACTGGCGAAGAAACAGGATGAGCTTTCAAAAAAATCAGACGATAAAAATACGGACAGCAAAGATTTGAAGGACAAGCAAAGTGAACTGAACAAGGAGTTTGAAGATTTCAAAAAAGACATGAAAGACCTGGAAGAGAAAAACCAGGCGCTTGAAACTCCAAACGATCTCAAAAAATCGGAAGAAGATCAGAAAGACATTCAGAACGATATGAAAAGCAGCGAGGATGAGCTGAGCCAAAATAAGAAGAGCAAAGCATCGAAATCGCAGAAAAGTGCTTCAGATAAAATGCAAAAGCTCTCTGATAAGATGAGCAAGATGAAAGAGGACATGGAAAAGGAAGAGAACGAAGAGGACATGAATGCTTTGCGTGCCTTGCTTGAAAATCTTTTACATCTTTCTTTCGACCAGGAAAAGCTGATGCAGGATTTGAAAACCATGGATGTGAATAATCCTCAGTATTTAAAAATCGGTCAACAGCAGCGTAAGCTGAAAGACGATGCAAAGATGATTGAAGATTCTCTTTTCGCTTTGAGTAAACGTGTTGTCCAGATTAAGGCGAAGGTGAACCAGGAAATCGGAAACGTCAATCAAAATATTGAAGCTGCACTGGACAATATTGAGGATCGTCTTGTTCCGCAAGCCCGAAGCCGACAGCAGTTTGTTATGACGTCCGTGAATAATCTTGCGCTTCTGTTAAGTGAGGCATTGAACCAGATGCAGGCGCAACAGCAACAGGCAAAAAGTGGAAGCTGTACAAAACCAGGAAAGAAACCCGGAAAAGGTCAGGGCAAACCGAAATCTCTCGGTGATTTGCGAAAGATGCAGGAACAGTTGAATAAGAACATGCAAAAGATGAAAGATGCGATGAAGCCCGGCATGAATCCCGGAAAAACAGGGCAAGGTCAGCAAGGCATGAGCGAACAACTGGCAAAGATGGCTGCGGAGCAACAATACATTCGTAATGAGTTGAGTAAAATGAATTCGCAGGATAATAATTCCGATAAATCAGGCGGCAAAAACCCATCAAATGAGCTGCGTGATGCCCAAAGGAAAATGGAAGAAACTGAAAACGATATTGTGAATAAGGCGATTTCGCAGGAAACTTTGAACCGCCAGAACGAAATCCTTACCCGACTTCTTGAAAGTGAAAAAGCCGAGCGCGAACGTGATCAGGATGAGCAGCGTAAGAGCGAAGAAGCAAAAAATATAAACCATCGTAACCCTTCGGAATTTGAGGAGTATAAGAGATTAAAATTAAAAGAAATGGAATTACTTAAAACTGTTCCTCCTTCTTTGAATTCATACTACAAAAAGAAAGTCAACGATTACTTTCAAACGATTGAAAAATAATTTATGCACGTTGAAGGAGAAACAAAAACAGTGGAGCTAAACTCACAACCTGAGAGCCTTGGAATCGTAGAGAATATGATTGACGAGTTGCGCGGAAAATACAATGTAAGCGAAGATATGTTTGGAAACATGCTGGTAGCAATTACAGAAGCAGTTACCAACGCCATCTATCACGGTAATAAAGCCGATCCTAAAAAGAAAGTAAGCGTCAGTTATTCACTGAGCAATAACCTTCTCAGTTTTACGATCAGCGACCAGGGACCCGGTTTTGATTATTATAATCTTCCGGATCCGACGGCTCCGGAGAACCTGGAGAAAGAATGCGGCCGTGGAATCTTCCTGATGAAACACCTTACCGACCAGTTAATTTTTTCCGATAGCGGTCGCGTGGTGGAAATGAATTTTAAATTGGTTAGCAATAATTGAGTAGATTGATTTTTGGTTTAAACAATAAAGGGAGATTGGTGTTCTCCCTTTTTTTATTTCCGCAAATCAAGCTCGTTAACAGAGAGACGCTGTTATGAATGTTAATTTTCTACCACAGAGACACAGAGGACATAGAGATTCACGGAGAATTCTCCGTGTTCCTGAGTGAACTCCGTGTCTCCATGGTGAGTTTTGTTTGTCATGAACGAAATAATAAAAAAGTTAAATCCTATTTTTGACTCGTGAACAACATTCATTTTTTCAAAGAAGATACCCGATTTCGGTTGCTGTATCAAAAGGAGTTACGCAGATGGATAAACAAAGCTATCCGCGAAAAAAAATTTCATCTCGAAGAAATCAATTACATTTTTTGCAGTGACAAGTACCTTTTAAACCTCAACAAACAATTTCTGAATCATAATTTTTATACGGACATCATCACGTTTGATACTTCTTCCGGAAAGAAAAAAATATCCGCCGATATTTTTATTTCGATAGACAGCGTGAAAACAAATGCTGAAAAATTTCACTCCACTTTTAAAGACGAATTGCATCGCGTGATGATTCATGGTGTGTTGCATTTGCTTGGCTACAAAGACAAAACAAAAAAAGACCAGGTAATCATTCGAAAGAAAGAAGATGAATGGCTGGGACAACGGGAATTCTGATCCGAACCTGTATTCTTCATCGGGAAGTTGGAAGATAACTTTGTTCATTCTTTTTTAAAAATTCCTGATTTGCAAAGAACCTTATTGCCACTTTTGTTGAAATCGCCTGTTGGCTTTATGTTCTCCTTTTTAAAACAGAAAAAAAAAGCTACCGAACCCCGCCTTGCTATCGTTCATGCGTATAGTCTTATTGCCGTAATTTACTGTGCCGTCTTTTCTGTAATTTTTTATTCAGAAGTAAAAAACATTTTCTTAGCAGCGCTGCATGCAGGCGCTTTGTTATGTGTTATTTGTAATTATATCCTCTTACAACGAACAAAAAATTTCAGGCGGTCATCCAATATTATTCTCACGACCGGTACTGTTGTGGTGACTTCATTATTCGCAACAGGAGGATGGGAAAATTCGGGTTACCTATGGACTTTCGCCTATCTTCCTTTTGTTTTTTTTCTTCCTAAAAGCAAAGTTGCCACAAAATGGGTGGCCGCACTCTTTACAGGATACTTTGCCATTGTAGCACTTCATTTTCTTAAGATCATTACCATCCCATATTCACCGGTTGTTTTGTTTAATTATTTCGCGGCTTTACTTATTTGCGTAGCATGTATTTTTCTTTCCCTGAAAGCAACTGCTGTATACCATGAACATTTACACTCGGCAAAAACGGAAGACATACTTCGAAGCGAACAAAAATTCCGAGCGCTTACGGAGAACAGTTCGGATATGATCGGGCTGTCAGATGAAAATATTAATCCCATTTATCGAAGTCCGTCTTCTGAGCGGATTACAGGATGGAGCAATGATGAAGTGACAAAAAAAGGCAGGGTAGAATTAACGCATCCCGAAGACACAGAGATGATGCGAGAAAAGGTAAGGATCGTTTTGGCAAATCCAGGCCAACCTGTTCGTGTCAGTTTTCGGTCAAGACATCGCGAAGGTCATTATCTATGGTTTGAGGGAGTGCTTACCAATATGATTCATGATGAGTCAATCAATGCAATTATATCCAACCTCCGTGACGTGACAAAGAAGAAAAAAGCGGAAGCCGAAGTATATAAACTGACGGAAGAACTTCGCGTGTTGGTGGAACATGTTCAAACATCGAGAGAGGAAGAACGAAAATATATTGCACGCGAAATACACGATGAGTTAGGGCAGGCACTAACTGCGCTGAAAATTGATGTTTCAATGATGAAAAGAAAAATGATGGCGGAGACAACACATTGTCCTGTTTATATTGAAGCGGAATTGAATTCGATCATCGACAAAATTGATAACTCGATTGAATCTGTTAAGAGAATCGCTAACGATCTAAGACCTGAAATTCTCGATCATCTCGATATCGTGGACGCTATTAAATGGCAGGCACAGCAATTTGAAAACATCACGGGGATTCAATGTTCCGTTTCAAATTTACCCGATCATTTAGACCTGGAAAGTTCATTTTCAACAACGGTGTATCGTACCATCCAGGAAGCATTGACAAATGTTACACGCCACTCAGAGGCAACGGTCGTCCGTATTCTTATTGAGCGGAATTCCAAAAAGCTGTTGGTGGAAATTAATGACAACGGAAAAGGTATAAAAGAAGAAGACATCAAAAACATAAAATCATTGGGGCTCATTGGAATGCGCGAACGCGTTCTGCTTTTAAACGGAACTCTTTCTATCAGTGGAAAACCGAGCATGGGAACAACCATAGCCGTTGAATTACCAATGGAGTGACACGAATCAAAAATCAACTTACATAAACAATCAAATCAGGAAAGAAATTAAATTTATATGATAAAAGTTCTCATCGCCGACGATCATTCCATTGTAAGAGCCGGATTAAAAAAAATACTGAAAGAAGAAAAAGATATTGAAGTTTCCGGGGAAGCATCCAATCACCAGGGAGTTCTTTCACTTCTTTCAAAAGACATTCCCGATTTGGTCCTGCTTGATATATCCATGCCGGGAAGAAGCGGGCTTGAAACATTGAAAGAAATAAAATCGCTTTATCCGAAATTAAAGGTTTTAATTTTAAGCATGCATCCTGAAGACCGTTACGCTGTGCGCACCATTAAAGCCGGTGCTTCCGGATATGTTTCAAAAGAAAGCGCAACCGAAGAACTCGTAAACGCAATTCGAAAAGTTTGTAGTGGAGAGAAATATATCAGCGCAGCACTTAGTGGAAAGCTTGCTGACTATCTTGAAACTGATCTGGAAAGTGCACCTCACGAACTTTTATCAGACCGTGAATTCCAGGTTCTTTGTATGATTACCACAGGTAAAAGCACCGATCTGATTGCAGAGGAATTATCACTAAGCAACAATACGATCGCGACCTACCGAGAACGAATACTGTCAAAACTCAGGTTGAAAACAAATGTTGAGTTAACAAACTATGCGCATCGGAACAACCTGATTGATTAAATTCCTTACAAAAGTTCTTTTTTGCGAACCCAAAAACGATGAAGTTAAATTATACTTCATCGTTTTTTTTTAATATTCAAGACAATTTTTTAGAAAATAACTTGTGGTCAAAACAACCACAACCGTTCCGTTTTTTTAACTACAAACAATATAATGAAAGGTAATGTAGAAGTTCCTACAACAATAAGTTAACAGGAACAACTAATACACACGAATCATTTATGACCAGGAGTAAAAAACACGCGTACCTATTCTTCTGCTTACTAATTTTTTCTTTCACTAAAACAACTGCAAACAATCTGCAAATTACCGGCATTACGGTAAATCAAACCACCCAAATGGTTTCATTTTCATTATCGTGGGAAAACAGCTGGCGTGTTTCATCAACCCCAAACAACTGGGATGCGGTTTGGGTATTTATAAAATTCAAAGATTGTTCTGCAGGGTCAAATACTCCTTACACGCACGGAACGTTGAGCACAGTAACATCAGATCATTCTTACACCAATTTAGAAGCGATGACTTCCGTGAACGGAACAATCACACAAAGTGCCGCCCAGGGAGTAACCATGGATTATACGGATGGAATTATGCTGCGAAGAAATACGGTGGGACAAGGAACTGTCACTTCATCGGTTTCATTAAAAGTCTCCAACTTACCCGGCACTGCCACTTCCATTTCTACGAGTGTATTCGGCTTAGAGATGGTATATGTTCCGCAGGGTGATTTTTATATCGGTGATCAATCAGGAGGAGCCAATTATACTTTTCTTGCAACTGCGGTCTCCACTGATCCTCCGATGCAAATTACAAGTGGGTTTGAAACGGGAGCACAATCATTTTACGTAAATGCTCCAGCGGGAACACCAACCACCATTACGAGTGTCCCGGCAGCTTTTCCAAAAGGCCAGTACGGGTTTTACATGATGAAGTATGAAATTACGCAGGGACTATACGCAGAGTTTTTAAATTCACTTGGAAGTGTTGCAGCCACAGCAAGATTCCCGGGTAACTTCGGAACCAACAGAAATCAGCTGAATGTTGTGTCTGGCATTTATTCTTCAACAAGGCCTGACAGAGCACAAAACTGGTTGAGTTGGGCAGATGTTTCCGCTTTATTGGATTGGGCATGTCTTCGTCCGATGACTGAAACAGAATATGAAAAATCATGTCGGGGAAATACCGGTACTTCATTAACTCTTGAATATTCTTGGGGAAGCACAACTATTTCAGCAGGGCTTACATTCTCTGCTCCTGCAACTGAAAACGGAACAGAAGTATTCAGTAGTGGAAATGCAGCGTATAGCAATACAGCAATAACAAATGGAGACGGAGGAACGGGACCTGTGAGAGCGGGAATATTTGCGACAGCAAGTAGTACCAGGCAAACGGCGGGAGCATCTTATTACGGAATCATGGAACTTACAGGAAATGTGCGGGAAGTAGTTGTTGCGATGGTTGCCGTCGGAGCAAATAATCTTTTTACGCGAACATGGGGTGATGGTGCGATTGATCCTGTTACAGGCAATCACAATGTAGCTGGCGGGTGGCCGGCTGCAGGTGTTGCGGTGGCAGCCAATTCTATAGCCAATGCTGTAGGACATAAAGGTGGTGCATGGAATAATGTTGTTGCCCAGCTAACTGTTTCCGAACGATTGTATATTTATAGTGCGCCGGTTATTTCACGGCAAAATTACAACGGCGGAAGAGGGGTCCGCTAATCAAAACTAAATCCGGCTTTTTGAATTTTGATCTCAAAAAATATTTTAAAAAATTTCTTTTTGTCTGCTTGTTCGTTTTTGAATTTTCAACATCAGAGGCACAATTTACAGGAGGCAGTTATTCCGGTTTTGTAATAACCGGCATTTCCTGTTCTGTACCGGTGAATGTCGCAGCCGGAGGCTCCTACCAGGGTTTTGCCATACGAAGCATTTCATGTTCTGTTGCTGTTAATATATTTAAGGGTGGTTCCATGGATGGATTTGACTTAAGTAAGACATCCTGTTCCGGAACCATTTTTTCAGGCGGAGCTTCTGATGGTTTTGCATACATCAACATCCCATGCATTGGAATTTATTTTGGCGGCTCGAACGATGGCTTTGCATCAAATGTAATTTCATGCCCGGCTTCTTCAGCCATTTTTTCCGGCGGATCTTCCGATGGATTTGCACTGACTTCTCTTATTTCCTGTCTTGCATCCGCTAACGTTTTTAAAGGCGGTTCTTCCGATGGATTTGGCATACTAAGTATCAGTTGTCCTGTCCCTAACAACATATTTACCGGCAGTTCATACCAAGGGTTTGCATTTAACAGCCAGGTCTGTTCGTCACCGGTAAACATATTTACAGGAGGCGCCAATGATGGCTTTTCTATGAATAACATCACCTGTCTTGTTCCTATAAATATTTTTTACGGAGGATCATACCAGGGTTTTTCTATCTTTAAGATTGCATGCGCGTCAACCATTTATTCGGGTGGCTCCAATGATGGTTTTGCAACCGGAAGCATTG
The DNA here is from genome assembly GCA_043787975.1 of Bacteroidota bacterium. Lineage (GTDB taxonomy): Bacteria > Bacteroidota > Bacteroidia > AKYH767-A > 2013-40CM-41-45 > JAPLDA01. The sequence continues at coordinate 115,759 of JAYVUK010000017.1, forward strand.
CCTGTTCAGGAATTTTTTTCGGTGGATCATACGATGGTTTCTCAGTAAACAGCATTGCTTGCTTAGCAGCATCAAATGTATCTATGGGAGGTTCCTACGATGGATTTGTCTTCAACAACATCAGTTGTCCTTCCCCGACGAACATCTTTTCCGGGTTTTCTTATGACGGTTTTTCGCTTGCAAGAGAAGGTTGCAGCTATGTGGTACCAATAGAAATGGTCTTCTTTAAAGCACATTGCGAGAATAAAAAAGTATTCGTCAACTGGGAAACAGCAAGTCAGTTCAATAATAATTATTTTACGATCGAGCGTTCGGGCGACGGAGTGAATTTCTATACTATAGGCATTGTGCAGGGCGCAGGTAACAGCACGCAGGAATTGAATTATACATTTATTGATGCTGCGCCACCGGAGGCAACTTCCTACTATCGCTTAAGACAGACTGACTTTGACGGGCAATCGGAGTATTTCGATGCAGTTACAAGTACCTGCCGTGAAAATTCGGGGAGCCTTTCAATCTATCCAAATCCCAACAACGGTCATTTTTTTATTGAAGGACCTTCGTTCAATGCAAACCTCGTCATCACAAACCTGGTTGGTGAAAAAGTATACGAGTCAAAAATCAAACAGGTCAAAACTGAAATCACCCTGGATAATCAACCAAATGGAATTTATTTTATCCATGTCACTATGGAAAATGGAATTGTCACTAAAAAAATATTTATAGCACACTAAATCAAACACAAAACATGCTATGGAAAAGAATCCCGCTAACAGTCCTGTAGAAAACAGGTTTTGCAAACTTTTAAATGAAGACATCAGTTCCAGGATTTGTTCTGAGATAAAAATGCTTCATACAGGATTCTACCATGAAGACCTGTTAGAAACCGTCAAGGGAAAAACCGGAAAGAGTGAATCTGAAATCATTGCTACTTGCAAAGGTTGTCCTTATTTTACCAGATGATTTTTTTCACTACCTGAAAAAATCTCCGGCATCCCATTCGTAAATTAGTATTGATTCGTATCTCGTAGATATCAGACGTGGTTCCACACAATCGTTGCAACCAGTAACCACAACAGCAGTTCCGAGAGCCAGATTCTTTTTTTTACCGCTAGAAAATAATACCCGAAAAAAACCGACAACGGAATTGCAAGCAACGTGAAATGATACAGCGGAATAGTTTTCAAGAAATAGGACGAAGCCGCAGCAATTAAAAAGAACAAAAATAAAATCTGCTGGTTGTTTCTAGTACGAACAACATTCTTATAAAAATTCTGTCTCAACAAGTTCATTGATAAAAGGAATAATAAGCCGAGCAGGATTAACAGTGACACCAAAGGTTTCGTCATGACAAAATCCGTTTGCAAATGCCGGATCACAAAATTTTCACCGATACTTTTCCAACCGCTTCTTAAATGATCTGTCCAGAAAAGATAAACACTCAGGAAAAAATAAGGAAGAAAAAAACCGATGAATGAAATAACCCATTCACGAAAACTAAAAGGCCGTAAAATAGCCAGTGCAATCATGAACAAAACAAAAAAGATTGAGGCAGGAAAATAAATCAGCGATGCAATCGAGATCAGGAAACAACTATCGAAGAGCGGAGAGACGGCTGAATCATTTTTGAACAATGCAAATGTTTTGTCAAGCGATCGGACCAGGAAAAAAGCTGCAGGAATAACGGGATGAAAAGAAAGAAGAGAAATTGAGAGCGACATCAGCAAAGCATACATGAAAGCAGGCAAATAAGAACTTTTGTAGAGGACTTCATACCGGTTCAGGATATTGTTGAGATAAATGGCTTCAATGGAGATAAGGGTCATGGTAATCAAAACCCGGAAAAAAGAGGGAAGCAATTTCAGCATGCTTAAAAACAAATTATAAAGCGGAGCCCCGCCTTCATCACTGATGAAAGGATGCCTGAAGAAGGCCTGGAACCAAAGAATAAAGACAATCAGCGGGATAATAAATAAAGTTGCCGGCTGCTGCGATTTGAAAAAACGAATCATCGGAGTTAAAAGTAGAAAAATAATTTTTCACCGATTCAATAGAATTTCTATTTTTGTCCCATCTAAAAATTAAAAATCATGGACGCATTGTGGCATTTCATTGCAAGCTGTTTTCAAATCATATTTAAGGTTATGAACTGGATGAGTCCCTGGTTCAATAAATTACTCATCGTAATCGGTTTCATCGCTTTTTTTATCTGGGTAAATTATATGAGCAAGCAAAAGGAAATCGAAAAGTTCGATTGATTTACTGAAAAAAAAAATTGAAAATCCTGCCTGATTTTTTTCAGCAGGATTTTTTTTGCCTGCTTCTAAACGGGATTTTTCAGGGCCACCAGGTCTTTGCCGATGTCCTCCCTGTAATACATTTTCTCAAATGAAATTTTTGAAATTGAAGTATATGATTGTGACAAAGCTTCTTCCATGTTTTTTCCATACGAAGAAATTGCAAATACTCTTCCACCTGAAGTATTGATTTTTCCTAATTCGTCTTTTGAAGTACCTGAATGAAAAACCAAACTATCCGTTATTGCATTTAGTCCGCTGATTAATTTTCCTTTTTCATAATCCCCCGGATAACCTCCACTGGCGAGTACTACCGTAACAGCAGTTCGTTCATCCACCACTAATTTTTTTTGTGAAAGATTTCCGTTTGCAACTCCTTCAAATAATTCAACGAGGTCTGATTTGATGCGTGGAATTACCACTTCCGTTTCAGGATCGCCCATACGAACATTGTATTCGATTACATACGGATTACCACCCACATTCATAAGCCCGATAAAAATAAATCCTTTGTAAATAATGTTGTCTTTACTCAACCCTTTGATGGTTGGAATCACAATCTGCTCCTCCACTTTTTGCATGAACATTTTATCGGCAAATGGAACCGGTGATACAGCACCCATTCCACCTGTATTTAGTCCGGTATCATTTTCCCCGATGCGTTTGTAATCTTTTGCTTCGGGCAAAATTTTATACGAGATCCCGTCCGTTAAAACAAAAAAAGAAAGCTCGATGCCTTTCAGAAATTCTTCGATTACCACTTTAGCAGAAGCATCTCCAAACTTTGCATGAGCAAGCATTTCCGTTAATTCTTTTTTTGCTTCGTCCAGCGTATAAGGAATCACAACTCCTTTTCCGGCAGCAAGTCCGTCTGCTTTCAACACATATGGAGAGGAAAGTTGTTCGAGAAATTTGATTCCATTTTGCAACGTCTCTTTTGTAAACGTTTGGTATTTCGCAGTTGGAATTTGATGTCGAAACATAAACTGTTTTGAAAAATCTTTGCTGCCTTCCAGTTGTGCTCCATCCTTTTGAGGGCCGATTACAGGAATATTTTTCAGTTGATCATCGGCCAGAAAAAAATCATGAATTCCTTTTACCAGCGGCTCTTCAGGACCAACAACAACCAATTCAATTTTGTTTTCAAGGACAAATTTTTTGACCGCATCAAAATCGGTTATACTCATTTTTACATTCGTTCCGCATAGCGAAGTTCCTGCATTTCCAGGAGCAATGAAAAGTTTTGTACAGCGCGGACTTTGAGACATCTTCCATGCGAATGCATGCTCGCGACCACCGGAACCTAATAGCAATATGTTCATTTTAAATTTGATAATTAGTTAATTTGATAATTTGATAATGCTTTTCCTTAATTATCAAATTATCAAATCATCACATTGGCTAATTACAATGGAATGTTCCCATGTTTCTTCCTCGGCAGCTTCGCCACTTTGTTCTCAAGCATCTTGAATGCTGTTATCAATTTCTTACGCGTGTCTTCCGGTTTTATTACTTCATCTACGTAACCACGCTCGGCGGCTTTATAAGGATTAGCAAAGAGTTCATTAAATTCCTTTTCCTTTTCTTTCAGCTTCGCTTCGGGATCTTTTGCTTCCGCAATTTCCTTTTTGAAAATAATTTCTGCTGCTCCTTTTGCTCCCATCACTGCAATTTCTGCGGAAGGCCATGCATAATTCATATCCGCTCCGATGTGTTTGCTGTTCATCACATCGTAAGCCCCACCATAGGCTTTGCGCGTAATCACGGTGATGCGCGGAACGGTTGCTTCGCAGAATGCATACAATAATTTTGCGCCGTTGGTGATGATACCGTTCCATTCCTGGTCAGTGCCCGGTAAAAATCCGGGAACATCTTCAAACACCAAAAGAGGAATGTTGAAGCAATCGCAGAAACGTACAAAGCGCGCGGCTTTTGCTGAGGCATGAATATCGAGTACGCCCGCTAAATAAGCGGGTTGATTTGCAACGATGCCAATACTTTTCCCTGCAAGGCGGCCAAAACCAACCACAATATTCTCTGCAAAAGCTTTATGTACTTCGAGAAAACTTTCGTCATCTACACTTTGCTCAATCACTTCTTTTATATCGTATGGTTGATTTGGATTTGAAGGAATGATGTTATTCAGTGACGGTCGCGACTCATCACTCATTTCATACGGAACAACAGGTGGTTCATCTTCACAATTCTGCGGAACGTAACTCAATAGTTTTTTAATGTGGTTGATACATTCCAAACCGTTTGCAGCCGTAAAGTGTGTAACGCCTGATTTTACTGAATGGGCAGACGCTCCGCCAAGTTCTTCTGAAGTTACTTCTTCATGCGTGACTGTCTTTACAACGTTTGGCCCTGTCACAAACATGTACGAGATGTTTTCAACCATGATGATGAAATCTGTAATCGCTGGAGAATACACGGCTCCGCCGGCACACGGACCCATGATGGCGCTGATCTGGGGAATCACGCCTGACGCCATCGTGTTGCGGTAAAAAATATCTGCGTATCCTCCGAGTGATACAACGCCTTCCTGGATACGCGCTCCACCGGAATCATTTAAGCCAATAAGCGGCGCTCCGTTTTGCATGGCGAGATCCATGATGCGGCAAATTTTTTGAGCATGTGTCTCGCTCAACGATCCGCCAAATACGGTGAAGTCCTGCGCATACACGTACACCAATCTACTATTGATAGTTCCGTAACCTGTCACGACTCCGTCACCCAAATATTTTTCTTTATCCAGTTCAAAATCGGTAGCGCGGTGTGTGACGAACATACCGATCTCCTCAAAGCTTCCCTCATCCATAAGAAAGTGGATGCGTTCGCGGGCCGTCATCTTTCCTTTTTTATGCTGGGCTTCGATGCGCTTTTTACCACCACCGAGTTTTGCTTCCGTTATTTTATCTTCTAGAAGTTTGAGTTTGTCTTTCATGGTTACTAATTACGAATCAGCACGAATACTAATTCTTTGCAGTGTGCTAAAGTACTATTTGATTTTATCACCCAAAAAAATCTTCCCTTGCTACTTCGTGTATTTGCAAATTCGTATATGGATTCGTCATTCGCTGTTGGGATTTCGTAGATTCGCAGCATGAACAAGGAAGTAGTCGTAAGCGGAATCCGGAGTACCGGAAATCTCCATCTAGGAAATTATTTTGGTGCAATGAAAAATTTCATCCGGATGCAGCACGAATACAATTGTTATTTTTTCATTGCTGATTATCATTCGCTCACCACGCATCCGACTCCAGCTGATCTTCATATGAATGTAAAACAAGTGCTGGTTGAATATCTCGCCTGTGGAATTGATCCTGATACCTGCACAATTTATATTCAAAGTGATCTCCCGGAAACCGCAGAGTTGTATTTGCTGCTGAACATGAATGCGTATGTCGGAGAATTGGAACGTTCCACTACCTTCAAAGAAAAAGTCCGCAAGCATCCCGATAACGTAAATGCCGGACTTCTTACTTATCCTGTGCTGATGGCTGCTGATATTTTAATTCATCGTGCGCTAAAAGTTCCGGTTGGAAAAGACCAGGAACAACATCTTGAGTTTTCCCGCACATTCGGCAACCGTTTTAACAGGATGTATAAGACAGAATTGTTTCCTGAACCTGTGGCATTTAATTATGGAACCAACCTTGTGAAAATTCCCGGTCTTGATGGCTCGGGTAAAATGGGGAAAAGTGAAGGAGAAGGCAACGCTGTTTTTCTTGCTGATGCTCCAGATGTAATTCGTAAAAAAGTAATGAAAGCTGTAACTGACGGAGGACCGACAGAGGAAAATCAGCCGAAGGCAGAAGCCATTCAAAATATTTTTTCACTGATGGACGTCGTTTCAAAAGAAGACACAATCAAATTTTTCAATGAACAGTACAACACCATGAAAATCCGTTATGGTGATATGAAAAAGCAACTTGCTGAAGACATGATCTCCTTCACTGCTCCTTTTCGTGAAAAGATCGATGAGCTTTTAAAGGATGATGATTTCATTCATAAAGTTGCCAAACAAGGTGCTGAGAAGGCGAAAGAAAGCGCTTCAAAAACACTCAGCGAAGCCAGGAAACTGATCGGCTTCAGGCATTTTTAACCCCTATCCAATAAATTAATCTAGTTGTATTTCAGCTATTTATCTTCGCATACAACATTAAATGTTGTAACATTTAATGTTGTAACATATATTTGTACCCATATTCAAAACATAATAATCTAATCCTAAAAACTAATCACAATGAAAAAAGTACTCTTCACCCTGATCTCAGTTGCCATCTCAGCTACATCATTCGCTCAAAACTGGAAACTGGATGGCGCACATTCAAAAATTAAATTCTCAACTAAATATCTGTTGATAACAGATGTTGACGGAGAATTCCAAAAAGTTGACGGAACATTCAGCTCCTCGAAACCTGACTGGAGTGATCTTCAGGCAAATGTTACCATTGATGTTACGAGTGTTTCGACCGACAATGAAATGCGCGACAAGCATTTAAAAGGCGATGATTTTTTCAATGCTGAAAAATATCCAACCATTTCTTTCAAAAGTAAATCCGTGAAAAAGATCAGTGACAAACAATTCGTACTTGTTGGTGACCTCACCATTCGTGATGTAACAAAAACAGTTGAACTTCCAGTTGTCTACAACGGAACCGTAAAAGATCCCTGGGGAAATACAAAAGCCGGATTTAAGGCTAGCGGAAAACTGGACCGTAAAGAGTATGGATTAAAATGGAGCAACTCCGCAGCGACCGGCGAAGCTGTTGTAGGCGACAATGTAGAATTCAGCATTGACCTGGTATTGATTAAACAACCTTCATAATAAATAATAAGATGAAACAATTCATGGTATATGTAAAACTTCCTGATCACAAGACGGAAGAATTCCTCTCGCGCATTCCGGAACAGCGGTCAACAATCAACTCCCTGATGAGAAATGGAATCATCCTCAGCTACATGCTTTCGCTCGACAGAACACAATTGTGGATCGTGATGAACGCTGAATCAGAAATCAATGTGATTGAAGTGCTGGCTGAATTTCCACTCATCCGTTTTATGAAACCGGAAATCCATAAGATCATGTTTCACAACAGTATTTATGTAAATGTTCCAAGAGTTTCATTGAATTAAAAACAAAAATAAAATGGATACCACTAAAATCACCGTTCTTGAAAAAGGACCTTATAGAAAGATAATTTGATAATTAGTTGATGTGAGAATTAGCTAATTCTCACATCAACTAATCAGCTAATCACTTTTTTCGGATCCGCTTTATTTATTACACTTGCGAAGAAAATCGTTTCGGAGAAGAAAGTAAACTTGTAAAATAAAAGAAAGAAAAATAAAATGCAAACAATCATCCATCGTGCATCAGAAAGAGGCCATGCCAATCACGGCTGGCTGGATGCACATCACAGTTTCAGTTTTGCCAATTGGTATGATCCGTCTAAAGTTCATTTCGGATTGTTACGCGTTCTGAATGATGACACCGTAGACGGAGGACAAGGCTTTGGTATGCATCCTCACAACGACATGGAAATTATTACCATCATCCTGGAAGGTGCCTTGCAACACAAAGACAACATGGGAAATGGTTCTGTGATAAAACCCGGAGATGTACAGGTGATGAGTGCCGGAACCGGTGTGACGCATTCGGAATTTAATCCATCACCAACAGATAAGACGAACCTGTTTCAGCTTTGGATTTTTCCAAAAGAGGACGGGATTAAACCACACTATGATCAGAAAACTTTTTCCGTGGAAGAACGGAAAAATAAAATTCAGACGGTTGCTTCAGGTTTTAAAAAGAATGGGGAGTTGTATATCCACCAGGATGCTGCCTTATCATTGGCTAATCCTGAAAAAGGAAAATCAATTACCTATTCGGTGAATAAAGAAGGCAACGGAGTTTATTTGATGGTGATCACCGGCGATGTTGAAATCAATGGAGAAAAACTTTCCCGAAGAGATGCTATCGGAATTTCAGAAACTGATAGCTTTGCGATTACAGCCAATGAAAATTCTGAATTGTTGATTGTAGAAGTACCGATGAAATAATCCTGTTTACGGTTTACAGTTTACGGTTGACGTAAACTGTAAACCATAAACTGTAAACTAAAAGTTGTGAAATTAGAAGACGAAATAGTTCAAAAGAAATTCCGGAGTGAAACTCATAAACTGGGAGTGAACCTGATTTTTACATTCAACTGGATTGATACTTTTCAGCAAAAATACTTTAAGAAGCATGGCGTTACTCCTCAGCAGTTTAATTTGCTGCGGATATTGCGCGGACAACATCCAAAACCTGCTACGATCAAGTTGCTGAAAGAACGGATGATTGATAAGATGAGTGACGCTTCGCGCATTGTCGAAAAATTAAGAGTGAAAGGTTTGATTGATCGACACACGTGTCCGACCGATAGAAGAAACTGCGATGTATTTATCAATGCAAAAGGCTTGAAACTTTTGGAAGACATTGACAAGGAAGAAAAACAGTTGGATGATTTTTTTTCGAACATCTCCGAACAGGAGAAAAAACATCTGAATGATTTGCTGGATAAACTTAGAGGATAATCAAAAAACATTGGCCGCAGATTTTTTAAGAAGATCAATTTAAATCTGCGAATCTGCGGTCTTTTTTTCTAATCTTGAAATATATTGTTTAACGCATCCTCCACCTTTTCAAACTGAAATCTAAAACCGGCATCCCGGATTTTTTTTGCAGACACACGCTGTCCGTCCAACACAATCTTTGCCTTTTCTCCTAAAATTAATTTCAGCACAAAACCCGGAACACGAATTGGAAGAAACGGACGATTTAAAACTTTCGCAAGCGCTTTCACAAACTCTTTATTGGTTACCGGAACTGGTGCTACAGCATTGTAAACACCAATCATTTTTTCGTCTTCAACTGCTTTCAGAAAAGCAGAACACAAATCATCGATCTGAATCCAGGACATAAATTGTTTTCCTGATCCAAGAGGAGAGCCGACAAGTAATTTTATGGGTTGTGCCATTTGAGGTAATGCTCCTCCGTCTTTTGCAAGTACAATTCCGATGCGGAGAATGACCACACGAATCCCAATCTCAGAAAATTTATTTGCTGATGCTTCCCATTGCGTGCAGGTTTCTCCAAGAAAATCTGAAGTTGAGGAATGGGTTTCATCCATCCATTCATCACCGCAATCACCATAAATTCCGATGGCTGAAGCAGAGATAAAAATTTTGACTTGATGTGACGTTGATTTCAGTTTTTCAAAAAGAAGTTCGGCACTTTTCACGCGGCTGTCGATGATTTCAGTTTTTCTTTTTACAGTCCATCTTTTATCAGCGATGCCTGCACCGGCTAAATGAATGATCGTATCTGTTTTCTCAAATGCCTTCGGATCGATGAATTTATTTTCAACGTTCCAATGAAAACTGTTTTGATTATCCGCTTTGTTTCTTGACAGAATAGCAACACGATGATTTTTCTCAAGTAATAATTCCGTCAGATGATTTCCAAGAAGTCCTGATCCTCCGGTAATGAGAATTTTTTTTGATGTCATGGTGTGAAGTTACTGAGATGATCTATAAGCAGACCTCAGATGGCCATGAAAAATCATGATCATCATGATTATCTGCGGTCTATACTTTCAAAAAGGGCCGAAACTTCCTCTGCAATTGGACTTTTCTACAAACACAGGCTCCTTTATAAATTTTTAAAATAGTCTTTGGTAGAAAAGAAAATAATCCTACTTTTGCGTCCCCTTTGGGAATCCCGATAATAACCGGGAGATTTTATAGTAAAATCCTTAAAAATACCTCATTAAAGTGGAAGCATTAAGTTATAAAACCATTTCAGCAAATGATAAGACAGTTACCAAAAATTGGGTAATTGTAGATGCTGAAGATCAGATTCTTGGCCGCCTTACTTCACAGGTGGCATCCATGATTCGCGGAAAACATAAGACAAACTTTACTCCTCACGTGGATTGTGGCGATAACGTAATTGTTATCAATGCCGCAAAAATAAAAATGACGGGTAAGAAGTGGGATGATAAAGAATACGTTCGTTACACCGGATATCCCGGAGGACAGCGTTTCGCTACCCCTACTGAGTGGTTGAAGAAAAATCCTGCGTTGATCATAGAGCACGCTGTAAGAGGCATGTTGCCGAAAACAAAATTAGGTCACGCTATCTTCGGTAATCTACATGTATATCCGGGCGCAGAACATCCGCACACAGCTCAGAAACCAAAAGCCATTAAATTTTCATAATAGTAATAGAAAAGCATGTCAATAACACATTCCATCGGAAGAAGAAAAACATCCATTGCCCGCATCTATTTACAGGCAGGTAACGGAACCATCACCGTAAACGCACGCGATTACAAAGAGTATTTCCCTACAGGACCTCTTCAATACATTGTGAACCAGTCGCAGGAAGCCATCAATGCAAAAGACGCATACAATATTGTGGTGAATGTAAACGGTGGCGGAATTACCGGACAGGCAGAAGCAGTTCGCCTGGCGGTAGCCCGTGCTCTTGTGAAAATCAACGAGGAAAATAAACCGGCGCTTCGTAAAGCAGGTTTGTTAACTCGCGATCCACGTATGGTTGAAAGAAAGAAACCAGGTCAGAAGAAAGCAAGAAAGAGATTCCAGTTTAGTAAACGTTAATCAATTAGAAAATTAGTCGATTTGATAATTTGATAATATAAGTATCGCTTTATCAATTCTCACATTATCAAATTATCACATTATCACATCAACAAACATGTCAAGAGTTTCATACCAGGAATTATTAGATTCAGGTGCGCACTTCGGTCACCTTAAAAGCAAGTGGAATCCGAAAATGGCTCCATACATTTTCATGGAAGCACGCGGCATCCACATCATCGACCTCAACAAAACTGTTGCGAAAATCGATGAAGCTGCAAACGCCCTGAAACAAATTGCAAAATCAGGAAAGAAGATTCTATTCGTGGCTACGAAAAAACAAGCAAAGGAAATTGTAACGAATGCTTCAACGCGCGTTGGAATGCCTTTCATCGTTGAGCGCTGGCCGGGCGGAATGCTCACCAATTTCTCTACTGTACGTAAGTCAGTAAAGAAAATGACGGGCTTCGACAAAATGGCGACTGACGGAACTTTTGAAAACATCTCGAAAAAAGAACGTCTTCAGATTACCCGCCAAAAAGCGAAAATGGAAAAATTTCTCGGAAGCATCATTGATCTTTCCCGTCTTCCGGCTGCATTATTTATTGTTGACACCATGAAAGAGCACATTGCTGTTTCTGAAGCACGTAAATTAAACATCCCAACTTTCGCGATTACCGATACCAATACAGATCCTACACAGGTTGACTTTGCAATTCCTGCAAACGACGATGCTACAAAATCAATTGCACTCATCGTTGAAACGATGGTGAAAGCAATCGAAGAAGGATTGGCTGAACGCAAACAGGATAAGGAACTGGAAAAAGAAAAAGAAGCTGACGGAGGCGAAGTTGCTGTTGAAGACGGTACTGAAAAAGTATATGCTGCAACCGGTGATGAAGAAGAGCCTGAAGTGCTTACTGCTGAAAAACCGAAAACCAATCTTCGTCCGCGTAAAGCAGGACCGGGAGCAGGTAAGCCTGGAGGCGCAGGAAAACCGGGCGGTTCCAGCAGACCAGGTCCAAGGAAAAAAGATTAATCATCTTTTCTCTTACCATCTTTTAAAAAACAATATTCAACATTTAATAATTAAAACAACGTAATGACAACTATAACCATTACAGCTACTGACGTGAACAAGCTTCGCCAACAAACCGGAGCCGGTATGATGGATTGCAAGAAAGCGCTGATGGAAGCCAACGGTGATTTCGAAGCAGCGATAGATATACTCAGAAAAAAGGGACAAAAGATTGCAGCGAACCGCCAGGATCGTGAAGCAAAAGAAGGATACGTTTTCGGTAAAGTAACGGCTGACGGAAAACGTGGCGCTGTCGTTTCAGTGTGCTGCGAAACAGATTTCGTAGCGAAGAACGCTGACTTCATTAAATATGGCGAAAGCATTCTTGATCTTGCCGTTCAGCATAATCCTTCAACTGTTGACGAACTGAAAGCATTGAAACTTGGTCATCGTACTGTTGGTGATACACTCGTTGACCAGATGGGAAAAATCGGTGAGAAGATTGACGTGGTGGATTTCCAAAATGTTTCTGCTGCAAAAGTGATTGTATACAACCATCCCGGAAATAAACTCACTTCGATGATTGCTTTCAACGAAGCTCCTGCAGGAATTGATGAAGCCGGAAGAGACGTAGCGATGCAGGTTGCAGCGATGGCTCCTGTAGCGATTGACAAAGACGATGTAGATCAGAAAATGATTGAGCGCGAAATTGAAATCGGAAAAGACCAGGCTCGCCAGGAAGGCAAACCTGAAAACATGATTGAGAAAATCGCTTTAGGCAAACTGAATAAATTCTACAACGAATACACTTTATTAAACCAGGTATTCATCAAGGATGAAAAGAAAACCATCCGACAGTTTTTAGAAGGCCTTGACAAAGGCCTGAAGATAACTGCTATGAAAAGAGTGAAGCTTGGGTAAGGAAAGCTAAGTTCATGAAAATTGAAAACGTCCCGAAGAAACACTTCGGGACGTTTTTTGTTTTTGGGAAATTTAGTGTCGTTATCCTTATATTCGTTTAGGATTTTTGTTCATGGCTAAACCAACTACAAGTAACATAAAATATTTACAAGCATTTTTACTTGATTGGTTTTATTCTAATGGTAGAAAATTTCCATGGAGAAATAAATCCATTACTAACTATCAGAAGGTGATTGCCGAAGTTCTATTACAAAGAACAAAAGCTGAAACAATAGCTAAGTTTTACCCACAGTTTATTAAAGATTTTTCAAATTGGAAATCTTTGGCGGATGCTGATGTAAAAAAGATTGAAAAATATCTTGTTCCAATTGGTTTGTATCGACAGCGGTCTGTTCGCTTAAAGAATTTGGCTATAGAAATGGTAAAACGAAATGGTCGATTACCAAAAGATAGGGCAGATCTTGAATCAATTCCATTCATGGGACAATACACTGCAAATGCAGTTGAGCTCGTGGTTTTTAACCAACCAAGTCCATTGGTTGATGTAAACATGGCTCGAGTCATAGAAAGATATTTCCAGAAAAGAAAAATGGCTGACATTCGCTATGATCCATTTTTGCAATTGCTTTCAAGAAAAATTGTCGACAGTAAAAAAGCGAAAGAAATTAATTGGGGTATACTTGACTATGCTGCTTTAATCTGCGCTGCTAAAAGTCCTAAATGTAATTTATGTAAACTTGCAAGAAATTGTAACTTCAATACCAAATATGGCACAGGCGGATGTTATACTAACTAAGGTTTATAATCATCTTCATATTCAAAACTTAACTGATGCAGAAAAGTATGGCCGAATCAATGATATTGTCCTAAGACTTCAACAATTAAATCAGCAGTCCGCCATTAATGTAAAAACTACCGGTACAATCTCTGAGCGATTGTGCGAATTGGCATTGCGAGCACAAGTGCCTGGGTATTCTAGAATCACTGAGGAATGGAACTGGATGGCTGATTTTTCGCTTCTAGGAAAGCCTTTTAATTTGCTAGTTTCTGTTAAGAGTTTCAAAGCCAAAGAGAGATTATTAGTTAGTGGAAGTGGAAATATTTTATCTCCTTCAGTTGGCTGGGGCTTGTTTGATGATATAAATGAATGGACTGAAGATAGAGTTAGGAAATATTTGTATAGGGGCTTCATTGGTATTTATATGCCCACAAATTTATATGGACAACTTTCAGCTCAATCAAGACGTGTTAATAACATCAATGGTAAACGTCTACTTAGAAAAATTGAGAATTTTATGAGGGACTTAGACAATGCTCTTGAAAATAATAAAATAAATATTCTTGCTTTTTAGATGAGCGAATAAGTTTTACTTGGAGGAAAAAGCAAACTCAACGAGTTCGGTTTCATTTTGAAAATTGGTCCTTTCTCAACAACACCTCCAGTTGATTTTCTTTTTATTAAATGATCAAGTGTGATAATTCCTTGTTCTACTAAAATATCAAATTGAGACGCAATTGGTTTACGAGTGTGTTCAACCTTATTGTATTGAAAATGCTCTTTACCATCAACCAAAATTGGAGTGGCTCCAATCCAAAAAATTTCGTTGTGTTTTTCAAGTAAGCGATTATGAAGAGTTTCTAAACTCCAAACAAGAAAATCATTGATCGCCGGTTTATCAGAATTTTCAATCAATTGATTAATCTTTGGATCCATTCTGAGCATCAAGCCTTGTGAGTTTCGTACAATAGCAGAGACTGTGCAATACAATTTGAAATCAGAACCTCGGTTGTAACCGAACGCTTTTAAAATCTCTGCTGAACTTTTAAGCCTGCTAAGCTTCCAGTCTGGCACTTGGGCAAACAAGTTTTTCCTGTTTCCTCTTTTATCTCGATATGATTTCAACTCAATGCCTTTGTAATCTGGCTTCTTTGACGAATTAATCTCAACCCCTAAAAGTGTTTCAAGAGTTCGGCCAATTGCAGTGTCCGCATTTAACATTGCTGGAACTGGTTTAGTAGCAATTTTGTAGAGCAATCTTAAGAGTTCTTCTGCAACCTCATTTGAAATTTTGTTTAACTGGTTCACCAACTCTTGCAAAGGATTTGATTGCTTTGCCTCTAACAATTTCTTTAAATCAAGTTGAGTAATATTCAACACATACAAAACACTTTCAAACTCAATGATGCTGAGAATGTCATTTGCTTTTGCATAATCACCCAAACCCTTAAACCAAATTCGTGGGTCACCTTTTTTTGTTACTGGCCGATAGAGTGACGCAATAAAAGGAATCAATTTGTTTTGCGAAATCAAGTAAGCAGCTACCTGTATTTTATTTTCGGGGCCTTGCTTCTGAAATTCATAGTCATGAACCGATTTTGATTTTAAGTACATGCGTACAGAACCTGTCGCATCCATGATTGACTTTTGCAAACCGTTTTGTGTTGGCTCAATGAGTATAAGCTCGACAGATTTTTCTGTAAGTAATTTTATCCTGTTTATTTCAACGGTGGAAAGTTGCCTCATCAATAACTATCGAATATTTTTCAAAATCTCCATTGCCACAGCCCTTGCCAACAATGGTGGAACAGCATTTCCAACCAATGTATATTGAGGAACTTCCGATTTTCTTTTATCGCCTCCTGTTGAACGTTTACCTTGGAACACAAACGAATCATCGAAGGATTGTAAACGTGCCATCTCACGCACCGTTAAAGCACGAGGACTTGAAAAATGAATGTAATCATCAGGTATGGTCATAACTGTTGGACTTTGTGAACCTGGCTTCAGCACATTGTAATTTCTTTTATCAGACTCCAAACCTAATTTTTTTAATTTGCTTTTTGCCAATTCGTAATCACCTTCGTTTAAAATAATCTCCAACCTTTTTATTACATCGGTATTCTGGTTACTTGTTTTATGGTTATGTAATGGAGCTGAGACATGCATTAACTTATTTTCAAGCTCTTCAAAACTGCGAACATAAAAAGGACTTTTTGCATCCGTGAATCTTCCATTTAATCTTCCTTTTTTTGACCATTCAGAATAAAGAAATCCAGTTTTGTCATCCACTTTTCCATCGGCGCTCCGCCTCTTTAAAAGCTTCGTCATTTTTTCAGTGCTACCATTGTAACGAGATTTTAAGTTTACTTCTTCGTAATCAAATTTTTCATCATCATTTTTAACAAAGTCCAAATCATACAAGGCTTCAAAAACAGTAACCTTTTCATTTGGATTAACCGTTGGAGGAATTCTGGTAATCAATTTTTGATCTTTCCTACAACCAATAAATAAAACACGTTCCCTGTTTTGCGGAACACCATAATTGGAAGCTAACGCAACAAAAGGTTCTTCAATGTTATACAAACGTATATAAGATAAGATTTCTTCAAACTCAAAATTCCTGTTAAACTTTTGTATAAAGGGTTTTAAGCCCTTAACACATTCATCAAAAGAATGCAAGTATATTTCAAGAGCAGAAATGATTTCCGAGACGTCCTTTTCATATTTCGCTGTAGTCTTAATATTCTTGAATGCCAGGTTAATGGAATCAACAATTGTTTCAGCTTCGATCGTATTTAAAAAGTCATTATATTTTTCAATAAAACAATCATTATCTAGATCACAAAAAGTCTTCTCATGAATAACTTTTTTACGGATGTATTCCAATTCCTTATTACGTTTCAATAAATTAAGTCCATGTCGAATAGTGCTGATATTCTTGTCTGTTTTGCTGGTCTTGTAATCAACTATTTTAGGTGTTAGTGCTTTAAATCTTGATTCAATATTTAAAATATATTTTTCTTTCAAATTTTCCAGTTCCCGTTCCTTTACATTTTCAAATTGCAAACGGAGATAATAACATTCAAGCAAAAAATTATTCTCACGCTCAAGTGCTTTCAATTCCGCAACAAACTTTAGCAACTGGTTAAATTCCTTTAAATCAAGAATAGAACGAATTTCTTGTAAGACCATCTCGCGAATTTTGCCGTTCTCCTTCGTCAAAATTCCTTTTACATTTTCCATTATAAAATACTTCGGACGTAATTGGCGAATTACTTTTAGGTAATGAGAAAATAAATCATCCTTTTTATCAAACTTTTTTCTTTTTCCTGCCAAACTAAAACTTTGACAAGGGGGACCTCCGCATACCACGTCAACGGTTTTTGTATCGATCTTCTTAAGAAGATTGTCTAGAAAATCAGGCTCAGTAATGTCTTGTCTCAAAAATGCAGCTTCCAGACCTAATTGATAATTGTAGCGCGCCAAGTGAGTTAATTCACAATTATCATTTATATCGCTTCCTAATAAAAAATCATAAAGATGTTTTCCATATTCTGCCTGTAAAAAACCTTCGCTGAATCCCCCTGCGCCTGCAAACAGATCAATAAAAGTTATTTTTTCCTTGCCTTCATAATAAGCTGAATTGTCGCTGGCAATTTCAGGATTAGTATTTTTTCTTCGTGAATTAACCAACGAAAGAATCTTCTCCTTTATCTTTTTATCTTTTAAATGATTTGGAGGAGCAATCTCAAAATGTTTTTCGACTTCACATTTTAAAAATGATAAATACTTGTTAATTGATTTGTGTTGGTAATTACTTTCTTTTACCAACTGGGTCTGATTATCCCAATCCTTTTTCTTTATTTTTTCACCAGTCGAAACTTTTACTTGCGCATTCTTTTTCCTTAGGACAAGGTGAATGGGAAACAGCTTACTTTTATCAGCCTTATCGAGATAAAATTTTACATTAATCATGGGTAGGGACATTTTTTGGGACACGGACAAATTTACGGACAGGTTAAAAATATTTTTAAAATTCGTTTATAAGTTATCAACCTAGTTAATGATTGTATTATAATCAAAACCAAGAACTAAAATATAGGGATTGTTTATTATTATTTCAATAGTATTTATGTACCCTCTTTACAATTCTTACAAGAAAAATTTTCCTTCCTTCAATTTACTCTTGACTATGTTTTGTCGAGAATATTTTTTCTTGAACTTTAAGCTGTGTGAACCCTCCTCCTAACAGGTAGGAATTCTCCAGGTCAGGTTAAAAGATTATACACCGGTCATTTCACCTCCTTTAATGTAATCTTTAACCTGAGATGAATGCAAGGAGATTACGTTGCTTCCAAGTTTTGTTTCATGTAATTTTTTAAAGAGCTTTACCGCTGTGTGTTACCACTGAGGACAGTGAGACAAAAAAAAATTCAGCATGGAACATTTGCAAATAATTGAGTACACAAAAGAGCATTACCAACGCTTCAAAGAAATAAATCTTGACTGGATTTCTAAAAGCTATGTCGTTGAAGACATTGATAAAAAAGTTTTGGACAATCCCGATGAATATATTTTTAAAAACGGGGGAACAATTCTCATGGCAATTTACGACCATGAAATTGTCGGAACCTGTGCATTAACAAACGAAGGAAATAATATCTATGAGCTGACAAAAATGGGAGTGGATGAAAAACACAGAGGGTTGAAAATCGGTTATCATTTGGGAGTTGCCATTCTTGAAAAAGCAAAACAGTCAGGAGCAGAAAAAGTAATTCTCTATTCCAACACAAAACATTCAGGCATCGGAATAAATCTTTATCGCAAACTAGGTTTTGTTGAAGTGCCTTTGGATACAGCCCTGTGGGTAAGAGCAGACATTAAAATGGAACTGATTTTATGATCCCATACTTGGGAAGAAAAGCCTATATGTTGAATCTATGAATAATCATTCTGTTGTTGAAGTTCGTGTTGCGAGGCTTCCCGGTGATCTTGATTTTATCAGGCAACTATGGATCGCATACCTAACCTGGGGAAACAACCAAATGCAAATGCTTTATGGTGTGCATCCGCATCATCCTGAAGAGGCGGTTGAACAGGATATAAAAAATATTGACAAATTTCTGTCGCCATCGGGACGCCTGATGCTTGCATTCAATGGTCCGACACCGGTTGGAATCGGATGTCTGAAACGTATCCATTCAAAAACCGCTGAGATAAAACGCATGTATGTGGATCCTTCTTTCAGAGGTTATGGAACAGGGCGGGCTATTCTTGACGCCTTACTTAAAGATGCTCAAGAGGCCGGATATAAGAACGTGTTTTTGGATAATCCAAAATTTATGGAAGCTGCTCATTCCCTCTATCGTAGTTTTGGCTTCAAAGAAATACCTGCTTATCCGGAGAGTGAAATTCCTGAGCAGTTCAGGCAGCACCTTTTATTTATGGGACTAAACTTAAATTCGCTTCCAGCAACCAAATGATTTCCGTGCCGTCAGGTATTCCCCACCGCTGCGAAGGATTTGTAATCCTTCGAGCTCTGACTTTCAAAAACTTAAATTATATTGTTACAGGATTTCAAATTCCTCATAACGTATTTTTTGAATGCAATTTTACGTTCTGCCTTTCTAAACAGCGACAATTTTTTAAACATTACTGTACCTTCTATCCAAAAAAAAGTACTTTCACCCAATCTCGTCTACCTGATCAGAAACTCTAACTCTAATTACACATACCATGAAAACACGTTCTACCATTGCTCTTCTATTTTTTTCGTTTACACTGTTCGCGCAGGATAACGATGCAGTTCTCAAAGCCTGTTTAGCCGGTGACCTTGCCACGGTAAAAGCAAACATTGAAGGCGGAGGAAATGTGAATTATAAAAACGCGGCAGGGCAAACGCCTGTCAGCTGCGCTTTTTTTTGGCCTGAGATCACAAGCTATTTGCTTGGCAAAGGCGCTGATGTGAATGGCGGTGATTATCCTGCCCTCGCCAATGCTACAAACTATTATTCAGCCGAAGTGATGGCACTTCTTATAAAAGGCGGTGCCGATGTAAACAAAGCGGCCGAAGTAAAAAGTGATCCCGGAACTGTCTATAAAAAATTGCTGGATGATGAAAAAGCAAAAGGCAAGCAAGCCAGCAAACCAATGATTAAAGCATACGAAGATTTGCTTTCCAAAGCGGTACCAACGACACTTACGTTTCTTCCATTACAGAATGCCATCCGTTCGGGTTGCAAAGAATGTGTGCAGCTCTTGCTGAATGCCGGCGCGAAACCAAATTATAAAAACTCAACCGGTGGCAATGCATTGCATGAAATCGCGGAATCCTATACAGCGCCTGAAAACCGTTCTCTAGGAATAAAGGCGGCTGCTCCCATGTTAGAAAAATATGGAATGAAAGTTCCGGAGTGGTATGCCAATATAGATGTGGCGAAAATCGCTAACGTCAATGACCTTGTGAAGATGGTGAAAGACAAAGGATGCGACATACAGGCGCTCAATGCGCAACAGCAAACACCATTGAAAGTTGCCATGCTTCGTCCCGGCGGAGAAGATGAAGTGGCTGATGCGATGATTGCAAACGGAGCCAATGAGAAAGAGCCCGGCTTACAAGGCGAGCCAACTCCTTTCACAGAAGAAACAGAAAATCCGGACAAGATTAAGGTGAAGTTTGATTTTCCGGGTGAAGGCCGGCATGCCAGCGGCGGCGGCGGTTACAGCGCCAACATGGAGCTTGTAAATCCGAAACCAAAACGTGTTGCGTTGATCAGCTATTACCTCTATGATCCAGGTAAGGGGAAATCGTCAGGTGGTGCATACACCGGAACAGCCAGCGTATCGGTTTGGAGAACTCCGGATGAAAAAGGGCAGCAGCAGATCAATGGATTCTATAGAAAAAGCATCACCGCGCTCAAAACCGCTTTCAAAGAAAACGGAATTGATTTGCTTGAGCCCGAAGAATTTTTAGATACGGATGAGAAGACAGAATTTTATTATGGCTTCAGCCAGGAATCTGCAAAGAAAGAAAAAACTACTATTACCAAACGGAGATCAGCAGGTGTAACTTTTGGCGATCTGCACATGGCAGAAGCTACGGTAGGTACGCTGAAAATATCTCCTTCCAATAAAGGGTATCGCCAATTTTTTGTTGCCAATGAGGGAGAAGATGAATCCATGATTTCTAATTTTGAGAACATGGGCATCTTCGGCGCAAACCGAAAGATGACTTCAAGTCTTGGTTATGAGTTGGCGAAAGGGCTTGGAGTGGATGCTGTGGTTGTGGTATATATCTGCACGCGTAAAATCAAAATGAATAAAGAAGACTACGGAGTCAATGCAGTCGTGACCGCCATGTTCGGACCGAATCCCGGTAAAACCATAGAGTCTGATCCGGATGCTAAAAACCTGGGACAGTTTTATTGTGGAACCAGAACATACTACAGTTCTCCTGTTCTCTTCAAGGTGGACAAGGATACATTCGGACAATACAAAGGAATGGCGAATGTGTTGAAAGCGCATGCTGCGAGAATGTGTAAATATGTTAACGGAAAAGAAAAAGATACAGAATAACAGCAGGCAATCCGTTTTCATTTAATCACGATATATTGTAAGAAGGATTCTTCTCTGCTGCAAAGGATTGTAATCCTTCGCTTGATAACGAAAACTTAAGTTATTATAAATGCAGAATTGAAAACCTGCATAGGGTTTCAGAAGATAACTCAAATTACTTTACCGACTAAATTTGTTTCCTTTGTTTGACAATCGTAAACCATCCAGGCAAAATTAATTGGCAAACTTGACAAAGCTGATTTTAAAAAATAGCGTTCTTCATTTCCAAACCTTCAACTAAATCATGATGCCTTCTAAAGTGAAAAAACAAAAAACAAATGCAAACAAATTAATAGATGGTTCTCAATGCAAAGTTATCAGTGGCACCCATGAAGGCAAATCCGGTACTGTCAGAGATATCAATACGAGCAAGACAGGCCATATAACTATTACAGTCGTGCAGGCAAATGGCGCACGATTTAAAACACTTGGTAGAAACGTGGAAGTTATTTAATAGGGTTTGTCCGATGAATGAGATTGAATATTTCCAGGCAACCGAATCCGATGTGCAAACAATGGCGGATTCCAGGATTGAATTCCTTGTTGATTTTTTGGGCGAGCAAACAACAGCTGACAGCATTCTCCTGAAACAAAAACTCGAAAAATATTTTTCACATGCTATCAAACATCACGAGTATATTTGCTGGATAGCAAAAATTGAAAACAACCTGGCAGGCATTGGCGGAATGGTCATTCGCGTGCAACCCGGCAATTTCAAAAACCCTTCTGGAAAATCAGGATACATCATGAACAGGTATACCATTCCGGCTTACCGAAGACAAGGAATTTGTAAGGCTTTGCTGGAGAAACTCATGAAAACAGGAAGAGAAATGGGCATCACTCTTTTTGAATTGCATGCAACCAAAGAAGGTGAACCTGTGTATCAGAAATCAGGATTTCAAATTCACAGTGAACCTACTTACAGAAAGTACGACTTTGATATCTAAACTTCATAACATGGCAACAAAAAAAAACTGGCACGAAGAAGCCATTGAAAAATCCAGCTTCGGTCAGCGGTTAGCCGACTCAGTCGCCAAAGGAATGGGCTCCTGGAAATTTATCATCATTCAATCAGCAATTGTTGTTCTTTGGATGACATTGAATGTGATTGGTTTCATGTTTCACTGGGACGTTTATCCTTTTATCCTCCTCAATCTTCTTTTCTCCACGCAAGCAGCTTACGCAGCGCCCATTATCATGATGGCTCAAAACAGGCAAAGTGAACGCGACAGGGTTCAGGCGCAGGCAGATTATGACACCAATACAGAGGCTAAACAGGAAATAGAGGCTCTTCAAAAAATGTTGAATAAAATTGAAGTAGAAAAATTAGATAGGATTATCCTGTTGCTTGAAGACATGAAAAAGGATAAAACGAAATAAGCAGATGATTTCATTGTGCATTTAAAATGCATTTCAATTATTTTTCATTTATTTGTATAACAATTCCGTTTTTTGTGGATTCATTTATAAATCAGGATATTGACCAGGAAAATCTAATTGCATTGCTGCACAATCGCGACATCAAGGCAATGGAGTTGTTGTACGATCATTATTCCGCTTCCGTATATGGCGTTGCATGTATCATTACAAAAAGTGAATCTGCGGCAGAAAAAATATTGAAGGAGACATTCATGTATGCATGGAAACATCATGCAACGTATAATGAAGACAATCAAAATATGAAGTTGTGGTTAATCGGAATTACCAGGAGGATTGCACACGCACACATTTCGTTTGATGATTTTCTGAAAAACCAGGCTGACCTAAATTACGTTAGTAGCACAAGAAACGATGTGACAGAGAATAAGATGACAGGCATGCGGAAACAAGTTTTTGAGCTGGTTTTCTTCGGAGGAGGAAAAACGAATGACGTTGCGAAGCAACTTTCTACAAACGAACAAGACATCAAGCAACTGCTACGCGAAGCAATTCATCAATACAGAAAAGAATTACAATAGGCATAAATGAAATTACAGGATTTTATATCGAGCGGAATCATTGAAATTTATTGCATGGGCATTGCCAGCGATGAAGAGAAAACACTCGTTGAAAAATTCGCTGCTGAAAATAAGTACGTGAGGGATGAGATTGCTGCTGTAAATGAAGCGTTGAACCTGTACGCAACAGCACTTGGAAAATCTCCTAGCGAAGGAATTCGAAATAATATTATGCAAGCCATTGCAGTTACTGAGAAATTATCTCCAACGCTTCCGTTTCCGCCACGCATGACGATGCAAACTTCAGCGCATGAATGGCAGAAATACATCCTGGACAATAACATTACTCCACCTTCTCCCGGAGAGGAGATTCAAATTTTGGATTTGCCGGGCAATGGAAAGCTTGTTACCTACATCGCGTGGGCAAAAAAGGGTTCTGTGGTTGAAGAGTCGCATGCTTCAGAAGATGAATACCTGCTGATGCTGGAGGGTACATGCACCATCCAGGCAAATGGAGTGACGACTAAATACCAGGCAGGCGACATCATTTTTATTCCCCGTAATACAATTCACCGTGCGGAAGTTATTTCAGAAGAGCCGATGATTGTTGTGGGGCAGCGGATTGCAGCATGAAATCAGCTTTCATTATTCCGGTTATAATAGCACTTGTGCTTTTCCTCACTGTTCGATCGTTAAAAAACAAAGTACTCTCTGAAGAATTCAAACGAAATTTATTAATGATCGGGATATGTTGCTCAATTCTATCGTTCGTTCTTGTTTTGTTTTCATTTTTTTACTCCCGTGATACAAATCAATTATTCAAACTAGCAATGCCGCTGATCATCTTCATCATCACATTTGAACAAATCAGAAGAAATAAAAATAGGCAATCATAAAACCATTCTTCTCATGAAACATCTCTCTCTTATTATATTTTTTTTATTCACCTTGTTCCTGCAAGCATCTGCACAGGATAACGAATCCTGCGGTATCGAGGAAGCCTGGGGTGGTGACACGGCTGCCATGCATAAATTCTTAAAAACCTGTGGACGGGTTGATACCATCAGCTATGATGAAAACAATCACCTTTCGAAAACGAAGGTTCATCATCAAACAATCAAGATGACACTCAACTCAGGGAAGGTAGTTCATGCCGACAGCATCTTTTTTATTGCGGAAGAAATGCCGAAGTTTCCAGGTGGTGACGCGAAGTTGTTTGAATACGTAAGCAATACTATTCAGTATCCTGTAATTGCAAAAACAAAAAAAATACAGGGACGTGTTTATGTTCAATTTATTATTGAGCGTGATGGTTCTGTAAGCCGTGCAAAGATTGTGAGAGGAATAAAGAACGGATGTGACGAAGAAGCATTACGCGTTATTCTTGCAATGCCAAAATGGACTCCCGGAAAAATGCACGGTGACCCTGTACAGGTCCAGTACACTCTTCCGATAAAATTTGCATTGTAAAAAGTCGGGAACTGTTATTTCATCAACTTTTCCAGTTCGTTCAACTCCTCTTCTGAAAGCACTTCCTGGATCTTTTGAAAAAGTACACGCTCTTCTTTGCGTATGTGGCATTCGAGCAGGCGAGCCGTATCATCTAAAAGTTTTTCAGAATCAGGATGCGATTCCAGCAACACTATATTTTCAGCGACCTTGTTGTGATCCCGTATGAGATCATCAATCAACTCATCAATGAGATTATTTTTCCCGGTGAGAAAAGGAAACAAAATATTTTCTTCAGCATGAAAATGTTTCTTTAGTTCCGTGTTGTATTTCGCTTTCAGGTATTCAATTTTTTCGGGAATTTTTGCAGGCATTCCCCGGTATTCCGGAGCATCTTTTTTAAGGGTTTGCGCAAGCAACAAAGCTGTATGATGTTCACGGGAAAAAGAAAGAAGAGATTGATGTCGCTTCATGTTTCGTGCGTTCAGCAACGAAAGATATAAAAAAAATCCACGAAATACGAATCGATACGAATTTACGAATGTCGAACTATAAGGAGGTATTGATTTACAACTAAGTTGTGGGTCCGTTTTAAAAGAGATTCCTCGCTTC
Source organism: Bacteroidota bacterium (assembly GCA_043787975.1). Lineage (GTDB taxonomy): Bacteria > Bacteroidota > Bacteroidia > AKYH767-A > 2013-40CM-41-45 > JAPLDA01. Next base: position 141,040 of record JAYVUK010000017.1, read on the forward strand.
GCTCGTAATAACACGTTACTTTAGCGGGTAACTGGCGGGCTTAAGCCCGCCATAACAAGAATGGTTTGTGCTGTCATTCCTCTCCCGATAAAAATCGGGAGAGGAATCTCACTAATTTTACTGACCCAGTACCTGCAACTATGTTGTTAAATTGTCAAATGGCTATTGTCATTCAACCATTCGCAATTCGTAAATTCGTATCGATTCGTATTTCGTATTCTACTTTTCGTAAAAGTGCATCTCCTCTATATAATCCCAAACCGATTCCGGCATCATGTAACGGACATCCTTTTTGTTACGAATACCATCGCGGATAAAGCTTGAAGAAATTTGCATCAGGGGAGCATCAAACTTTTTGACACGCGGATGATTCATCAAATCTCCACCGTTACTCTCCGGACGCGGATACACATACAGCTCATAGTTTTCTAGAATCTGCTCGTAATTTTTCCACTTGTGAAAGGTTTCAAGTGTATCGCAACCAAGGATCAATACAAATTGGTGCTGAGGAAATTTTTCGTTCAGATGAACAAGTGTGTTAATCGTATAACTTGGTTTTGAAAGTTTGAACTCAATGTCGGATGCTTTCAATTTTCGATTGGAACCGATTCCTGTTTTTACCAGGGTGAGGCGGTGATAGTCCTGCAACAAGGTGTGTTTTAACTTAAGCGGATTGTGTGGCGATACGACCAGCCAAACCTGTTCGAGGTCTGTAAACTCCGCCATGTAACTTGCGATCACAAGGTGGCCTGTATGAACAGGATTAAAAGAACCAAAGAATAAACCGATTTTCATGTTGATTATTTCAAAAATTCTTCGACCAAAATCCCGGCTTCTTTAAACGCTTTTTCCCTGTCATCATTGATCAGGACATGATCGAAACGAAAAGCATACGTAAGCTCATGTTCTGATTTTGCAATGCGTGCCTGTAATGATTCAGGTGTTTCTGTTTCCCGTGCTTTCAGGCGAATGTGTAAATCGTCGATGGTCGGCGGTTTCACAAAAACGGCAAGCATCATCTCCCCGAATTTGTCTTTTATCTTTAATCCACCATCCACATCCACATCAAATACGGCAACTTTATTTTGCTTCCAGATTTTTTCCACTTCGGATTTCAGCGTTCCGTAAAATCCATTTTTGTAAACTTCTTCCCACTCGATGAATTCGTCTTGCTCAATTTTTTTTTTGAAATTTTCCACCGTGAGAAAATGATAATCGATTCCATCAGTTTCCATATCACGTTTTGGACGCGTGGTTGCAGACACGGAGAAACTGAGCCGCGAATTATTCTTCAGCAAGTGATGCACGATGGTGGTTTTACCACTTCCTGAAGGACCGCAAAAGAGAATGAGTTTGCCGGACATCGTTTGAAATATAAAATCAGAGATATGAAATCAGAAATTTTGCAGCGAGCATTTTTTCATATTTCTTCTTTCTGATTTCGGATTTATAAAACATTTAATATTTGTTCCTTGACTTTTTCCAGCTCGTCTTTCATTTCCACTACGAACTTCTGAATACCGGCATCGTTTGCTTTGGAACCGATGGTATTTATTTCACGCCCGATTTCCTGCGTGATGAAAGCAAGTTTTTTTCCGTTGGATGCTGCTTCGCTCATCGTCTTCAAAAAATATTCGCAGTGACTGCGGAGACGAACTTTCTCTTCGGAGATGTCCAGTTTTTCGATGTAAAAAATTAATTCCTGTTCAAAACGGTTTCTGTCAATGTTGTTTGAAGAAATAAATTCTTCAAGGCTTCCTGATAATTTTTTCCGAAGCCCTGAAATCCTTTCCGGCTCCAGCTTTTCAATGTCTTTCAAACGTATTTCAATTTGTTTGATACGTTCCTTCATGTCTTTCTCAATAGACTCGCCTTCCTTTTTCCTGAACGACTGAAATGCTTTCAACGCTTTCTCCAACGTATTCTTTAACTGCTTCCATTCTTCTTCATCACCAACCGTTTTATCCGCATTCAATACTTCGGGCATTCTTAATATCAACCCGAGATAATCCGTTGTATTCAGTTTAAGATCGTTACTCAACACTTTCAACTCCTCATGGTACGCTTTCACCAACGATGTATTGATCGAAACTTTTTTCAGCGTGTCAGGCGAATCAATGACGAAACTTACATCGACCTTTCCACGCTCCAGCTCTTTTGCAAGTTCCGAACGAAGCTCAAGGTCTTTGTCCTTATAAGACATCGGAAGTCGTAACGACAGATCAAAAAATTTACTGTTGACAGATTTAATTTCAACCGTAATTGTTTTGTTGCCAGACTCGGCAACTGCATTTCCAAAACCTGTCATCGAACGAATCATGAGAAAAGTGTTTTTTACTGAATGACAAAAATAATTTTATTTTATGACTTCAGGCTGTTTTCATTACAGCTTTAGCGGCGGCAACATTTTTCGGGGAGTTGCCGATAAAAATCTGATCTCCGATCACAAGAACAGGCCGCTTAAGAAAGGTGTACTCGTCAAGAATGTATTTGCGGTAATCTTTTTCGTTTAATTCCATCTCCTTCAACCCCAAACTCCTGTATTTGAGGGCAACCCGACTAAACAATGCCTCATAACTTCCAGCCACTTTTTTCATTTCATCCAGTTGAACCGGAGTTATTTTTTCGGTCTTAATATCCTGGAGGATGAAATCCTTTCCCGGTTTTAATTCTTTCAGAATCCGCCGGCAGGTTGTACACGTAGCGAGGTGATAAATTTTTTTCAAGCGAATAGTATTTTGTTAGGGGTATCAAATAAAGGCATTTTTTTGTGACTGCATAAATGCCAATCACAATTTTAAATTATTGAATAGAAACCGTATGTTCTTTCCGAAAATTTTTCCTATGTTTGAACGGTAAATACTAGACGGAAGTGGAAAAAAATTTTGAAATCAAATTACCCGAATTTGAAGGGCCGTTCGATCTGTTGCTGTTTTTCATCGAACGTGACGAAATTGATATTCACCACATCGAGATCGCCAAAATCACCAATGATTTCCTGAGTTACCTGCACCAGATGAGCAATCTGAACCTTGAGGTGGCCAGTGAATTTATCCTGGTGGCGGCAACACTGATGCGGATAAAAGCGAAGATGCTGTTACCGCGGCCAGAGTTGGATGAACAAGGAAATGAGATTGATCCGCGCCAGGATTTAATTGCACGGTTATTAATTTACAAACAATACAAAGAAGCGTGTGTTGAAATGCATACGATGGAAGATGAACGCGCGGCAAAAGCCGAACGCGGCAATGTTCAGAAAGAGCTTGCAAAGATCGCCATGGAAAATTCTCACACGGAAGAGTTGATGAACCTGACGATGTTTCAATTGCTGAATTCATTTCAAAAAGTATTGAAGCGTTTTGATGCAGAGCAAAATAAAGTACATCACAAAGTTGTTCAGTATCCATATACCATCGTGGAGCAGAAAAACAGCGTGATCGACCTGATCCGTAAAAGAGAGAAGGTTCAGTTTACAGACGTCCTTATCAATTGCCAGAATAAAGTGCATGCAATTTTTACTTTTCTCGCCATCCTTGAATTGCTCCAGGAGCAGCTGATCAGGATCACATTGGGCATTGGCTTCAATAATTTCTGGCTGACAGAGTCGGAATAGTTTTTTCGTTACCCCGAATCCATCATGCAGTTAATTCCACTTCATGCACACAGATGCAAGGCAAATATTAAAGACTTTCCGACCGATACGCATCCTGTTGCCTGTCATTTTAGGTCTTGGTGCTGCTACTTACCTGTTGCTACGTAATTTCGACAAGCAAGCTTTTCTTTCCATCCACTGGACAGCCAATTCAACCTTCTGGATTTGCATTGCATTGCTGATGATGGTGGTACGCGATGGCGCTTACATGGTACGCATCCGTGCGCTCACCGATCAGCAATTGAATTGGCGTAGCGCTTTTGTCGTCATCATGTTATGGGAATTTTCTTCTGCACTGGCTCCGGGAATGATTGGCGGAGGATTCATCTTTGCCATTTTTATTGTGAACCGAGAAGGCGTGAACATGGGAAAAAGCATCACGGCTGTATTGCTTTCTTCTTTCCAGGATGGAGTCTTTCTTGCCCTCATGGCTCCCATCGTTTATTTCATTTGTGGAAAAGAGCATCTCTTCTCAACCATTGATACAAAGAATGTAAGCCCTGTAACGTTCGGCAGCGGATTTTTTTATTCTTTCTGGATTGTCTATTTTATCATTCTTGCATACAAAATTTTTGTGGCGTATGCATTATTCTTTAATCCGCGTTTTGTAAAATGGCTGTTGCTGAAATTATTTTCATTGCCTGTATTGCGGAGATGGAAACCGGAAGCGCTTGAAACCGGCAACCAGCTTGTGATTGCATCCAATCACCTGAAAAATAAAAGCCGGAAATTCTGGATCAATTCCTTTGGCGGAACGTTTATTTCCTGGACAGCGCGTTACACCATTGTCAATTGTCTCATCCTTGCCTTTCACAATGTTTCGGTCGACAATTTTCTCATTTATGCACGGCAGGTGGTGATGGGCATCATTATTCTTTTCAGCCCAACGCCCGGAGGAAGCGGGCTTGCTGAATTTATGTTCAATGATTTCCTGGGAGAATTTATTCCAAAAGGATTGGCGGCATCACTCGGTTTGATGTGGAGGTTGATCAGTTACTATCCTTATTTATTTATCGGAGCTATTATTTTACCTCGATGGGTGAGGAAGCATTTTAAGAAGCCTGATGCTCTTCTTGCCTGAGTTCAGCGGCAGTAGGCAGTAGCAGGTCTGCCTACTGTCTACTGCCGCTATTTGCAGTCACTTCAGCTCCACACTTCCTCCAGCACTTTGTGAGATTTAATGTTTGCAAATCCCGAAACATGCAGTTGATAATACTCCATCAGTTTTTCAATCAATTGGCGTTTGACTTGAATCGGTATTTTAAAATCATGGTCAGAATCAAGGTCAGATTTAAGAAGAAGATAAAAATATTCACTCACGGGTTGCTCCATATAAAAAGGATGGATGGGCAGATCGGTTTGAAAAACACCTTCCTGTAAATTGAAAACCGGGGTCGATGAAGAATAATTTTCCTGCGGGTAAAATCCAAGATACTTTGTGAGTTGAATGAGAAATACAAGGTGAAAGTCGCTGTTGACAGTACGTTGAAGGTCGAGTAACTGAATGGAATCAAAAATAAATTCGAACAACGATTGATTTGCTTCTTCTTCCTTCACCGATTTAAAAAGAACTTCATTCATAAAAAGAACAATCGAACTTTTACGAACATCAAAAGGAATGCTTGTCAATACAGGATTATTTTTTGCATCTGCCAGCCGTTGCAACCTGTTCTGTTCTTTATGATAAACCACGAGGTCAATCAAGGTGAGCGGCTGCAATGCGGCCGTTTTAATTTTTGATTTTTTTTTCCGGACGCTGTTAACGAGGTACGACTGCAACCCAAAAAGCTCGGTATAGATTTTCGCTACCACGCTGCTCTCCGAATAGTGTGTTACATGAAAAACGATACCGCGCGTTTTGTGAAGCATCAGTGTGTGAAAAGTACTTTTGTTACACAGGTCGCTGAACCATCGTCATTGGTAGCATAGATGAGATAAACACCGGTATGAGCGCGTTCACCTTTGAAATTATTTCCATTCCAGATCGCTTCACCGCCATTTGCTTTGGTATGGTACACCAACGCTCCGGACACATCTGTGATTCTTACATCGGCATTGTTCACCAACCCGGAGATGGCAATCGGACCATTGTATTCATGTTTCACAGGATTCGGAAAAACCAGGTATCCATCGCATGTTTCACCGCCGGCTGTTGCATCGCTGCGGTAAGAAACAATGCCTTTATCCGTTCCGAAAAAAACTTCACCGGTTCTGTCATTGATAGCAATGCCCGTAATGTTGTCTGAAAGCAAAGGCGAATTTGCTGCGGTGAAATGCTGAAGTTGTGTTGTCCCATCAGCAGACATGAGGAAAACTCCACCGCTCTCGGTACCACACCACTTACGATTGGCGCCATCAATGCCAATAGCTGTCACCGTTTCTGTGGCAAGAAGATATTGAGTATGTCCTTCCTGTTCAATCAAAATTTGTTCTGCGCGGATGGTTGTATCATTCAGATTATCCAGGATTGAAGACGGAGAATAAAACACACCAATGCCTTGAGCAGTTCCAATCCACACTTGTCCTTCTTTATCTTCTGTAATCGCTCTCACATCTCCACTTGGAAGATGATCCGAATGAATGATCCTGGTTCTCGCTGCTTCATCATCAAAGACGACAAGCGTTCCGTTGCCATAAAAATTAATCCACTTCCGATTGTACGAATCAATCAGAAGCTCTCCGGCAAACACTCCACCAAGGCCTGAAAATGAAAAGGCCTGCCACGTCCCATCAGATTTCAGAACAGAAAGCGGATAGGTAACTGTCGAATTAACCACCCACACATTATTGTTTTTGTCAAAACGAACAGCACCGGTCTGGCAACTTCCCGGATTTCCGTTGGCTGTTTGAAGAGAACTGTTTGCTTCGTTATAATAATTTTTAACTGCACCGTTTTCCACTTCCAGTAAACCCGCACCTCTTGATCCTAAGAATACATGATTCGAATTTGCCGGATCAATTCCCAATCCCATAAAATCATACAGTGTATCAAGCCGAACCAACGGACTAATCAGGCTCGTTTGATCATAGGTCGTCCATTTGTTATTTACAAATGTTGAAAATCCATCCGATGAATAAATGTTATCCCATTTACGTCCGCGCATACTGTGACCGACCCATAATTGTTCATTCACCATTTGCATATCCGAAGAATTTTTTGACCAAGGGCCGTCAGGCAAGATGTATTCTATTTGCGAAGCAGAATTAATACGGACCAACCCCTTGCCATAATCAGCAATCCATATGTTTCCGGAAGCGTCAAGCGTTGCATCATAGATGTTGCAGTGATAGGTAGACCCGTCAACATTTCTTATTTGCTGTAACAAAGGGTCAAATACTTTTGCATTGTCCGTTCCGGCAACAATTAATTTATTGTCGTTAACACGCAGTCTTCTGATTTCATACAGACTGATTCCTGTATTACTCCAACTTGTATAATCATAAGTCATCAGGTAATCATTGTTAACCGGGTCATCCACTTTCACATAAATTTTATTATTGAACGAAACAATCTGATCAAAAACAGCTCCGGCTGTTGGAGTTAAAATGTTCATCCATTCACTGTATAAATTAATAAACGGATCATTGATATTGACACGATAAATACCTGATGTGGTTGCGGCAAACAGATCGGAGCCATCATAAGTAATCCCGGATACATTGATGTTCCCACCACCCGGACCAATGTAATACGTGTCCTTGATTTCCCTTCTTTCCAAATCAACCACTACAATTCCGAAACTGCACGACAGGTATGCATACCTTCCGACAAAGATCACATCGTTGATTGTTTTTCCTCCCACAATGTTGGCTCTGCTGATGTCAGAAATATTCACGATCTCGTTTCCGTAAAGTAAATCAATGTTTGAATTTTCGTACCCGATAAACAGGACATCATACGTTGAAGAATAACGGATCACATTGTACCCGATATCTGACAACCCGACAATTTTGGTGTAGATGGAAATTCCGTTATCACTTTTATTGTAAGAAAATAATCCATCTTTTGACGCACAAAAAACCCTGTTGCCTGCGTCCGTTACATATTGGGCTTTTGCATAGGGAAGATGGGTTCGCCATTGACCAATCGCCAAATCCTGTGAATGAGTTTTCACACATGGAGCCAATATCAAAAGCGCAGCGGGAAGTATTTTTCGAATTTGCATCATTAAATTTTAAGCGTGTATGTTTTAACGAAACAGTATCTATTTTATTGCCTAAAGCCCGGTTGTCAAAACATCTTTTCTGTGAAACAATTCTTTCAGAACAATGAAGATACAAACAAGCAATGTGAAAACAGATATAATCCAGGCAATAATTAAATTTTTCATCTCAAACCTGTATTCAATTACATGATTCCCTTCCGGCAAAAAAATTGTCATGAAGAGGTAGTCCGACACAACGTGGTCGACTTTCTTTCCATCTAAGAAAATATGCCATCCCGGAAAATCATGTTGCATCAACGTAAAAAGTTGTTGGTGCGAAGAAGATGTTCTGATCGTTATTTTTTCGGGATTGAATTGTTCAAACACAGCCTTGTCAGTAGAATCAAGTTTCAAATTCTGGTACGGGATTTTTGCACGATCTTTTTCAGAAAAGAAAAGATGGGATGAATCCATGTCCCACTTTTTAAAATCAGGTACGGTATCATTGTAAAATGAGAAGCTATCAGAAAAAAAAGCAACATTATTATGTAAGAGCGGAAAAGAAAGCTGGTGCAACTGATCGAGTTTGAAATGCCCTTTCATTCGAAAACTATTGTAGCCGTCAAAATTCGGTTGCTTATACCAGATGCCTAAATTTCTCCACAACGGATACACCGGTTTCAGTGAATCGGAATAATTAATTGCCGCACCATTTTCCGGAACAGGAAATCCATGACGGGGAAATACTTCCATCCTCCTGAACAAGGAAGCTGTTTTATCCTCGCTGATGACAGTCATCGGGCTACTTAATTGTGTTGCAACGAGCAAATCAAGAATTACAACGAACACGATAAATCCGCTACTATTTTTTTTCCTTTTGAAAAAAATAAACCATGCTCCCGCCAAAAGAATGAGCATCCACAACGATTGCAATACAATGCTTTCATTAAACGAAAAGGTGATAACGGATTTTGTAAAGGCAGGAGAAAAAATTGCAGGCATTCTGACAGCTGTCTTGGTGCGGAAAATAAAAAACACAAGGATGAACACGCCGACAAAAAGCAACAACGCATTGCGAAATCTTTTTATCGCAACCGGTTCCCTCTCCAATAGATCCCTGAGTGAAAATGCCGTGACGATTAAAAAACAAATCAACGCAAACAACCTGAAAATGCTTGGAAAACGGAAAAGGTTCATCAGCGGAACGAAATGATAAAGTGCCGCTCGTACAGGTGTATATTTCCCAAAGGCTGCGAGCAGAAAAAATAATCCGCAACCAAGAACTATTTTTTCAAAGGAAGTTTTTTTACGAAAGAAAGCAACAACGAAAATCAAGAGGCAAAAAATTCCGAAATACAGATTCGACATGGAAATGTCGGTATCAAAGAACTGGTCATCTTTCGACGAAGACAAAGGCAACATCAAACTAATGAGTGATTGCGGAGAAAACGGGCAAACATTCACAAGTGAGAGCGGGAGTTTTTCACTTCTGTTAATAAAATCTTTACTGATGTATTCAGAAAGCAACATTCCTGAAGACAGGATCAAGCTGAGAATAAAAAAAAGAATATTCGATGAGATGAATTTTTTAAACCCTGAAAAATCTTTCTTACTATATTTTAAAATGATCTGTGTAAAAAAAATGATCAGTAACGAATAAGACAGAATGATCGTGAATGCCGGGTAACCTCCTGTGATGAGCATATAAAAGGCAAGTGCGCATCGGATCGCATCGTTGTAATTCGGGCGCTCGGTAATTTTTGTGTAATACAAAATCACGAATGGAATCCAGGTACCACTTACAATGTAGGTGAGATGCTGCGCATTCCCTACAAAGAATCCTGAAAGCATATAGGAACATGCAATGATGAATGCTGCCTGTGCATGTTTTACAAAATGATTGATGAGCAGGAACATTCCGGTTCCGGCAAGAACAATGTGAAACACAAAATCGAACTGGTTGGCATACAAATCATACCCGTGAAAAAAACTGATCAGCCATATAACAGGATACCACACACCACTTTGCGGATCGGCAAGACTTGCATAACCCCAGGATTCATAAGGATTCCAAAAGGGAACAATCTTGTTGTTTAAACATTCACTCACAAAATAACGCCATGGAAAATACTGATCAAGCATGTCCCACTTTAAGGTGTCATTGAAAAAAGCAACCTGCCAATAACCCGCAAGAGCAACAGCAATGATGAAGAAGTAATATTTATTTTTTGAAAATTTTTTTTTCAAAGAAACCATTCAGCTGATTTACTATGTATGATTTTTAAAAATGGAGAGGCTTCATCCTGATCAATGGGCTAAATTCTCATGAATCACTTTGGTTTCAAAGGTAAATATTTAAAGGAAAGACACCTGTTGAAGACAGATGTTATGCTTCGATAAAATTCTTTTACTTTTGTTTGCGCTTAATAGATTGATATGAACGACACCATTCTTGTTATCGGAGCCAACGGACAAATTGGTTCTGAATTGGTTGAAGAACTCCGCAGAATTTACGGAGATAAAAATGTAATTGCTACCGATATTAAACCAGCTTCTTCGGAGATGCTTCACAACGGACCGTTTGAACAAATCGATGTCCTTGACTTTCCGAAAGTGAATGACATCATCAATAAATACAATGTGAAGCAGGTCTATTTGCTGGCGGCATTGTTATCAGCAACTGCAGAACAAAAAGTAAAATCTGCCTGGAAACTGAACATGGAAGGATTGCTTGGTTTGCTCGACATCGCACGCGAACAAAAGCTGAAACTTTTTTGGCCCAGCTCCATTGCCGTTTTCGGCCCGACTACTCCAAAGCAAAACACGCCGCAACATACCATCACGGAGCCAAGTACAGTGTATGGTATCAGCAAATTGTCCGGAGAGCGTTGGTGTGAATATTATTTTCAAAAATACGGAGTGGATGTTCGTAGCCTTCGCTATCCCGGATTGATCGGTTATAAAACAGAACCCGGCGGAGGCACTACCGATTATGCTGTTCACATTTTTCATGAAGCATTGAAAACAAAAAAGTATGAATGTTTTCTTTCGGAAAATACGTCTCTCCCGATGATGTACATGCACGATGCATTAAAGGCTACCATTGGTTTAATGAATGCTGATGCTGATAAAATAAAAATACGATCCAGTTACAATGTTGCTTCCATGAGTTTTACTCCTGCAGAACTTGCAACAGAAATAAAAAAACACATTCCTGATTTTAAAATTTCCTACAAACCTGATGTTCGCCAGCAATACGCTGACAGCTGGCCACAGAGTATTGATGATTCAGTAGCAAGAAAAGACTGGGGCTGGAAACATGACTTCGATTTAAAGAAGATGACAGAAGATATGCTGCATCACATTCAGCAGGTGGTGGAGCATTGATTTATTCCCTGGCAGCCTGTATTATTGGGGGTTTCCGAAGATTTTTTTACATTTGAATCAACAACCTGCTCTTGAATTTTGTTTTCAGGAACAGATATTTGAACGCAAAAAAATTCTACCAAAAAAAACTGTCATGAAAAAATTGAAAACTTCCCTTGCTCTTACGCTAGTCATGACTGCCATCGTAATCGGCAGTTGCAACCCTGAAAAAGATAGTCCGACTCCAAGCCAGGTTCAGCAGGACTTACAACGAAATCCAACAGACATCACAAGTACGTCTGCAATTTCTGTTTACGGAATCTGGCATAGCGGAAGCGATTACTGCACCTGGGGATCGGTGAGAAACATGGCTGACTTTGACACGAAGAATCATTGGATCATCGACCGCGGAAACGGAAGTCCTTCAGTGAATCTTGTTGTGCTGAGTTTTGTGAATCCATTAAAACTTCTCAATAGAACAACCGATTCACAAACACTCTCCGGAATTCCAAGAGGGATGACGACAGATGTTATCAATTATTTCAAGAGTCATGGCATTCGCGTCATGTTTTCCATTGGAGGAATTACGTATACTAATTTCTGGAACCAGGCGCTCGCTGCGAATGCAACACAGTTGGGTTTGAATGCTGCCCATGTAGCAGATAGTCTTGGAGTCGGGATGGAAATCGATTATGAACAAAGCAATAGTCCGAACCTCGTTGGCTTGCAGGCATTCATTGATGCGTATCGCTCACAAATTCCGTACGATGCAACCGGAAACAACCATGCAGCACGATTGACTATTGACCTTGCAGCAGGAGACCGATGGTTAATTGGCCTTTGCCAAAAGGCAACGGCTTTATGGCTTACGACTTCCAATCCTGTATTGGATTATGCAAATGCAATGGTACCATCAAAGCAACCAAGCCTTTCATCTGCAAAAGCTAACTGGCAGGAACACATTGATGGTAAACCACAATACAATCCGGCAATTCCTCCTTTAGCTCCGGCAAAATTTACAGGATCTCTTTGGTTGGTCGGCAACCATGCAATTGCTGAATGCAATAACTTCAACAACTCGCTTCAAAAGACTACGGGAACTTACGTTCAAACGGTTGCACCTCATGGAGCCGGAACAACATCGGGTATGCTCGGCTATATGTTTTGGGCTGCGGAGTGTGAAGGTACCCGAACAGTATGTACGACTCCTCCTTATACTTGTGAAAACGGTATCGGAGGCGGAGCTACATTTTATACTATTCCAATTCCGATGACGGCTCTTCGGCTGCAATAAAGAACAACAATTTAGTATAGTTGGTTTATCAGGAAATTTATTTGCTGTGTTTAATCATTGCTATGGCAAAAATTTTTCCCGTATTTTCGCCTTCACATTATGCAACAAAATCTTTTTATCACCAATTCTCTTTCGAGACAGAAAGAAAAATTTGAACCGCTACATCCGCCTCATGTAGGTATGTATGTATGTGGCCCAACTGTGTACGGATATCCGCATCTCGGTCATGCTCGACCGTACATTACGTTTGATGTGGCCTGCCGTTACCTCACGCACATCGGATACAAAGTTCGGTACGTGCGCAACATTACCGATGTCGGGCATTTGGAAAATGATGCTGATGAAGGCGAAGATAAGATCGCCAAGAAAGCGCGTCTTGAACAACTCGAGCCGATGGAAGTGGTGGAGTTGTACACGGAGAGTTTTCACGAAGCGATGCGCATGCTGAACAATAAAAATGTAAGCATTGAGCCGCGTGCTTCCGGCCACATCATTGAACAGATCAGCATGATTGAAAAAATCATTGCTAACGGATTTGCCTATGTCAGCAACGGTTCCGTTTATTTTGACGTGATCAACTACAGCAAGAAAAATGATTATGGAAAATTAAGCGGACGAATTATTGAGGACCTGATTGCAGGAGCCGGAAACGAACGAAGAGAACTGGAAGGACAGGATGAAAAAAGAAATCCTGCTGACTTTGCACTTTGGAAAAATGCTTCGGCTGAGCATATTATGCGCTGGAAGTCACCGTGGGGAGAAGGTTTCCCGGGATGGCACATTGAGTGTTCCGCGATGAGTACAAAATATCTCGGAGAAACTTTTGACATTCATGGTGGAGGAATGGATTTACTTTTTCCGCATCATGAAAGTGAAATTGCCCAATCAAAAGGCGCATGTGGAAACCCTCCCGTGAAGTATTGGATGCATAACAACATGATTACCATCAACGGGCAGAAGATGGGAAAGAGTCTGGGTAACTTCATCAACCTCGAACAATTTTTTTCGGGGAATCACAAGTTGCTGGAGAAAGCTTATTCCCCGATGACCGTTCGTTTCTTTATTCTGCAAGCTCATTACAGAAGTACGCTTGATTTCAGTAACGATGGATTGAAAGCAGCGGAGAAAGGATTTGCGAAATTGATGGCTGCCAATGAAACGCTTCAAAAAATACAAGCGTCTGACAAATCAACTTCCGATATTAAAAAATTGCGTCAGGGTTGCTACGATGCGATGAATGATGATTTGAATACAGCCATTGCGATTGCCAATTTGTTTGAAGCTGTTCGTATCATCAATTCTGTGAATGCCGGAACTGAAACGATTTCATCCGAAGATTTAGAAATTTTAAAAACAACTTTCAATGTTTTTGTTTTTGAGATTCTCGGACTGAAAGAGGAAACTATTTCAAACAATGATGATGTAGATGGATTGATCCAATTTATTCTTCGTCTTCGCAACGATGCGAAAGCAAGAAAAGATTTTGCAACCTCCGACAAGATTCGTGATGAACTGAATGGGCTCGGCTTTGAAATCAAAGATGGGAAAGATGGAAGTACATGGAACAAGAACTGATAAGCCTCACCCAACCCTCTCCAAAAGAGAGGGCTTTGCGCTCCTTAATTTGATGCACGAAAGAAAAACTAACATTTGATGAAAAGAGTCTCCGGATTAATCTTTTTTTCCTTTTTACTTCTTACCCTTTTTTCTTCCTGCAATCAAAATCAAAAGAAGGCGGAAACTGTAAACAGTAAACCGGAAACAGATGTCGTAATCATTCCCCAATTCAATTCCGATTCAGCTTACGATTTCGTAAAAGTGCAGTGTGATTTCGGTCCTCGTGTGCCGAATACAAAATCGCATGATGCCTGTGCAAATTATTTAGCCGACAAACTCAGACTATACACTGCGAAGGTGATTGTTCAAAAAGGAGTTGTCAAAACGTTTGACAACACCAAACTCAACATTCAAAACATCATTGCATCGTTCAATCCGGAAAATAAAAATCGCATACTTCTTTTCGCACATTGGGATACACGTCCGTGGGCAGACCAGGATTCTGTAAATCCGAACAAACCTTTTCTTGCTGCAGATGATGCCGGAAGCGGCGTAGCTGTGTTGCTGGAAATTTCGCGGCAACTTTCTATTTCCAAATCATCGGCTGGAGTTGACATTGCTTTTTTTGATGCGGAAGATTGGGGCGCAAAAAATAGTACTCCCGAGAACGAAGATTCGTATGCACTCGGCACACAGTATTGGGCGAAGAAACCTCACGTGGCAAATTACACCGCGAACTTCGGAGTATTGCTCGACATGGTTGGTGCACACAATGCGAAGTTCATGATGGAAGGATTTTCTTTACGCTACGCTTCGGACATCGTGAAGAAAATCTGGGATGCAGGAAATCACTCCGGCTTTTCAGATTATTTTATTTATAAAGATGGTGGATTTATTACGGATGATCATTTGTATGTAAACCAAATCATCAATATTCCTTCTGTTGACATCATCAACACAACACCGGATGGCCGCTTTGCTTCACATTGGCATACACACCAGGATAACATGGATGTGATTGATAGAAATACCTTACATGCTGTCGGGCAAACGTTGTTGCAGATTATCTTTCAGGAAAACGGAAGCTGACTTTTTTGAATCCTTTTTGTGTAGAGAATTGGTTCAGATCCCGATATGCTTCGCTATCGGGATCAGTTCGACTAACAAATTTTTCTGCACTACGTTTGAAAAATTTGAGTCTCACTGATTAAAATTCCGCATTCTTCGGAGTTCTTGGAAAAGGAATTACATCACGGATATTTGTCATGCCTGTTACAAAAAGCATGAGCCGCTCAAAGCCAAGCCCGAAGCCTGCATGCGGACACGTTCCGAATTTTCGTGTTTCCAGATACCACCACAAATCCTTTTCAGGAATGTGCATCTCTTTCATGCGTGCAGCAAGCTTGTCATAATTCTCTTCACGTTGTGAGCCGCCGATAATTTCACCGATCCACGGAAACAAAACATCCATCGCACGAACCGTTTTTTTATCCTCATTCTGCTTCATGTAAAAAGCTTTGATGTCCTTGGGATAATCTGTTAGAATGACCGGTCCTTTGAAATGTTCTACCAAATAATTTTCATGTTCCTTTTGCAAATCAGTTCCCCACTCTACTTTGAATTCAAACTTATCATTCCGTTGTTTGAGAATCTCAACAGCATCAGTATACGTCAATCGTGTAAACGGTTTTTCAACCACTGATTTTAAACGCGCGATGAGTTCCTTATCGTACATGGTATTGAGAAACTCCAAATCAGCCGCACAGGTATCGAGTGCATACTGAATCAAATATTTCAGCATCTCTTCTGCCAGATCCATGTTGTCGGTGATTTCATAAAAAGCCATCTCAGGTTCAATCATCCAAAACTCTGCAAGATGTCGCGGTGTGTTTGAATTCTCTGCGCGGAATGTCGGACCAAATGTGTACACCAAACCGAGAGCCATCGCAGCAAGCTCGCCTTCCAACTGTCCGCTCACAGTCAGGTTTGTTTCTTTTCCAAAAAAATCTTCTTTGTAATCAATTCCACCGTCCGGACTTTTTGGAAGATTTTTTAAATCAAGTGTGGTGACATGAAACATTTCTCCGGCACCTTCAGCATCGCTTCCGGTAATAATCGGCGAATGCAAATTAAAAAATCCTTTGTCGTTGAAAAATTTATGAATTGCAAATGCCATGTGATGACGCATCCGAAGCACAGCGCCAAACGTATTGGTGCGTGGACGAAGATGCGCGATCTCACGAAGGAACTCAAGCGTATGTCCTTTCTTCTGTAGCGGAAAAGTTTCAGCATCTGCCGTTCCCAATACTTCAATTTCTGTTGCCTGTATTTCCGTTGCCTGTCCCTGTCCTTGCGATTGAACCAGCGTTCCTTTCACGCCAACACACGAACCTGTTGTAATGAGTTTTAAAAGTTCCTCATCAAAATTTGCCACTTCAACAACCACCTGGATGTTATGAATAATGCTGCCATCATTCACCGCAATAAAGTTTACATTTTTATTTCCCCTGCGTGTGCGTACCCAGCCCTTCACGGTAACTTCCCTGTTCAGATCTTTTGAGGCAAGCAGCTCAATAACTTTCGTATGTTTCATTTTCTAAGAATAGAGTGCAAAAAAACAAAACTTCTGCGAAACTGAAAGGAATAGTTATCTCATACCCAAAATAGTTTCTTCAATCAGCCGTTTTGTTCCACATTCATTGGTGACATTCAGCTAATCTTTATATTTTTGTAAATTCATTAGAAAAGATGGACATACAGCCCGGGAACCTTCTTCAAAACATTCATTATCCTGATGATCTTAGAAAACTTAGCGAGAAAGACCTTCCGCAGGTTTCCAAAGAGCTTCGTGATTTTATCATTGACATTGTTTCGGTGAATGGCGGACATTTCGGTGCATCGCTTGGCGTGGTGGAGATGACGGTTGCTTTGCATTACGTTTTTAACACACCGTATGATCAGTTGGTGTGGGATGTTGGTCACCAGGCATACGGTCATAAAATTCTCACAGGTCGAAGAGACATTTTTCACACGAACAGAATTTACAACGGCATCAGCGGTTTTCCCAAGCGCAGCGAAAGTGAATACGATACATTCGGTGTCGGGCATTCTTCCACTTCCATCTCGGCAGCGCTTGGAATGGCTGTGGCTTCGCGGTTAAAAGGAGAAAAAGAAAAGCAACACATTGCCGTGATCGGCGACGGAGCCATGACAGCAGGATTGGCATTTGAAGCAATGAATCATGCCGGAGTTGAGAATTCAAACTTACTGGTTGTGCTCAACGATAATTGCATGAGCATCGATCCGAATGTCGGTGCGCTGAAAGAATACCTGACCGATATGACCACATCTCCCACGTATAATAAGGTGAAAGATGAGATGTGGAAATTGCTTGGAAAAATTTCCAAGTTCGGACCGAATGCGCAGGACATTGCTTCAAAAATTGAAAACGGAATCAAGACCACGTTACTGAAACAAAGTAATCTTTTTGAATCCTTGCGTTTCCGTTATTTCGGTCCTGTTGACGGGCACGATGTGTTGCGTATGGTAAAAGTTCTAAAAGATCTCAAAGATATTCCGGGACCAAAAATTTTGCATGTTCTTACCGTGAAAGGAAAAGGATTTGCGAATGCAGAAAAAGACCAAACCAAATGGCATGCACCGGGTTTGTTTGACAAGATTACGGGAGAAATTCATAAGCCGAAAAATTCGGAACCGACTCCTCCAAAATACCAGGATGTTTTCGGGAATACGATTGTAGAGCTCGCAGAAAAAAATTCGAAGATCGTCGGCATCACGCCTGCCATGCCTTCGGGTTGTTCGCTCAACATCATGATGAAAGTAATGCCCGACAGAGCCATCGATGTAGGAATTGCCGAGCAACATGCTGTTACATTTTCTGCCGGTCTTGCAACGCAAGGCATGATTCCATTTTGCAACATTTATTCTTCGTTTATGCAGCGAGGATATGACCAGTTGATTCATGATGTGGCGTTGCAAAATCTGCATGTCGTTTTTTGCCTGGATCGCGGCGGACTTGCAGGAGCTGACGGGCCAACACATCATGGAGCTTTCGATCTTGCTTACCTGCGTTGCATCCCGAATATGATTGTGAGCGCTCCGATGAATGAAGAGGAACTGCGCAACCTGATGTATACTGCACAATTGGATGAAATCAAGTCACCATTTTCGATTCGTTATCCACGAGGAAACGGTGTCATGATCAATTGGAAAACTACACTGACTAAAATGGAAATCGGGAAAGGACAACTGGTTAGGGACGGAGAAGAAGTTGCCATTCTTACCATCGGACATCCGGGAAATTTTGCCATCAAAGCATGTGATGAATTAAAGAAAGAAGGATTTACTCCGGCGCATTACAATTTACGTTTTGTAAAACCACTTGATAAAGCAATGCTGCACGATGTTTTCTCCCGGTTTAAAAAAATAATTACTGTTGAAGACGGCTGCATCATGGGTGGATTCGGTTCTGCTATCGCTGAATTTATGATTGACAACAATTATTCAGCATCCATCACGCGGCTTGGAATTCCTGATCGCTTCATAGAACACGGTGAACAAAAGGAATTGTACAATGAATGTCATTTCGATTCGGACGCAATCAAAAATGCTGTCAGGCAATTGGTAGGAGAATCCGTTTTCGCATAATTAGAGATTGAAAAAAAATAAAAAAACATAGCCGCAGATTCGCAGATTTATTTCTTATAAAAACCTGCGAATCTGCGGCAATTACATTTGGTCTTACCCTTCAAAACTATATTTTTTGTTAAAACATATTCGTTATTTTTTCAGGATTGCATTTTTTTATGTGATCCTTTTCTTTTTTTACCGGCTATCGTTCCTGCTCATCTTTCATGAACAGGTGCAAGGTGTTTCTCTTGCTGAAACCTGCTTATCTTTTTTTTATGGATTGAGAATGGATTTGTCAACCATTGCTTACATACTTATTGTCCAATTATTTTTTTTACTGCTCAGTTTTCTTTTCCAAACCCGTTTGACCGATATTTTTCTTCGCATTTATCATCTTGTCGTAATTACACTGCTCACCATCATTCAAACCGGTGATGTCATCGTCTATCATTTTTTAAAATCGCTGCTCAACTGGAGAGTGCTTTCTTACCTCGCGGAACCTGGAGAAGCAGTCGCATCGGTAACATGGCAGCAGGCTGTATTAATTGTATTTTCATTTTCCATCCTGCTCATTGCCGAAATTTATTTTTTCAAAAAATATTTTTCGGAAAAAACTCAGCAGGAAAAAAAATCCGGCGTGTTGAGTAAAGTTTTTGTAACTCTTTCTCTGCCGGTTATTTTATTCATCTCGATGAGAGGAGGAATACAAAAACTTCCCATTAATGAAAGTTCCGTGTATTATTCTTCCAACCAGCTGCTCAACTTTTCCGCTGTGAATGGCGCATGGCATCTTACTCACAATATCTATGGCGCAGGCATTGCTTCTGAAAATTCGTTTGTCTTCATGGATAAAAAAATTTCCGATGAAGAAGTGAATCAATTATTCAAATGTACACAACAGGATTCGTTTCCACACATTTTAAAAACCAACAATCCGAATGTAGTCATTATCATTCTCGAAAGTTTTACAGCCGATATCATAGAAGCGCTTGGCGGAGAAAAAGATCTCACTCCGAATTTCAATTCGCTTGTGAAAGAAGGAGTTTTATTCACGAACATATACGCAAGCGGAACACGTACCGACCAGGGAATCGTTTCGGTGCTGAGCGGATTTCCTTCCACTCCTAATTTTTCCATCATGCGCAATGTTGACAAATCAGCGAAGCTGTTCTCTCTTTCAAAGTATTTTCTTGAGAGAAAATATTCAACGTCTTTTTATTATGGCGGCAAGACTGACTTCAGCAATTTGAATTCCTATTTGCTCAATTCAAAATTTGATAAAATAAATGATGAAAATAGTTTTGACAAAAAAGCCGAACGAAATAATTGGGGCGTTCACGATGAACCTGTTTTGATGAAACAGTTGAATGATATGAATCAAATACCACAACCGTTTTTTTCAGCGATCATGACATTGAGCAGCCATCCTCCGTATAATGTTCCAGGTGAAAAAAAATTTCCCGAGGATAATTCGGCAAACAAATTCCGGAATGTTGCAAACTACGCCGACAAAAGTCTTGGCAACTATTTTAAAGAGGCAAGAAAGCAACCTTGGTTTAACAACACCCTATTTATTCTTGTGGCTGATCATGGCGTGGAGCTACCGCGAGGTAACAATTTGAATTTTCCGAAAGCACATCACATACCTCTTTTGTTTTTTGGAAATGCATTGAAAGATGAATTAAAAGGAACAACCGTTCTTACCATGGGCGGGCATCATGATATTGCAGCAACTCTTGTTCAGCAATTGGGAAGCGGTAACGAAAACTTTAAATGGAGTAAAAATCTTTTGAATACTTCCTGTAACGACTTTGCTTATTACGAATTAGGTGAAGGCTTTGGATGGATTGAAAAAAATCACTGGACCGTTTTTCTCAAAGAGGTTGATGGAAAGGAATATAGTGATGAAACAATAACAGCATCACAAAAAGATTCCTTGCGTTTCCACGGCAAGGCTTTTCTTCAGAAACTTTTTAGAGAGTATTTGGAGTACTAAATAGTTCAAATGTTATCCGTCAAATCATTGCTAAATAGTTAAATGGTTAAATGGCTAAAAACCATTCAACAATTTAACCATTCAACAATATCAATTCGGGGTATTAAAAACAAGAATTCCACTACTCTTCCATCTTAAAACTCTCCATGAACTTGGTCGTGTAATTTCCTTTTCTGAAATTTTCATCTTTCATCAGTTGTTGATGAAAAGGAATGGTCGTTTTTACACCTTCGATTACAAATTCACTCAAGGCACGCTCCATTGTGTTGATTGCTTCTTCACGGCTTTGCGCAATGGTGATCAACTTTGCTATCATCGAATCGTAATTGGCCGGAATGGTATAGCCGGCATAAATGTGCGAATCGACACGAACACCATGACCACCCGGAACGTGAAGCGTGGTAATTCTTCCCGGAGAAGGTCTGAAACCGTTATATGGATCTTCCGCGTTGATGCGGCACTCGATGGCGTGAAGTTTCGGAAAATAATTTTTACCGGAGATGGGACTTCCTGCAGCGATTTTTATTTGCTCTTTGATGAGATCATAATTGATTACTTCTTCCGTGATCGGATGTTCCACCTGAATCCGTGTATTCATCTCCATAAAATAAAACTGGCGGTGCTTGTCAACCAAAAATTCAACCGTACCAACACCTTCGTATCGCACAGCTGTTGCAGCTTTAATCGCTGCTTCTCCCATTTGCTCGCGTAACTCATCCGTCATAAAAGGAGAAGGAGTTTCTTCCATCAGTTTCTGATGCCTCCGCTGAATGGAACAATCGCGTTCACTGAGGTGACACGCTTTTCCATATTGATCACCTGCAATCTGAATTTCAATATGACGTGGTTCTTCAATGTATTTTTCAAGATACATTCCATCGTTTCCGAATGCCGCTGATGCCTCCTGCCGTGCAGAATCCCAAGCTGCTTCAAATTCTTCCGGCTTCCAGACGATACGCATTCCTCGTCCACCTCCACCTGCTGTTGCTTTTAAAATAATCGGGTATTTTATTTCTTCCGCGATCTTTAATCCTTCCTTTAAATCAGTCAGCAAACCTTCCGTTCCGGGAATGGTTGGGACTCCGGCGCGTTTCATCGTTTCCTTTGCATTTGATTTATCACCCATCGAATCAATCATTTCGGGAGATGCTCCGATAAATTTGACTCCATGTTCTGCGCAGATCGCGCTGAACTTTGAATTCTCTGAAAGAAATCCATAGCCCGGATGAATCGCATCGGCGTTGGTGATTTCGGCAGCGGCAATGATGTTGGGAATATTCAGGTATGAATCGCGGCTTGGCGGCGGACCGATACAAACGGCTTCGTCAGCAAAACGAACATGCAAACTTTCTTTATCGGCAGTTGAATACACTGCGATGGTTTGGATGTTCATCTCTTTACACGTGCGGATAATGCGTAGTGCAATCTCTCCACGGTTCGCTATCAGAATTTTTTTAAACATAGTTTGTTAATGTGATGATGAGACGATTAGCTGATTAGCAAATTAAGGAGCTTCTCATTAGCTAATTGGCTAATTAACTAATTAGCTAATCAGCTTGGATCAACAAGAAAGAGAGGTTGGTCGTATTCTACAGGAGTTGCATTATCAACAAGCACTTTTACGATTTTACCGGAAACCTCTGATTCAATTTCATTGAAAAGTTTCATGGCTTCGATGATACAAATCACTTTTCCCTGTTTTACTTCATCACCCACATTTACAAAAACAGGTTTATCGGGAGATGGTGTGCGATAAAAAGTTCCGATCATCGGAGACTTTATGGTGATGTATTTTGATTCTTCGCTCGTCTTTACAGGAGGTGCTGTCGGCGCACTTGCAACGGGAGCTGCGGCAGGCATTTGAACCATTGGAGCCGGAGCCGGCATATGAACCACCGTTTGCGAACCATTAACTTCCCTTTGATGTTGGGTTTTAATGGTAATCTTGAAATCCTTTTGTTCGATGTTTACTTCGCTTACTCCGCTTTTTTGTACAAACTTGATAAGGTTTTCAATGTCTTTTATGTTCATAGGTTTCTGATTAGAATTCAAAAATAGAAATTATTTCCGTAGAGACGCAATGCATTGCGTCTCTACGGATTTATGTAATTAATACGCCCATTTTACCCAGATACTTCCCCAGGTAAATCCTCCTCCGAACGCCGCAAGAATCAGGTTGTCTCCCTTCTTCAGTTGATTTTCCCATTCCCAAAGACAAAGCGGAATAGTTGCATTGGTAGTATTTCCGTATTTCTGGATGTTGAGCATTACTTTTTCCATTCCGATTCCCATGCGTTTTGCCGTCGCATCAATGATGCGTTTGTTCGCCTGGTGAGGAACAAGAAAAGAAACATCTTCTGCTTTCAGATTATTGCGTTCCATAATTTCCGCTGATACATCTGCCATCCTTGTAACAGCAAATTTAAAAACCGGTTGACCATCCTGGAAAACAAAATGCTCTTTTGCATCCACTGTTTTATGTGACGATGGTTTTAGCGAGCCTCCGGCTTTCTGGTGAAGATATGCTCTTCCTGAACCATCACTTCTTACAATCGAATCCTTGATTCCAAAACCTTCCGTATTGGGTTCGAGCAAAACTGCTCCTGCCCCATCTCCGAAAAGAATGCATGTGGTGCGATCAGTATAATCTGTGATGGCCGACATTTTATCAGCTCCGACAACAACTACTTTTTTATATTGACCTGACTCTACAAATTTAGAAGCCGTTACAAGTGCGTACAAAAAACCCGAACATGCTGCGCTGATATCAAATCCCCAGGCATTTTTTGCGCCTACTTTATCTGCAATAATATTTGCCGTGGCAGGAAACATCATATCCGGAGTTGCTGTAGCGCAAATAAGCATATCAATGTCCATCACGTCAATACCTCGCTTTTTACATAATCCTGTTACAGCATGTATTGCAAGATCGCTGGTGCCGAGTCCTTCGCCTTTTAAAATTCTTCTTTCCTGGATACCTGTACGTGATTGAATCCATTCATCATTCGTGTCAACCATTTCTGCAAGCATGGCGTTCGTAAGTCTGAATTCGGGAACCCATGCATTGATTGCTGTAATTGCAGCAGTTATTTTTGTCATGATTTTTTTTTATGAAGGCGCGAAAATAAAAAGATGCTCTAATTATTTAATGAAGCCGAAAGTAAATAAAAAAAAATGGAAGAAATAAAAATCAGGCAACGGTTTCCCTGCTGAAAGCTTGTGCGATTTTTTCGGAAAGCCCTGCATCCACTACTTCTTTCGAAAGAAGGATCATATTCTTGATGGCTTTTGCTTTCGAAATGCCATGTGCAATTAACACTTCCGAATTCACTCCAAGAATAGGAGTGCCGCCATAATCCTCATAGTTGAAGCGATCAAAATATTCGCTGTGTAAATTATTTCTCTTAATGATGTCGTAAAAAGATTCTGCCAGTTTCAACATCACGTTGCCCGTATATCCATCACAAACAATTACATCAGCTTTGTCATTGAACAAGTCTCTTCCCTCCACGTTGCCGATGAAATTAATTTCTTTCAATTCCTTTAAAAGCTGGTGTGTTTCTTTGGTAAGAAGATTTCCTTTTTCTTCTTCTTCTCCGATGTTCATCAAACCCACTTTCGGATTTTTGATGTGGAGAATGTGTTGTGCATACAAAGAACCAAGAATAGCAAACTGGTTAAGCACTTCCGGTTTGCAATCGGCATTGACTCCTACATCGAGGATCAAACCCCAGCCACCGTTTTCTTTCGGAACCAATGTAGAAATAGCCGGACGCATAATTCCGGGAATGGATTTTACGCTGAACATGGAACCAACAAGCATGGCTCCGGTATTTCCGGCAGATGCAAACGAATCAATCTTCTTTTCTTTCAGAAGCTGAAAACCGATCGCAATACTTGAGTTGGGTTTCTGTTGAATGGCTTTTGTAGGATGATCAGCCATTTCAATCACATCGGGAGCGTGAACAATTTCAAAAGAGTCAACAGCAACTCCTTCACGCTTTAAAATAGAAAGTATTGATTCCCGGTCACCGATCAAAACCATTTTGACTGATGAAGGAAGTTCATGTAAAGCTTCAATGGCTCCAAGCGTTGTTTGCTCGGGAGCATAGTCGCCTCCCATGATGTCAACTCCGATTCGCATTTGAATAAATTAATTCTAGTAAAAAATTAATAATAAGTCGGCAGTTAGCAGTCGGCAAAAATTGCAAACTGCAAACCGTAAACTGTTGACTAATTTAAGCTACTGCTTTTTTCTCGATGGCTAATTTTCCTCTGTAGTAACCACACTCAGAGCATACACGATGCATCAAAATAGGCGCGCTACAGTTTGAACACGAAGTTACACCTCGTACAACAGCTTTCCAGTTAGCTCTTCTTTTATCTCTTCTCGACTTGGAATGTCGGTGTTTCGGATTTGGCATTTTAAATAATTGTTATACTGTTATTTTTAGATTTCTGATTCTTTATTTCAAACTTTAAATCTTCTAATCCTCAATTGCGGATTTCGGTCTGCCACAGGCGGATGCGGATTAATCCGCAATCATCAATTCGCAATCCGAAATTATTTTCAGTTCGGATTAATATTTTTCAACGCTTCCCAACGAGGGTCGGTTGGTTTTTGTTCTTCTTCGTGAACTCTGTATTTCTCAATCTCTTTTAATGCTTCAGGATCACATGTGCTGTTCCCTTTTTCATCATCAGCATGCACATTTCGAATCGGAATTAACATGGTAATGTATTCGAAAATAAATTGTGCAACATCCAGTTCATGCGCTTTATTCGACAAGACGATTACATCTTCCGATTCTTCTTCTTCCTGCTCACCAAACTTGACAATGAGTTCATTGTATCCTTCAATATCAATACTCAACTCTTTCAGGCAGCGGTCGCATGGAAGTGTTGCTGAACCTTCAATCGTGAAGTCAAGGAACAACATGGTATCTTCTTTTTCAAGCGTCACCAATACATCTGCCTTTACTTTCTGCGCAATTGAGTTTTCGAATTGCTCAAAGAACGAATCATCCACTTCAAATACAAATTCATGAATTCCTTTTGATAAACTCCCGAAATTAATCACGTATTTTCCAAAACGCTTCATGATCCCTCTTCATTCATTAAAATGAGGGCGACAAAGGTAAAAAAATTTGCGTTTCTGCAAATAGCCACGGGGCTTTTATTACTTTCGCACTCCCATTTATTCAGCACACACCATTCTTCATGATTAAGCGTATTTTTTTTCCGTTTCAATGGATTTGGCGGATGCTTTATTCTGTGAATGCTGTTATCACATTCTTTTTATTTTATCCTCTTTTCTATGTTTTCTTATTAAAAGAGAAGTGGTTTCCATTGGCCTACAAATTATTTAATGTCTGGGGTCATTTTCTGTTAGTTCCGGTCGGACTTTTTTACCGGATTGAACGAAAACCGAAGCTTGATAAAAACAGAGCATACGTCTTTTGCCCTAATCATACATCGTATATTGATATCATGCTCATTTATATCCTCATTCCCGTGTATTTTCACACCATGGGAAAGGCGGAGTTGCTGAAAGTGCCTCTTTTCAAAAAATTCTTTGAGCGAATGAATATCCCCGTAAACCGGAAGAGCGTACTTGATTCGCATCGTGCATTTATGAGAGCCGGAAGTGATATTGATAAAGGCATCAGTATCACCCTTTTCCCGGAAGGAACCATCCACCACAATGGACCCATAGTAGGTCGATTTAAAAACGGGCCGTTCAAACTTGCCATCGAAAAGCAAATTCCAATTGTGCCGATTACCTTTTTAACGAATTGGAAGTTATTTCCTGATAGCACCAAATTCAGAATGGGACATCCCGGAATTGCACGCATTATCATGCACGACCCTATTGAAACAACGGGAATGACTGACGCAGATCTTGAAAATTTGAAACAAAAGGTTCACGATATTATTGCAGAACCACTCAAAAAAAGATTTCCGGAATATTATAATAGTTCAATGGTTCATTAGTTCATTGGTTAAAGCACTATTGAACCATTAAACTAATGAACCAATGAACCATTTATTAACAATATTCCTCAAAAGTCTCTTTTAAATGCTCGCTGATCATTTCTGCTGAACGGCCTTCAATGTGATGACGTTCAATGAAATGAACCAGTTTTCCATCTTTAAAAAGTGCAATTGAAGGAGAGGACGGAGGATAAGGAAGTGTAAACTTGCGGGCTTCCGCTGTCGCTTCTAAGTCCTGGCCTGCGAATACTGTCGTTAACTTATCAGGACGCTTAGTTCCCTGCAAAGCAAGTCTCACTCCCGGACGAGCTGTTCCGGCAGCACAACCACATACGGAATTCATCACTAAGAGAAGAGTTCCTTTACTGTTAGGAACAATTTCATCAACCTGTTCAGGGGTTTTTAATTCTTCAAACCCGGCTTTTGTTAATTCTTCGCGCATTGGAGCGCATATATATTCAGGATAAGGCATTTTATTTTTTTTTAAGGGGCAAAGTTACAAAATAGTAATCACTACTATCATACTACACATGCGGCCAGTAGTGTGATTCCTCGCTTCGCTCGGAATGACAATGTAAATTTAGGCTGGTGGGCGGGCTTAAGCCCGCCTATTACCACCGAAGCTGGGTGTCATTCCGAGCGAAGCGAGGAATCCTTTTTCAACCTGAGACACTACGAATGTTGCGAATGATTCCCATCAATTAGCTGCATTCGTATTTCGGATAATTCGTATTTCGCAGATTATCTTACAGTTGACATAAACAGCCCTTTTTCTGTCAACGCCTGCTTTGAAACGGTGATAATTTGCATTCATCAATTACACAACTTAATCATGAAACGAATCTCACTTTACGCCATCATTGTTCTCACCGGAATGATCGTAACAAATTCACTGTTTGCTCAAGACCTAGTGGAGAATAAAACCTATCGTGTTACAGCTTATAAAGGCGGTAACAACAACATCGTAAGTGTATCCAACTACGCTGAAGTAATTCCCCCGCTTTCAGTTTTTATTCCCAATGCATTTACGCCCAATGGCGACGGCATCAACGACACCTTCGGAGTAAAGGGAGAAGGAATCAAAAAATTCACGATGCGGATATTTGATCGTTGGGGCGAAGTCATATTTGAAAGTCATAGCCCGAAACAGCAATGGGACGGAACCTATGAGGGTAAGCCCGCTCAAAGTGATGTGTATGTATATCAGTTTACCGCTGCCGGAGAAAAGGCTGAAACAAAGTCCGGATCGGTAACGCTCGTAAGATAATGTGTTGTTGTGTTTGTTGATTAGATAAAAAAGCGGATCGAAAGGTTCGCTTTTTTTATTTCATCTCCGAAATTCGAAAAGGAGCGAAATGCGAATGGGTGGTGGGGTAAGTTTGAAAAGGATTCCTCTCCCGATAAAAATCGGGATCGGAATGACAATTTCAATTGAGAGAGGTTGTGAAAGGGAAGAAATTTCGCTTCACGAAATTTCTTCCCTTTCACACTATAATATCTTCGCTCTGTCATTCCGAATGAGCGAAGCGAAATGAGGAATCTCAACAATTCTAACTGACCCAGTACTTACGAATGGAGCAAGATTCGTATTTCGTTTTCATTCGCATTTCGTAGATACATTTTCGTATTTCGTTTTAATTCACATTTCGTAGATTTATTTCTACTCGTTCATAACTCATGTTCAAAACGTGTTTTAAGATTTTCTTTTCTTATTAAGTTTGTGACAAACCATTTAAAAAACTATGAGTACCTTTTCACGATACAATCTTGTGATGCTGATTGACGACAATGAACTGGATAACT
This sequence comes from Bacteroidota bacterium, assembly GCA_043787975.1. Taxonomy (GTDB): domain Bacteria; phylum Bacteroidota; class Bacteroidia; order AKYH767-A; family 2013-40CM-41-45; genus JAPLDA01. The sequence continues at coordinate 169,497 of JAYVUK010000017.1, forward strand.
TTGTCAATAAGAAATTAATCGAAAACGAACAGTTTGCAAACAGTGTGTTGGTGCAGGCATCAGGAATTAGCGGTCTTGACTATTTACAAAAATCTTCGGGTGAAATTCCCGATCTTATTTTTCTCGACATCATGATGCCGGGCATGGATGGCTTCGGATTTCTGGATGAGTTTGCAAAACTACCTGATGATGTAAAAAAGAAAAGCAAGATTGTGATGCTTTCCACATCTGAGAGTTTTAAAGATCTGAACCGTGCAAATCAAAATAAATATGTCTATAAATTCCTGAACAAGCCGCTCAGCAAGCCTGTTTTGGATGCACTCAATGTCTGACAGCAACGAATTACGAATTAAAAAACGAAACTACGAATATCCGAATTCGTAATTTCGTAACAGATTCGTAATTCGATGCAGCGGTAATTCGATGTATTAATTCTGTAAACATGCAAGATTCAAAATTTAGTTTTAGTTCAACGATGTTAATTGATGACAGCGAAATTGATGTGCTGGTCAACCGGAGACTGATGGAACTCACCTCCTTTTCTGAAAGCATGATCATCATGCATTCGGCCGAAGAAGCATTGAATTTCCTGCGTAACGAATGTGGCTCATCCGATCATGCGCCTGATTGGATTTTTCTCGACATGTATTTGCCTTTGATGAGCGGTTACGATTTTATTGAGGAGTTTAAAAAACTTCCTTCTTTTATCCTGGAGAAAACAAAAATTATTGTCCTCTCCGTTTTTCAGAAGCAGGAACGCCTTCAAAAAGTTTTTGAAAATAAATTTGTTTTCGGCCAGCTTGAAAAACCGCTCACGCAGCAAGCGTTGAAAAACCTGGTAAACGGAGCAAAAGAAAATGTCATCGCTTTTTCCTGAAAAATTCTTTCATCAAAGCAGCGCACTCTTCTTCCAATACACCACTTATCAATGTTGTTTTCGGGTGAAGAATTTTTTTTGATGTCAGCAGAAATCCTTTCTTTTCATCACGCGCTCCGAAAACTATTTTTCCAACTTGTGTCCAATAACTTGCACCGGCACACATCACGCAAGGCTCAACGGTGACATATAATGCACATTCTTCTAAATATTTTCCTCCGAGAAAATTTGCTGCAGCAGTAAATGCCTGCATTTCCGCATGAGCGGTAACATCATTTAACCGTTCTGTTAGGTTATGCGCACGGGCAATTATTTTTTCCCGGCACACAATCACAGCACCAACGGGCACTTCATCAGCATCAAACGCCTTTTTTGCCTCCTTCAACGCCTCTATCATAAAGTACTCATCCGTAGGTTCTAACAAACTCATGGTGCAAAAGTATTTTTAAAGATGGATAAATAGTTAACCGATTTGAAACAATTCGATTAGATTTGCGTCAAAATCATTCATAAACTCTAAACACAAAAAAAATGAGAACAAAAACATTAACTTACATTTTAGTGGCAGGCGCTTTAGTGTTGTCTGTATTTACAAACACAGCAAAAGCAGGTGACAATGGTCGTTTATCTGTTGGTGCTGAATTAGGTCTTCCGATGGGAACATTCGGTGATGCAGCAAGTATTGGATTTGGTGGTTCTTTGAGGTATGAAATGCCTATGGGAGATAATTTAGGTTTAATGGGAACTGTTGGTTTACTTTCTTTTTCTGGTAAGGATATTACTGTTGGAACTGTGACCGTTAAAGGAAATAGCCAAACAATGATTCCTATTCAGGTTGGTGCTAAATATTATTTTACAGAACAACAAAACGGAATGTACGGTGCTTTTGAGTTGGGAATTCATATGTCTTCGTACACTACTCCTGCTTACGCAGGCTATACTATTGCCGGAGTGACTTATGGTGCTTATCCGGAAACAACGACAACAGCCAGTAATCTTAGTTTCGCTCCCGGTGTTGGTTATCACTTAGATAACATTGATTTAGGATTAAGATACCAAATTATTTCTGCTACAGGTGGTTCGTCAAGCTACCTTGGAGTTCGCATTGCTTACGTATTCGGAGAAAAATAATCTCTTCTAATAAAATCTTTACAAGAAAAGCGGCTTCAAAAGAGCCGCTTTTTTTGTGTTCGTGCTTTTTTCTACATTGCTTTCTCAAACACAAAAACACAACACTATGAAAAAGCACTTTAACCATTTTGCCATCTGCTGTCTAATGATTTCGACCTCTGCATTGCATGGTCAATCACTGACATCAAAAAACACTGTTGAATTAGGAGGGGACTTTTCCTTTTCCTCTCAAACAAGAACCTTGGGTGGAATTACTTCTAACTCGACCTATACAACACTGATGTTCGATCCTTACATTGGAGTGATGATTACAGAGGGATTTGAACTTGGTTTTATGCCCGGTATCTCCAGTAACAGGCAAAGTGGTTCTTACTCTTCGACGCTGACAGGAGTGAACTTATTTCTTGCACCCGCATATAATTTCAATGTCGGTGGAAAAGCATTTCCTTACCTGGAATTTTTAGTCGGGTACAATTCACTAAGCGGAGGTGGCGTTTCACGTACTGAAGAGGGCCTGGGCGTTGGCTTCAGTGGGGGAATAAAGGTGGCAATAAGTGAAAGTAGTTTGTTCTTATTCAACGTTAAGTACCTTCATCAGAACTATAACAATGTTCCGTATTACGATGATAATTTTTATTGGAACGGTCCATCGTATGTCTCGGAATCACTCAATACTGTCTTTGCCGGTATCGGGTTCAGAGTTTTCATTAGTCCGAGAGTAAAGACACCGGCTCCTCCGGGAAAATAACCTGTCGAAATTACTGCTCACCTCTTTCTAAATTTTTACCTTCGTGCACAAAATTTTTTATCATGTTACGAACTTCCCGATAATTATCGGGACGGAGAACTCACCATTAGGGATGTTGGAAAAAAGTAACCTTATGCGGCTGACTTCAGCGTTCGCACGATTTGGGAAAAACACATTTTTAAAAAATATGTACTTTTGATTTATAAAAATAATAAAATGAATATAGCTTCCATTAAAATAGAATTAGCCAAGCAACTCTTAAGTACTCAAAATACAAGTCTCATTAAACACATTCAGGCAGTATTTAAAACTCAGTATGAAGATTTCTGGAATGAAGTTCCTAAAGAAATAAAGTTGTCTGCCGAAAAGGCAATGAAACAAGCAGACAAGGGAAACTTCAAAAGTCATGATGAGGTAATGAAAAAGCACAGGAAATGGCGAAAGAAATAAGATGGACTCCGGGAGCTGAGGAAAGTTTTGAAAAAGTGATTTCATATCTTGATTCAAATTGGAGTGAAAAAGAAATCAACCATTTTATTGATGCAACCGAACGAGTAATAGAATTTATTTCTGAATACCCACTTATGTTCCGTAAATCTGCGAAGCGGCAAATTCATGAAGCATTAATAACCGAACATAACTTGTTCTTAAACCGCGTTAAGAAAAATCACATCGAGTTGCTGACATTTATGGATACGCGGAAAAATCCACGGAAAAAAACATCCCGTTTAAAATAACATACCAGTATTCCGGCTTTAGATTCTGCTTTGTAAAATTTAAATTTGAGTCTGGCGATTCACTAATCCGAAACTAAATTTTTTATCCATGTTACGAACTCATACGTGCGGAGAACTCACCATTAAGGATGCTGGAAAAAAAGTAATCGTTTGCGGCTGGCTTCAACGCTCACGCGATCTTGGTGGAATGACGTTCATTGATCTTCGCGACCGTTACGGAATCACGCAGCTTGTTTTCAACCCCGAGCAAAACGGGGCAGGTATGGAAACGAATGGAGAATTGTGTGCGCAAGCACGCAAACTCGGACGTGAATTCGTTATCCAGGTGAGTGGAAATGTTGCTGAACGCAGCAACAAAAATTTAAAAATGCCGACCGGCGAAATTGAAATCATCGTGGATTCAATCAAGGTATTGAACGAATCGAAAACTCCACCGTTTACCGTGGAGGAAAACACGGATGGTGGAGACGATTTGAGAATGAAATACCGTTACCTCGACATCCGGAGAAACCCGGTGAAAGAAGCGCTTTTGCTTCGCGCTCAAATCGCATCCGAAACGCGGAATTATCTTACCTCAAAAGAATTCATTGAAGTAGAAACACCTGTTCTTATTAAATCGACTCCGGAAGGCGCACGCGATTTTGTGGTTCCGTCACGCATGAACCAGGGAGAATTTTATGCGTTGCCGCAATCTCCGCAAACATTTAAGCAATTGCTGATGGTAGCAGGATTGGATAAATATTACCAGATCGTAAAATGTTTTCGTGACGAAGATTTGCGTGCCGATCGTCAGCCGGAATTCACACAAATTGACTGCGAGATGAGTTTCGTGGAACAGGAAGATATTCTTCAAACATTCGAAGGACTGATTTGTCATCTTTTTAAATCTGTAAAAGGAATTGATGTTCCGGAAATTCCGCGCATGACTTTTTCAGATGCCATGAAGTTCTATGGCAATGATAAGCCCGACATTCGTTTTGAAATGAAAATAAATGAGATCAAAACTACGGAGCCCAACTCCCCTCTCCTTTGGAGAGGGGCCGGGGGTGAGGCTTTTAAAGTTTTTCATGATGCAGAAATCGTTCTTGCCATCAACGTAAAAGGAGCGGCTGAATATACACGCAAGCAACTGGATGAATTAACAGAATGGGTGAAGCGTCCGCAACTGGGCGCAACGGGATTGGTGTATGCGAGGTGGAATGCAGATGGTTCATTGAAGTCATCCGTTGACAAATTTTTCAATGCCGATGATTTAAAAAAATGGTTTGAGCATTGCGGCGGACAACAAGGTGATTTAATTTTAATTCTTGCCGGGGAAAAAAATAAAACGCGCAAAGCCATGAGCGAGCTTCGTCTTGAGATGGGAACACGTCTTGGCTTACGAAATAAAGATGAATTCAAAGCACTTTGGGTACTGGATTTCCCGTTACTCGAATGGAACGAGGATTCAAAGAGATGGCATGCCATGCATCATCCGTTTACTTCACCAAAGCCGGAAGATATTTCATTGCTGGAAAAAAATCCGGGTGAAGTACGGGCGAATGCTTATGACCTGGTGATTAATGGTGTTGAGATAGGAGGTGGTTCCATCCGCATTCACAACAAAGAACTACAGGCGCAACTATTTTCTGTTCTTGGCTTTACAAAAGAAGATGCGCAAAATCAGTTTGGCTTTTTAATGAATGCTTTTGAATACGGAGCACCGCCACATGGCGGCATCGCTTTCGGCTTCGATCGTTTGTGTTCACTTTTCGGTGGCTCTGATTCCATCCGCGATTACATTGCTTTTCCAAAAAACAATTCGGGAAGAGATGTGATGATCGAAAGTCCTTCTTTCATTTCGCAGGAACAACTGAATGAGCTTGGGATTGCATTGAAAAAGTAAAATTGTTGAATGGCTAAATTGTTAAATGGTTGATCGTCATAAATAATCGTTAACCGTTAGCGTAATAAAGAGTCATTATTTAGCAGTCACCGCAAACACCGTCTCCTGCTTTTTTGTTCCGCCGACTTCCGTTCGCGCCCTTTGCGTAACATTTTATTTCTTTAAACTCAACACTCCGTTTGATTCTTCAACTAAGCCGAATGGTTCTTTTTTCACCAGCAGAAAGCTATCGAGGTCGATATAATCTGCGAGCGATGAAAGGTTCATGGCAGAAGAAATACCAAGCGTGGTTTCCACCATACAACCGATCATCGTTTGCATGTTGTTCTTTTTAGCTTCCCGGAGTAAACGAATGCTGTTATAATATCCTCCTGCTTTCATTAGTTTTATGTTTATTCCATCAAACATTTTTTTGAGTACTGAAAAATCCGCCTCATTCGTTATGGATTCATCGGCAAACAACTTGAAAGGCGAATACTTTTTCAGGTAAACTGATTCTTCAATCATCGAAGCAGGCATCGGTTGTTCGATGAACTCAATATTCTTCTTTTTAATCTTTTCGAAAAAATAAATACACGCTTCTACATCGTTGTATGCTTCATTTGCATCAATGATCAATGGTTGCGAACAAAACCGGCTTATGTAATCGATGGCCTCACTTCCTGATTCGGCATTGATCTTTATTTTGATGAACGGAAACCGCTGAAGCTGATTCTGATCATAAAAATCTTTCATCTTCCCAATTTCCATAATGGGTATGGAATAAGACGTTGAACTGGAAACCGGCTCTTCAATCTCCAAAAATTTGAAAACGGGTTTTTTCTCTTTTGACGAAACGTAATGGACGAATGCTGATTCAATAGCAAACCTCAACGCATTGGAAACTGTAAGCTGACATAAGCAATCCGTGAGTTGATCTATGGAAGCGATTTCCTCAGGTTTCAGCGAACGAAATTTTTCAAATTGTTTAATGAGTTCATCCGGTGATTCGTTGTACCGGACATTCGGCGCTGCTTCACCCAGACCCCCGAAATCACCATCTGTAACTTCAACCACCAGGTTTATTTTTTCATCGGATGCATTGCGCGAAATCTTCCAGGTGTATTTCAGTTCAAGAAGTATTTTTTCTATTTGCCAGTGGAGCATACTAAACGAGAGGTTGGAATATTTAAACGTTGGAAGTTATAGAAAAGATTGAATGGATTACGAAATCCGGAAGTTGAACATGTGCGATCTGAAAATCACCATCAAGTTGCATCATACTTCTATAAAACAAAACACCCCGACTCGATGAGTCAGGGTGTAGAGCAGAAATAAGCGTTAGCTTATTTTTTTCTTTTAGCTGCTTTCTTAGCTTTCTTAGCAGCTTTCTTTTTAGCTTTTGCCATAGTTTTTAGTTTTTAATTTGTTATTAATTAGTCAAACTTAAAAAATAAAAAAAGGTTACACCGGTTTCCGGAAATATTTTTTTAACAATGCTTTGTTCATTTCCGAATTGCTGTTGATCAACTTTTTTCGACAACATTGTTTTATAAATAAAAGTGTGTCATCGTTTTCTTTCATCTCTCCGTAACATGCGCCTGTCGTGACTTACAACTACATATCATAAATTATTTTCTTCTTTCGTTGAGAATTATTTTTTCATTTACACACACAAAAATTGCTTTTAAAAAACAACGACCGGACAACAAAATTGTTTATAACTCAAAATATAAAATTTTCCCGGGGATCAGAAAAACAAAACAGCTCCGGCACTTTTGAGATATTTTTAGATGAGCCAATGGATTATTTAGATATTTTTGAATCGACTAACAAAGAGAATTGAGATTTTCGCACCGTGATGTTTTCAGATTTTGAAGAGAAAATAAAAATCAAGGCGTTGAACAATCTGCGGTCGCTGAGTGTTTTTACAGCGATGGCCGTCACCGTGCTGGGCTTTGTATTTGAAATCGTTTTCCATGACATCACTATTTTATTGAGTGGGCTTGCCGTCTCCATGCTTTTTACCTCGAACTATTATTTCTCCTTCCGCAGCGGTTTTTATAAAAGGCACTTTACCAACATCAGCTATGCATCCATATTCATTGTTCATGCCTGGGAAATATATGTTGCGTACTTGCGAAATTTTGAAATCACATTTCTTCTCCCGGTAGCGCTATCCATTTTTATTTTTTCGCTGGCATTCGGTACGTTTTACAAAAGCCTCGCATTTATTTGCATCATCACCACCTTCATGCTTTCCCTGATGTTGTTTTCCGGCCGCTGGGAAATAAACTATGTAATTGCAGTTGCCACGCTGTATTCAGGAGCCATTCTTGCCTACATCATCCTGCAGCGGAAAAACCTGTATCATCTTGAGATTTACAACCGCGATAAAAAATATGTGGCATTGGTTGAAAACATGAACAGTGGACTCACCTATGTCAATATCAACAACCAACTTCTTTTTGCAAATAATAAGTTTTGCAAGATGCTCGGTTATCATTACAAGGAAATTACAGGGAAAAACATAACGGAGTTTTTCCCGAAAGAAAATACAACCGATCCTGTTGAACATTTTCTTAACGGACTGAATGCCGGATCCACGATGCAATATGAATGTAAGATGGTGAAGCAAAACGGAGACATCATCTGGGTACAGATGTCGGGTTCACCATTTTTTAACGACAATGGAAAGAGAAACGGCTCCATGATCGTGCATACCGATATCACCGACCTGAAAGATATGCAGGAACGGTTCAAGAAACGAGAAGAAGGATATCGCACTTTTATCGATCAGAGCGCAGTCGGAATATGGCGGGCTGAATATAAACCTCCCATCCCGGTTCACCTGCCTCTTGAAAAACAAATTACTCTTTTGCTCAACACGGGTTTTATTTCTGAATGCAATGAATCCATGGCGCAGATGTATGGTTGCAACCGCTCATCCGAATTGATCGGAAGAAAATTAAAGGATTTTTATCACAATGAAAATAATTTTGACGCAGAAAAAACGACCGAGCTTCTCGCTTCTTACATAAAAAACAATTACCGGATCAGCAATGCCGAATCAAAAGAATCAGACAAGCACGGCAACATTCGTCATATCCTGAACAACAACATCGGGATTGTGGAAGAAGGTTGCCTCGTGCGAACATGGGGCGTGCAAACTGACATTACCGAAAGAAAACGCACGGAGCGTGAATTGCTCGAAACCAACCAGGAACTGGATACCTTTTTTTACAAAGCATCGCACGATCTGAAAGGTCCGCTCGCCAGCGTAATGGGAATTATCAATCTGGCTCGCATGGAAAACAGTGATGAAGTGATTGAGAAATATTTCAACATGGTTGAAAGCAGCGTGAAACGTTTGGATGAGACCTTGCTCGACCTGATTGAACTGGCTCGTACACGCAAGGGTTCCAGCAAACTGAGCGAAGTCAACATAAAAGAATTGGTGGATGAAATCCTTCATTCATTGAAACATCTTTCTAACTTCAACAAAATAAATTTTGAAATCAAGATTGACATGTCAATTGAGATAACGGCTGACAAAGTATTGATGCTTTCGGTTTTTCAGAATCTCATTCACAATGCAATTAATTATTGCAATCAATCAAGCCCGTGGATACGGATAAAAGTCGAAGCAACGGAAGAAGGAATTGAACTGGAAGTGGCCGATAACGGAAAAGGAATTGCCGATAACGTGAAGGATAAAGTCTTTGATATGTTCTATCGCGGACACGCTGATTCAAACGGATCAGGGCTTGGATTGTTCATCGTGAAAAACGCCCTGGAAAAGATGCATGGAAAAATCCACTTTGAAAGTGAAAAGGAAAAGGGAGCTGTTTTTTATGTCACCATTCCAACTATACTTGTTGAAGCTTAAAAAATATGATGAAGATAGAACACATCGGTATTGCCGTTAAGAATCTTGAAGCAGCGAATAAACTTTTTGCAGCCTTGCTGAATACGACTCATTACAAAGTTGAAACAGTTGCGGAAGAAAAAGTATCTACTTCCTTTTTTAAAACAGGCGATTCAAAAATAGAATTGCTGGAAGCAACGGATGCAGAAAGCCCTGTTGCAAAGTTTATTGAGAAACGTGGAGAAGGAATTCATCACATTGCATTTGAAGTTGAAAATATACTCGAAGCGATGATGAGAATGAAGGACGCCGGTTTTACGTTGCTTTCCTCTGAACCCAAAAAAGGAGCTGACAATAAACTGATCTGTTTTCTTCATCCAAAATCAACGAATGGAGTTTTGATTGAACTCTGCCAGGAAATAAAATAGTAGCAGGAGGCAGTGGCAGTAAGCAGTATCTGTAGTGGTAGCAGCTTGCTAATCTTTTAGGTAATAGGACAGTCTGAATTATATTTAGATTCCTCGCTTCGCTCGGAATGACACGCTGCATAGGTAGATAATGGGCGGGCTTAAGCTCGCCTCACAACCTTAATTTACATTGTCATTCCGAGCGAAGCGAGGAATCTCCATTCAACCTGATCCGCTACTATCTTTTCGTATACTATTTAATGTTTTTCCTTTATCGAAATAAAAAGTTTGAAGTCCGACTTGCTTTGCGCTTTCAACATGCTGAGGAGAATCGTCCACGAATAATGTTTCTGCTGCTACCAGGTTATTTTCTCTTAACACATAGTTGAAAATTTCAGGGTCCGGCTTCCGCATGTGGATGTGATGCGAGAAATAAATTTTATCAAACACTTTCTTCAGCACATTCTCACCAAATTTTTTTTGAATCATTTCAGTAAATGCGAGTTCATGAATTTCATTCGTGTTGCTGAGAAGAAATAAATTGTAATTGTTTTTCAACGTACCTAGGAAGTCAATATTCTCTTCGGGGAGATCAATCAGAATTGCATTCCATGCATCATCAATCTGTTTATCTGTGAGCGGCAACTTTGAAATATTCCGGATACGATCTCGGAACTCCTTCGACGTAATAATTCCCCTTTCAAATTCATCGAACAGATCACTTTGCTTTAACTTTGAATATTGCTCTTCAAAATTTTCTATTCCCAGTTTTTTAAATGCTTCAATCGTCAAATGATAATCAATGTCGATGATTACTCCGCCAAAATCAAAGATGATGTTCTTCGTCTTATTCATAGGATAGAAATAAAAAAGTTGTCGCTGATAAAAACGACAACTTTGTGGGCCTACTTGGGCTCGAACCAAGGACCAACTGATTATGAGTCAGCTACTCTAACCAACTGAGCTATAAGCCCCCATTTTTTGAGGATGCAAATGTATTTTTAAAGAATGAGGTTAGCAAATGAAAAGCAACGTCTGCACAGTGGAAAAACACTAATTCACAGGAAGCCCGATAATAAACTCTGTGTATTCTCCGGCTTTGGACTCAACTCTTAATTCTCCTGCGTGACCTTTGGCAATAATGTCGTAGCTGATAGAAAGACCAAGTCCTGTTCCTTGTCCTGTTGGCTTGGTGGTAAAGAAAGGATTGAAAATTTTATCCTTGATCTCAGGCGGAATTCCATTTCCATTATCCCGTATGATGATCATAATTTTATTGTTTTCAAGTTTAGTGGTAATCCCAACAACACGATTATAATCCTTAGCAGCCGTTTTTTTCTTTTCATCCACGGCATAAAAAGCATTGTTAAAAATATTCAGCAATACGCGGCTCACATCCTGCGGAATAATTTTAATCATTGGCAAACCGGGAGCAAGTTTCTTTTCCATCTCGCAATTAAACGCAGGATCTTTCGCACGCATTCCATGATAGGCGAGCGCAAGAAATTCTTCCACCAATTTATTCACATCAGTGGATTGCTTTTCCGCCGTACCTGTGCGGCTGTGCATCAACATTCCCTTCACAATGCTGTCTGCGCGTTTTCCGTGATGATGAATTTTTGTGAGGTTTTGTTTGAGATCTTCCACAATAAATCTTTTCTCTTCTTCATCAGGGACTGTATCCAGCTCATTTAAAAGATCAACAGATAATTCCGAAAAGTTGTTTACGAAATTAAGCGGATTCTGAATTTCATGCGCAATACCTGCAGTGAGTTGTCCGAGTGAAGCCATCTTTTCCGATTGCACAAGTTGGTCCTGCGTAGATCGAAGATTATCCATCGTATGCGTCAGTTCAACATTTTTTTCCTGCAACTCATGCGTTCGTAGGTTCACCTTGTCTTCGAGAATCACATTTTGTTTTACGAGCGCGTTGGTACGAATTCGGATGTACATAAATATAATGAGTGCGATCGTTGCAACACTCAGCAATGTAAACCACCATGTTTTCCAGAATGGGGGTTTAATCGTAACCGTGACAGCAATTCCTTCATCATTCCAAAATCCATCATTGTTACAGGCTTTTACACGAAACGTATATACACCCGGATCTATGTTGGTGAAGGAAACGCTTCTTCGTGTACCGATGTATGTCCAGTCGTTGATCACTCCATCCATTTTATAGGAGTAACGATTCTTGTCAGGGAAAATAAAATTCAGCGCCGAAAATTCAAACGTAAAAAAGTTTTGGTTGTATCTGAGATCCAGCGTGCGTTTGTTGGTGATGAGCGTATCCATACGAGTCGGTTTTTCAAAAAGGAAAAACCGCGTAATGGCAATCGGTGGAACAATTGTATTGTCGTGTATACTATCCGGGTGAAAGGCATCCAGGCCGTTGCTACCGCCAAAATATAACCAACCCTTGTTACCGATGAAGCAAGCATTTTCATTGAACTTGTTTTGCAATCCATCCACCACATTATAGGAGCGGCTGAAATTAAGCAGTGTTGAATTTTTGTCGTTGGATGGTTTGAATTTACAAATACCATTGTTTGTACTGATCCAAAGATATCCATGAATGTCCGTGAGGATTCCGTTTACAATGTTATTCGGCAACCCTTCGCGTTCCGTGTAGCGAACAAATGTGGAAGTCGGTTTGTCGAACACATTCAAACCACCGCCATATGTCCCGATCCATAAATTGCCGGAAGCATCGTGATACAAACAATTAATAAAATTGCTGCTGATGGATTTGAGATTCGCAGCATCCGATTTATACGACGTAAACTTTTTAGTCTTCCGGTCGAATGCGTTTAATCCGCCACCGTATGTTCCAATCCATAACACACCATCTTTATCTTCTTCATAAATGTCTGTCACCACATTGCTGCTGATGGATGAAGCATCTGCAGGATCATTTTTAAAGGCTGTGAACTTTCCTGATTTTTCATCCAGGAGATTCAACCCTCCTCCTTGTGTCCCGATCCAGACTGCGCCTGAGTGATCCTGGTAAATAGATCGTACATAATTATTACTGATGGTTGATGGATCCTTCGGATTGTTTTGGTAAAATGTGGTTTTTCCAGACGGGCGTTCGAGCGTGATTAATCCATCGGTTGTACCGAGAAGCAGCACTCCATTCTGATCCTCATAAATGGAAAAAATATTACTGAACCGAAGGAGAGGATTATTGAGAAACGGAAATTTCTCGTTGATAAATTTTCCCTCGCTCCTGCTGAAAACGCTTAACCCTCCACCGAGCACGCCAACCCAAGCATTGCCACTCTGATCTTCGTACACGCTGTACACACTGTTGTTCGCATCAGCTTCCGTACTGCTGTTTAACTGGTAGGTTGTGAATTTGGCAATCGTGCGGTTGAAATAACTGATACCGCTTGACGTACATATCCAGATGGTTCCGGCATTGTCTTCAAAAACATTCCACACTTTATTGCCGATAACCGATTCCAGGTTCGGGCGATCATATTTATAAACATGAAATTTTTTCTCAACAGGATCGTACGCATCCAATCCTCCGCCCATGGTAGCGATCCAGATAATTCCCATTTTATCCTGGCAAATTCCGAATACACTGTTTTGGCTGAGTCCGTTTGCTTCGCTGGAATAATGTGTAAACTTACCGGAAGTCTTATCCATGACATTCAAGCCGCTGTTCAAGGTACCGATCCACAACATACCTGAATTGTCCTGTGCTAGCGCTGTGATTTCATTTTCACTTAACGATTGTGAATCTTTGGGATCTGAAACATACCGTCTGCATTTTTTTGTATTCGGATCAAATGCATTTAATCCTCCGCCAACAGTTCCCACCCAAAGGACACCCGATTGCGGATCAACACACATAGACGAAATTGAATTGCTGCTAATCGATGAAACATCATCGGGATTGTTTTTATAAACAGTGAATTTTTTTGAATTCAGATCGAAGGAATTTAATCCACCCGATGTTCCAATCCAGATTAGGTCGCTCTTTTTATCTTGTGTGATGGACGAGACGATGTTGCTACTGAGGGAAGATGCATCACCCGGAATATTTTGATAGTATGAAAAACTCCCGTTGGAACGGTTGTAAATATTTAATCCGTTATCAGTACCTACCCAAAGATTTTGTTTATCGTCTTCAAAAATGCAACGGATGATGTTATTTGAAATCGTGCGCTTGTCTGCCGGATCCGATTTGTACACTTCAAATGAGTAACCATCGTATTTATTCAATCCGTCTTCTGTACCAAACCACATAAAACCTTGGCTATCCTGGTAACTGCAATAAACGGTTGAGTGCGACAAACCCTGACCCTGACCCACCGTGATTCTTCCGAAACGCAGATTTGGCGCCAACTTGTTTTGTGCAAACAGGTTGATGCTGACGATAAATAAAAAGAAGAAAGAGAAACCAATTTTTCTCATAAAATCATGACTTGCCCTTTGGCACCGGATCGTATCGGGGTACAATGTATTTAACTAATTTCAAAACACAAAATGAAAGATTTTAAAGACAAGCGCTTAAAATCAACAATTAAAGCACCCCAGTTGATTGAAAAGTATTGAAAAATAGGCACTCAGCCAATGCCAAGACAGGCAACAAATTACTCCGGGGATCGGATGACTATTTTTTCTGTGTCAAAAAAAGCTCCTGAAACAATGCTGATGAAGTAAACACTGTTGGAGATATCAGGGGAAATCGGGTAATAGAATTTCTCCGAGTTGGATGAAACAAGTGTTCTGCTATGTTGAATGACACTTCCTTTAAGGTTGTACAGAAAAATGTCAGCAAGATCATTTTGCATTCCAAAAAAAGAGATGTTGACAAAATGATCGGTTACAAGTTTGGGTGCCACGGATACATTTTTATCATTGATTGAAACATACACAGCTACAATATCCGAGTAATCATAGTTACCATCGTAATCCGTTTGTTTGATCCGGTAATAATTGATCCCGTTTTTGGGATACTCATCAGTACAACTGTATGCTTTAATGATAGTGGAATTTCCTGAGCCATTCACAACTGCAACCATAGAAAAAGAAGTACCATTATCCGATCGTTCTGCAGTAAAATAATCATTGTTGATCTCAGATGCTGTTTCCCAATCGATGTCTACAAATCTCTTTTTGTATTTTGCATTTAAACTCAGCCATGTTACGGGAAGCGTTATCGTACCGCAAATATTACCGCTTCCGCTGAGACTTCCTGCAATATTGATATTTCCGGTTCCACAAACCGGGTAAGAGCCCGAAATGCTCAGGTTACCGGAAATATTAAGAGTACCATTCACCGTCACAGCTCCACCTCCGCCACTGACCGAAAAATTTCCCGTTACGTTTACCGTTGCTCCGGCATCTATTTGAAAAACGACAGAACCCGAAATACTCGCATTACCTGTTACACTCAGTGAACCTCCTGATTGCACAACCACTGTCGGGTTTCCCGAATAACTTAAATTACAATTGATGGTAAGAGCATGTGAGATTTCCAGGTAGTTGGTTCCGTTTACGCTGCAGGGAGTACAGGAACATGGCGCACTTGCTGCCGCTGTTCCGGCATGACTGACATGTGACCAGGTGGCCGCAGCATCGTATGCTCCATCTGCCCGTGAATACCAATTGGTAGCCGCTTGACACATGTGCAGGGAAAAAATAAGCTGGGAAAGAAAGCAAAAGAAAAGATGCTTGATTTAAGATTGATTTAAAACTGGGGTGTTAGAACTTTTACAGCTTTCAATATCTTGTAGTTTGTGGTCAAAAAAATGAAACCGATGTGGTTATTTAAACCACAATTTGTTTCGAGAAGTACTTAATTATTAAAAAAGGGAAGAATGGGGAAAAAGCTAATGGTTCAGTTTGAATTATATTTAGATTCTTCGCTCGGAAGGACAATACAATGAAGAGATGGTAGGCGGGCTTTAAGCCCGCCTATTATCACCGATGCAAGGTGTCATTCCGAGCGAAGCGAGGAATCTTTTTTAAACTGAGACGCTAACGATTTTACTCTACCACTATTTTCCAGTTCACATCCACATCCCAATTGGCACGGATGGTAACTGCTTCAGGATAATAGATTGTCTTTTCCGGCTGAATTTTCTCCAGGTAATTGCCGGTGTCCCATTCTCCGTTTGCATTGAGGTCTTCAATCACTTTCAGCCGATATACCTTCGGATCAAGAAAGTCATACGTCAACAGGACGTCAGCGCGAACAATGGAAGAACGATACACAGTTTCCTTGTCGTCAATCACCTGCACAATGTATTGCATATTTCCGGGTGGCACTTTTACTTTCAACGCAAGCGTTCCATAATCCGTCAGTTGCCGTACGCTGAATGAAGTAATCAATGTATCATTGTTAAACCCGAAAATATCCGTGAAGGAACCCGGTGGAATAAAGATTTTGTATGCTGATTTTTCCTTCCAGGTATGCTGAATGATGACGCTCTTTTTCAATGTATCACTAAACGTGATGGAAAGATTTTTAAGCGAGACTGAATCTTCCGTCAGATTTATTTTTGAAAAATCATACTTCGTGACCGGATGATTGAACTGAAGGATTAATTTTTTATTGAGATCAAACGCTTGACCGCTATTAAAATTCGGACTGATGTAGAGCCCGTTTTTCCTTCTTGCAAAAGTCTTCCCTTCGTTCTTAAACAAACGCATCGTAACAGTGTCCTGAATCGTTTTTCCATTGCTGAAGAAAAGAACCAGCGAATCAAGATTCATGCTTTTATACCAATAGGTGATCGTATCCTTATTTTTTGATTTCTCGATAAATGCAAGATCACTTTTCAGTGAATCACTGATGAAATGTGATTGAACATCCAATGCAGGTTCGGCAAAAATTACAACGGCTTTTCCGGGCTCCTCCGAATAGCTCTTCAAAATATGTTGTTTCGGTTTCTCAGCGAACAAACGGAGCTGAATATTTTTTGAATCTGCTTTTACCGACGTATCAACAAATGCAATGTTTTCATCGGGCGAATTAAACACGTAATCTGCGTTCGATTCTTTTAACGCAAAAATTTTATAGGAAGCCGGAGCGATGTTGGTAATTTGAAAAACACCTTTGTCATTGGTCTTTGCAAAATAATCAGGACGCTTTTTAAAAGGAAGCGAGTCGTCATCTTCTTTATAAAGCATCACGAGCGTTCCCTTGTCGGTTTTTTTGTCGAAAGCATTTTCAATTTTTCCGGAAATCTTCAGCGAGTCAATGATGGTGCCTGTAGAAAAAACATATTGAAAATCTTCCACCGGGTTTCCTTCGTTGCTATCGGAAATTGCATTACCGAAATTCATGGTATACGTTGTATTCGGATGCAGTGTATCCGTCAATTCAACCGTCAACGTTTTCTGGCGGATTTTTGTTTCCGGTTGTTTGGCAAGCGGGGGAGAAACAATGAGCTGGCTGCTGAGGTCCTTCAGCTGAATGTATTCATCGAACGTGATCTGAATTTTTTTTGAATTGAAACCCGTGGAAAAATTTTCGGGATCATATTTTACAACCTTCGGTGGTTTCACATCTTTCTCACCTCCCTGCGGAGCAACCTGGTTGGCACATGAAACAAAAAAAAGTAACAAGACCACAGGGAATAAATACCTAGCTGATTGTTTCATAAAAGATTTCCGATCAGGGTTGAAATTTTTTCCAGGTATTTAGCATCTGTCTCATCAAAATCAGAAAGCTTGTCGCTGTCAACATCTATAACAGCTTTTATGATTCCGTTCTTAAAAACCGGAAGAACAATTTCCGATTTTGAATCAGCATTGCAGGCAATGTGCCCGGGAAACTCTTCCACATTCTGAACGATGATGGTTTCTTCGTTTTTCCAGCATGTTCCACAAACTCCTTTTCCAAAAGCAATCCGCACGCAGGCAACAGGTCCCTGGAAAGGTCCGAGGATAAGCTCCTTTTTATCTTCCGAAGGAGTTTTCACAAAATAAATTCCCACCCAGAAAAAATTCATTCCATATTTCAACGCAGCCATGATGTTAGAAAGATTCGCAATCAAATCATGTTCACCTTCCACCAATGCACTTATCTGCGGAAGAAGCATTTCATATTTTTCTTTCTTCCCGGTGACTTCATATGGAATATGGATCGTATCAGCCATCAATTTTTTTTACAAAGATGAAAAAATTAAATGAGCGTTTTCGAAGTAAGCAGTCGGCAGTGGCAGTAAGCAGTGCTGCTTACTG
>JAYVUK010000018.1:0-10830 GCA_043787975.1 Bacteroidota bacterium
TGGTTTGCCATACTATTTGTTTTAGGAACACAAGGTTCCTCACAAATTTTATGGGCTGAATCTTACCCGATCAACAATGTAAAAATGGTGGTCAGTTTGCTCCGAAATCCAGTGGTCAGTTTGGAGCGAAAACCAGTGGTCAATTTATCCCGAAATCAGGTGGTCAACTTGAGCGAAATTTCCAGCCAGGCACTTATTGTAACGAAGGATTCATACAATGACCTCTCTCTGAAATCAATTGTGGAACAGTACGATGACCAGGTGTGGAAACCGCCTATTTTACTTCCTTCAGCGATGCCTTTGTTTGGGTGAAGTCGAAGATGCCGTCCAATACTTCCGCTCCATAGTGGAGCTCGTCAGTGTAGCAGTTTGAAACAACTTGGCGCCCTTTGCGCCTTTGCGTGAAAAAATATCTCACAAAGACGCAAAGAAAATTTGTATGTTATTTTAAAAAAAATGTGAAGCAGGAAAAAATGACCCCGATGGCAATAAAAAAAGAGTCCCTTGATTTTTTAAAAACGCTTTCGAAGAATAATAACCGTGACTGGTTCAGCCATCACAAGGACAACTATCTTGAAGCACAGCACAACATCATCACTTTTGCTGATGCGCTTTTGATTGAAATGAACAAGCATGATAAAATTGAAACTCCTTCCGGCAAAAAAAGCCTTTTCCGGATTTACAAAGATGTTCGTTTCTCAAAAGACAAAACACCATACAACACGCATTGGAGCGGTGCTTTCAAACGAGCTACAAAAAAATTGCGCGGAGGTTATTATTTTCACATCAAACCCGGAAACTCATTTTTAGCAGGAGGCTTTTGGGGACCGGAGCCAAACGACATGAAAAGAATCAGGCAAAACATTGAATCAGATTACAAAGAATGGAAAAAGGTTCTTGCCGACAAAACATTGAAAAAAACTTTCGGAAAATTGATTGGCGAGCAGTTGAGTTCGGCTCCACGAGGTTATGCCAAAGACCATCCGGCGATTGACCTGTTGCGTTACAAACAATTTATTCTGAAACATGAGTTTACTGATAAAGAAGTGTACAGCCCGGACTTTGTCAAGAACGTAAACGACACATTTAAAAAAATGCACCCCTTCCTTAATTTCATGAGTGAGGTTCTTACTTCAGACGCGAACGGTTTACCTCTCATCGAAGAATCGCTTCATTGAAATAAGAGTAAATTAAAATCGGAATCACTCTGCAATTTCTAACTGAACAACGTCATCTGTAAATACTCCTCTCTCTGAGTACGGAATGTTAGTACAGGCAATTCTTCATTCATTGTTCCAGTAACTGAATGCACAGCAGTTTCCTTATCCCGCGAAGCGATAATAATTTGAGTTGTGCCTGCGTGTTTGGTAAATAGTTCCTGCACAAGATCAGGATGATTGTTGCTTTTAGAAAGATGCGACAAGAGCAAATGACTCATGAATCCGGGCTTATGCTTCCTGAAAAGTTCAAGCGCTTGCGTATTGGAAAGATGACCTTTGCCTCCTCGAATCCGTCTCTTTAAACGGGCAGGGTAGGCTCCTTCTTCCAACATCTTTTCATCGTAGTTGCTTTCAAGGAAGCAAGCATGACATTGCTTAAAATAATGCATCACTCGTTCACATACTAACCCAATGTCCGTGATCACTCCTACTTTAACCCCTTTGCTTTCCACGATAAAGCTGTAAGGGTCCACGGCATCGTGTTCTTTCGCAAATGGAGTAACAGTAAGATTGCCGATACAAACCGGCTCATTTGCTTTGAAAGAATGATGAAATTCTTTTTCAAGACGGATACCTGAATGTTTTAAAGTCGAATGTGTGATGTAAACAGGTAACTCATATTTCCTTGCAAGCACTGATACTCCGCGGATGTGATCAATGTGTTCATGCGAAATGAAAAGTGCTTTGATGCGTTGCATTGATAAGCTAAGATTAGCCAAACGAATTTCAATTTCCCTGCACGATATTCCTGCATCAACAAGAACGGCTTCATGCTCCGTTCCGATGTAATAACAATTTCCGTTGCTGCCGGAATTCAATGAGGCAATAATAAGTGACATGCAGCAAAGGACAGAAAATTGTTTAAAGAATTACCAGGCAATGATTATTTTTTACTGACACGTTGGTTGAAGTAAGTCTCTTATTCGTATTAAGTACGCTTAAACTACCAAGTTGAGATGTATATACTTCCTCTCAGCGCAATATCACAAATAGAAGAGAAAGCATGCCTTCTTATTAAAGGGAGGTCACTTCAGTTCCTTTATAGAAGTATATTTTACAGATTGATACGCTTTCTTTTTAAGCTGTTCAATCATAGCAACGGTCGTATTGAATGGTCCTTTTGAAATGGTAGCATTGATGAGTGAATTGGGAATGCTACCTCCGGGATATACATACATTTCAAACTCAATGCGTACCTTCTTACCAGGAAGCGGGATGAGTCTATATTCAGATTTATAAATTTTTATTCGTTCCATTCCGTCCTTTGCAGAAATAAAATCAGGTTTAAGAATACTCTTTGCAGTAATAGTTTTTGTTGCAGAATCCTGGGTAATTTTGAGATCAACAATCATGTCGCGGTTGTCAAAAGGAACAGGCAATTTCGTTACATGATACTGAATAATTTCAAGCGAGCTGATTGTCTTCAACGTCTTCGCCTCTTTACAACCATAAATCCATTCGGAATAATTTTTTGTATCAAGCAACAAAGCAATGATGGCAGATAAGGATGAGTTAACTGTATTCACCACGCGTATTTCTTTGAGCTCTGTACCGGAACGAATTCTTGTATAAACCTGGATTCCCTGTTCGCTTTTTTTTAACTCCCACCTTGTGTTATCCGGTGAACCGGAGCAAAGAAAAAAGTAACATAAAAGGCAAAAGAAAAAATATCCGGTTCGTTTCATTTAACGTAAGGTACGGAAAATTCCTGTACAGCGAGGTTTCCCAACACATCCTTGTATGTTCTTTTTGCATAAAACTTCTTTAGCCCGATAGGAAAGTAGTTTTATTCGAAATTTTACAAAAATTTTATTGCGATTCCTGGTTTTAATACATCCGGTTCTTTCAACAAAATTTTTACTTTTGCCATTCGACTACTGATTATAGAACAGTTAATTTCCATTCCTATGAATACAGAAGATAAAACGATTTACTTAGACAGAAATGAAAATCAATACGGACCTGCTCCCGCTTGTTTTGATGTATTGAAAAAGGATAATTTCAAAAACCTGAGCGAATACTCCCGCGACTTCTCAAGAGGCATTAAAAGTTGTTTGTCGGAACGACTGGCAAATGATTTTGGCATCAGTGAAAAAAATGTCATGCTCGGTTTTGGCGGAGAAGATATTTTAAAGCAAGCCGTTCATTGTTACATCCACAAAGGTGATAAGATTATGATTCCATCCTATTCGTGGTGGTATTATAAAAAGATTGCTGATGAAGTGGAAGGTGTAAAAGTTGAATACCCGATTGTGGAAGGTGATGATTCTTTTACCTATGACATTGAAGGTATATTGAAGATTTACAATGAGACCAAACCGAAGTTGGTCTTAATCAGTTCACCCAACAATCCTACAGGCAACCGGCTGGAAATTGACCAGTTGAAATATGTGATCAGTCACATGAAAGATGCTGTGGTTGTGATTGACGAAGCATACACGATGTTTTACAACAAAGACAATTCGCATCTGAAAGAAATTCTTGCAGCATTCCCGAATGTGTTGATCATACGGACGTTCTCTAAATATTATGGCTTGGCAGGAATCCGTGTTGGTTTTGCATTGATGGGAGAAAATCATTCACAGTTCTCCTTGTTCAGCGCGCGTTATTTAGGATACAATCGTTTGTCAGAACAAATTGCTCTGGCTGCCCTCGATTCACCGGGCTATTATGATACGATGCGTGATAAGATGGTTGCTGATACGGAAATGCTCTTCAAAGAATTCAATGGTATTCCGGGTTTCAAAGCATATCGGTCGTATGCAAACTTTATACTTGTAAAAATTCCTGTAGAGATTAAAGATGCATTAAAGAAATATCTCACTAACCTGGATATGGCTGTGAAGTTCATGGCTGAAGACGGGTTGTTTAATCACCTCCGCATCACCATTGGAACACAGGAACAAAATAAAATGCTCATGGAAATGATTAAAACTTTTCTCGTTAAAGAAGCGAAGTATGAGTTGGTTTAACGAGTACAAAAAATCGTTGAAAATGCCAGAGGTTGAAGAGTTCTTCGATCTCTTTTTTTACCGACCCTTTGCATTCCTGCTAGTCAAGCTGGTTTACCACACGAATATTACTCCGAACCAACTCACGTTGATTGCGATTTTCGTTGGGTTGATGAGCGCGACGTTGTACTCCTTCGGTCCACTCTACTTTACCATCGCTGCTATTTGTTTCGCGATGTACAACATCATTGATTGCAGTGATGGCATGCTTGCCCGTTTGAAAAAAAACGGATCGAATGCAGGAAGGATTTTAGACGGTCTTGCAGATTATATTTCTACAGCAGCAGTATTGATCGGTATTGCAATCGGTGCATCAAGAAACACAAATGACACTGCCTATTGGTGGCTGATGCTTGGATTGGCAGGTTTCAGCAATGTGATTCAATCCGCCCTGGTGGATTATTACCGCAACCGCTTTCTGGATTATGTGTTACAGCGTAAGAGCACATTCGAAGAGGGTTTGCAGGCATTCCGGGATGAATATGAAATCATCAAAAACCAAAAAGGAAAATGGCTCGACCGAATGATTATCCGTTCATATTTTATCTACTCCAACATTCAAAACAGTCTCGCTGCCAAGAAGAAAAAAGAAAAGTTATTCAAAGCCTCACCGCAGGATTACTACAAAAAGAATAAAATGGCTGTGCGCATGTGGGTTTCCATTGGTCCCACTTCACAAGTCACTACACTCATGGTTTGTTCGGTGATCAACCGGTTTGATATTTTTTTCTGGCTGATGATTGGTCTCTACAATGTCGTTGCAGTTGTAATGTGGATCGTGCAACTTTCCATTGATAAAACTTTAAAAAAAATTCAACCTGATGAAAGCAGTAATCCTCGCAGCGGGAATCGCATCCCGGCTGAGACCATTAACTAACAGCACTCCGAAATGTTTATTGCATGTTGGCGAGAAAAAAATTCTCGAACTGACCATTGATAATATTCTTGCCAATGATATCACCGACATCATTATCGTAACCGGCTATCTTGAGCAACAGATTAAAGATTTTGTGACTGCTAACTATCCGTTGCTGCAGGTCAATTACATTTACAACGATGTGTACAGTTCAACAAATAATATTTATTCGCTATGGCTTACCAAAGACAGTGTTCTCGGAGATGAGATGCTATTGATGGATAGTGACATTGTTTTTGACCAGGACATCATTCGGAAACTTCTTGATTCAGGTTATGAAAATTGTTTAGCATTGAAACGCCATGCTGTAGGAGAGGAAGAAATTAAAGTAAAAGCTGATGCTGATGGAGGAGTTTTAGAAATAAGTAAAGAAGTAAAACCTAAAGAAGCGCTCGGTGAATCCATCGGTATTGAAAAGTTTGGAGCCGATACGGTTGAAAAACTCTTTGCAATTCTTGATCACCAAATCCTGGTTGAAAAAAAGGTCGATATCTTTTACGAGGCGGCATTCCAGGAATTGATAAGCAGCCGGGAAGATATTTTTGTTGTGGATGTCACGGAATTTGTCTGTATGGAAATTGATACCTCGCTCGACTTGGAGGTTGCAGGCAAACTATTTTGGAAAGTCAACAAAGAATAAATTACATCGCTTGACAGAAAGCTTAATTACCATTTCACTTGTTGGCTTGATCGTAGGCTTCATCTTCTCGATGCCTATTGCAGGACCTATCAGTATTCTCATCACCTCGAATGCACTAAAGGGAAGACTTCGGTATTGTCACCGTGCTACCATAGGAGCATCTTTTGCGGATTTCGTATTTGTGTTTATTGCTGTGTTCGGAATTACGAAATTTTACTCATGGTACAAACCCTTTATCCCGTACATACTTTTGATCGGAGCATTTTTTTTGCTGTATGTAGGATATAAAATTTATAAAACGGTTGTTGATTTTGAACACTTGGACGACAAGAGTCATTTATCAGCAAATCTAGAAAAAGACAAAGGCGGATTCCGAACAGGGTTTATGATCAGCTTCCTCAACCCTACTCTCTTCTTGAGTTGGATGACATCTTCATTCTTTATTATTACAATGGTAGCTTCCTGGGGCTTCAATACAGGTGGACTTGAAAAAAATGTAACAGCCAATTATGAGACGATCAATAAAATTGATAAGAACAATTCTCAAACGCTGTCATCCGATTCGCTTAAATACAGCAATCAAAAATCAACGGAAGATAAACCAGTGTCATCCCAACCCTCCTACTTTCCCTTGTTGTTGAGTTTGTGCTACGCTTTTTTTCTTGCACTTGGCAGCATTATCTGGTTTTATTATTTAGCATTATTCCTGGCTAAGTTCAGGCACAGTATCAACATCCATATCATTAACCGAATCATCCATGTGCTTGGAATCGTTCTGTGCTTGTTTGGCTTGTTCCTCGGTTACAAAGCAATCACGTTGCTGATTTGACGGAATATTTGATTCAACTCGTTTATTTTAACTATTCAGTGTGCAAAACTCATTCAATCAACCTGAAATAGAGTTCCCGACTGTTTTCTTATCTTTGTATATAGATTTTTCAGACCCCAACCCATCTACATGGAAGAAGAAGATTTCGAAAGCGCGAGGGACGACCAAAGCCAGATCAAAAATTCCATTGAACGTTATGAGGAAATGCTTCGCAACAAAGATGCGTACTTCTTTGATGTAGACGCTTTTCTCAACATCGTGGATTTTTACATCGAAAAAAATGATCCGGTAAAGGCTCTCCAGGTAATTGAATATGCAAAGGACCAACATCCTGCTTCCGTTGAATTTTTATTGCGCGAAGCACAGTTGCTGAGCATGGTGGAAAAACACAACGAAGCATTGATCATTCTTTCGAATGCTGAAAAGCTGTCGCCAACAGATCCTGACATTTACATGATCCGCGGAAGTATTTATTCGCAACAGCAAAAATTTGAATTGGCCATCGAGAACTTCAACCAGGCGATTCCGCTTGCCAGCGAACTCGACATGTTGTATCTCAACATCGCTTATGTATATGAAAGCTGGGGAGACTATGACATGGCGATCAAATATCTCAAGCTTTGTCTGGAAGATAATTCTGAGAATGAAATTGCCTTGTATGAAATTGCCTTTTGCTTTGAGTTCACAAGCCGATTGAGTGACAGCACTGAATTCTATAAACAATTTATTGACCGCTGTCCTTACTCCTATCCTGCCTGGTACAACCTCGGCAATGTGTACAACCGTACCGGAGATTTTGAAGACGCTTTGAACGCTTATGATTATTGCCTCATTATCAAAGATGATTTCTCATCCGCCTACTTCAATAAAGGAAACACACTTGCAAATCTCAGCCGTTACAGCGAAGCGATTGAATGTTACAAAAAGACATTTGAGTTTGAAGCTCCTGATGCACTCACATATTATAACATTGGTGAATGTTACGAGCAGCTCGAAGAAATGCAAAAAGCACGTGACTACTATAAGAAGTCAACGAAGCTGGATGTGAATCTTGCAGAAGCATGGCTTGGCATCGGCATTACACTGCAGAACGAAGAACGCTGGTTTGAATCTGTTCACTACTTTAAAAAAGCCATCGAGCTTAATAATAAGACTTCAGAATTTTGGTTTGCTTTGGGTGAATCAGAATATCACCTCAATAATTTTGTCGCTTCCGAAACTGCCTACAAGCACGTGATTGACCTCGAACCGGAAAACATGGATATCTGGCTTGAGTACTCACATCTCCTGATGGTGGATGACCGTAGAGACGAAGCGATTGAACTGATCCATACAGGTTTGGTTTACCACATTGAACAACCGGAATTACTTTACCGGCTTGCCTGCTATCATTATGCTGCCGGAAAACTTTCTGAATCCTATTCAGTTTTACAAAATGCATTGGAAAAAAATTCACAGCTTTGCCACACCCTATTCGAGTATGCTCCTAAAATGGAAAATGACAAACACATTCTCGAACTCATCGAACTTTACAAAAACAAAGAATGAATTTTTCACTTGATAAGATTCCGAAGCGATCCAAAAAGCCTCGCGAATCTGGTTTGACCATGGTGATGGACAAAGGCCTCAGTGTGCGTCAGGCAGAAGACCTTGTCGAATCAAGCGGTGAATGGATTGATTTACTTAAACTGGGTTTCGGAACTGCTTATGTTACGCCCAACCTGGAGAAAAAAATTGCAGTTTACCGCTCAGCCGGTTTACCGGTTTATTTCGGAGGAACTTTATTGGAAGCATTTATTATCCGTAACCAGTTTGATGATTATCGAAAGCTGCTTGATAAATTCAAGATCACACATGCGGAAGTTTCCGATGGTTCAATTTCTTTGACGCATGTCAAAAAGTGTGAGTACATCAAAAAGTTAAGCAAGCAGGTCACCGTGATCTCTGAAGTTGGTTCGAAAGAAGAAGGAATCATCATTCATCCGAACAAATGGATTGAGATGATTGAAAAAGAAATGCAATGCGGAGCCTGGAAAGTGATTGCAGAAGCGAGGGAAAGCGGCACCGTTGGAATTTATCGACCAAGTGGGAAAGCACATGTCGTGCTCATCAACAAAATTATTGCAAAAATTTCTCCCGATAAAATTATCTGGGAAACGCCGGCCAAGTCAGGACAAGCGTATTTTATTAAACTGCTTGGCGCCAATGCCAACCTCGGCAACATCGCTCCCACTGAAGTGCTTGCCCTGGAATCTTTACGCATTGGTTTACGCAGTGATACTTTTTTTGATTACATGAAGTAGCTTTTTGTAGTCCACGGTCGACAGTCGACAGTCCACAGTCCACAGTCAAACAGCAATTTGTTTTTATCTTTGATAGAAACAACCATTGAATCACATGAATGTAACAGCAACGATTGGCCGGGATCATTACAAAACAATTCTTGAAACAGAAACAAATACAATCGTTGCTGATGAGCTTGCATCAAACGGAGGCAAAGACGACGGATTTACTCCTCATGAATTGTTTGCTGCTTCACTGGCAAGCTGCACCACTATTACATTACGCATGTATGCCGACAGGAAAAACTGGGAGTTGGATGAAGTGCATGTAGCTGTCAGCATTAACAAAGAAAAAGAAACCACCGTGTTGACTTGCGACATTGAATTGAAAGGAAATCTTTCGGAAGAACAAAAAAGTCGTTTGCTGGAAATTGCCAACCACTGTCCCATTCACAAAATTCTCTCTAACCCTATTCAACTCAACACCAAATTAAAATGATATCAGTCACAAAAAAATATACGAATGGCGAAGTAACCATCGTCTGGCAAAATATACTGTGTATTCATTCCGGAAATTGTTTCAGAGGGTTACCTGCCGTTTTCGATCCACGAAGACAGCCATGGATAACTCCTGAAGGAGCAACAACCGAAGAAATCATCAGCCAGGTGCGGAAATGTCCGAGTGGTGCGTTGAGTTTTTATTTGAATAAGGAGGAAAAAAAATAGTCCACGGTCGACAGTCCACGGTCGACCGTCGACCTATGGACTTAAAAACCTATCTTTGCGCAGCAAAAAACCACACGGGGCTGACAGGAATTGACAGCAAGTGAAATTGGTAAGTAAGCATGCCGGGCGTTGTGAGTGTTGCCCGTAAAACCGAACTTTCAACCGCCTAAATGGCAATTCTAATTACGCGTTAGCCGCTTAATCTAATCGATTAACCCGCTAACTACTTCCCGGAAATTTCTCCCTCCGGTTTCCAAATGGAAGTATCGTAAGGTTGGGATAAGGATTGCAGAGTTGTGATGCAATAACAAAAACTTCAGCAACTACGTTGATGGTTAGCCTGTGTTTGACAGATCATCTACCGACAATCTAAAAAACACTAAGCATGTAGAAAGTTTATTGATTGCTTGGCTGGACCGGGGTTCAAATCCCCGCAGCTCCACAGATATTTGATTGGTTGATTAGTTCATTAGCTAATTTGTCAATTGGTTCCAGCGAACCATTGAACTAATGAACTAATGAACCTTTGAACTCCTCAAGTAGGTTGTATTTTTTCTGCGTTAGCTTTTCACTTTTTCAATTCCTTCGTCATAGATTTTATAAATCCTTCTTTATCTTTTTTTGCTTCTTTTATTATTGCTTTTATTTCGTTGGGAATAAGCATGTGTTTTTCTGCCCATAAATATATTTCCAGCACTATTGGCAATAAATCAATTCCCTTTTGTGTCAGTTTATATAATTTTTTTGCCTGGCTTTCGGGATGGTCTGATTTTACAATAATTTTATGCTCTTCAAGAGAAAGCAATCTTGCCGCTAAAATATTTGTAGCAATTCCTTCCGGTGATTTTAAAAAATCACCATAGGTTTCTTTTCTGGCAAACATCATATCCCTAATAATCAGTAATGACCACTTGTCTCCCCACATATCAAGGGAGCAACTTAGAGGGCAATCTGACCTTTTTTGGTTCTTGTTCATAAATTTATTTTAATATTAACTTGCATAATGCAAGTAGTGTTGTATGTTTACACTTGCAAATTGCAAGCAAATCTACGAAATCAATCTCTTTCTTCGTTAATTTTATTACTAACAAAAATATATTTCAACATACTAAGTAACTGTTTAAATTTTATTCAATAATAATCTTAAGGAAGCCAAATAAATCATGGCTTGACTGGATTCCAATAAGTACTCAAAATCTCTACTTA
>JAYVUK010000019.1:0-17362 GCA_043787975.1 Bacteroidota bacterium
TGCAAATTGCAAACTGCCGGCTGAAGATTAATTTTAATTCTCATCACTTACTGATTTCTTTTCTTTTCTTTGATTGCTTCCTGAACAGAAATACGTTCGCCGTTGTTGTATGCTACGACAAATGCATCAGGAACTTTTGCAAGCGTTTCATTGCGATGTTGTTTTGCGGAAGCATATTTATCATACACTCCGACTAAATATTTTTTCCATCCTTCATGGAGGGTAATCTCCACCGGGTCATCGATCTTATATTTTGATTTGAAAAATTCATTGTTGCGGTCAGGACTGCGTTTGGTGGCTGCAATCTGAACCTTGAAATAAATTCCGGTTTGAGGCACCGGAATATTCGCATAAGCAGGAATCGGCGCCTGAGGTTTCGTATCAGGAATCATCTTGCTTGTTGTATCAGCAGTTGCAAGTTCATTTTCATTGGAGAGAAGAACAACCGAAGGAGTGAGGGGAAGTCTTTTCGTCTGATCATTTTCGATGTACGAAAATTCTCCGTTCAGCGTTTTCAACCCGCTGTAGGCAACGGTTGTTTTTATCTTGTAGGAAATTTTAAATGAACTTTCCTTTGGAAGTTCGACCCACATAAATCGGGCGAGCTCATTTTCAAAAACGAATTTAGCGCCATGTGTTTCGATGGGTGTTGCGCTGAATCCTTCCGGAAGATATTGCTGAAGGTATGCAAACCCGTTCAGGTTATCTTTATTGATTGTAAGTTCTACGACAAACTCATCTCCCGGCTTAACGGTGGAAGGCACAGAAGGCTGAATAGCGACCTTGGCATCCTCGTAAAAAAAATTGGAAGCGATGAAAAGAAACAGAGCCGAAGATAAAACCAGGATTATTTTTATCATGTTATGGATTCATATTTAACATGAGAAAAGTACATAGTATGTGCTACCGAATCTTTTACTAAACAAAGAGTTATTCAATACTGTTTGTTGAAAAGCTCAGGAGAAAAAAATCAAAAATTCGGTTTGAGCAAATAGCGGGAATAAAAATCATTGATGTGCTTCACCGCATGGTCAGCGCTCTCTGCAACAAGGATCAGGTTGAGGTCTTTCTCATCCACTGTTTTTTCCTGGATGAGAACATTCTTGATCCAGTCAATCAACCCCGACCAGTATTCTTTTCCAACGAGTACAATCGGGAACTTGGCAATCTTTTTTGTCTGGATAAGAGTTACCGCTTCAAACAATTCATCCATGGTTCCGAATCCACCGGGCAATACGACAAATCCCTGGGCATACTTGATAAACATCAGCTTGCGTACAAAAAAGTAATCGAAGGTGATGAGTTTGTCAGGATCAATGTATGGATTAGAACTTTGTTCAAACGGCAATTCAATATTTAATCCGACCGATTTTCCGCCGGCAGTTTTTGCTCCTTTGTTTGCAGCTTCCATAATTCCGGGTCCGCCACCGGTAATAATTCCGTAACCTTCTTTGGTCAGTTTATACGCAACTTCTTCGGCCAGATGATAAAACGGATGATCCGGTAACGTTCTCGCAGAACCGAAAATAGAAACACAAGGTCCGATCTTACTGAGCTTGTCGAAACCATCGACAAATTCAGCCATCACTTTAAATATCTGCCACGTGTCGTGTGCTTTTATTTCCTGCCAGTCTTTGTCAGAAAATGCCCTCCGGATTTTTGCTTCGTCGAAATTCATGATACTTTTTTTTTATGTGTAATGCCTGTGAATATGAAGTCTCATCTACGAAATACGAATTAAACGAAATACGAATGAAGATCAGTTTTCTTATTTCGCAGATTACATTAATCTATAACGAATTAAATTTCGGCAAGGTTGCCTCAAGAAGGAAAAAATCAAGCATTACATTTTATATCACTACATCTGCGAAATGCAAATGAAATCGAAATACAAACGATGAGCAGTTTTCGTATTTCGCAGATTCAGACACGACTGCCAACTGCCAACTGCGAACTGCCAACTGATGAATCCAGCTCAGCTTTTAAATATTTAGCCGTGATGGAATTTTTATTCTTGCTGATTTCTTTTGGGTTTCCTTCCGCGACAATGTTTCCTCCACGGTCGCCTCCTTCGGGTCCAAGGTCAATGATGTGATCGGCAACTTTGATTACGTCCATGTTGTGTTCGATAACCAGCACGGTGTTTCCTTTGTCCACGAGACGATTTAATACATCCAATAAAATTCTCACATCTTCAAAATGCAAACCTGTGGTTGGTTCATCAAGAATGTAAAATGTTTTTCCGGTATCGCGTTTGGAAAGTTCAGTGGCAAGTTTCACACGCTGTGCTTCTCCGCCTGAAAGCGTTGTACTTTGTTGTCCGAGTGTGATGTAACCAAGCCCGACTTCCTGCAACGTTTTTATCTTGTGAAGAATCGATGGAAGGTTTGTGAAAAAAATAACAGCTTCTTCAATACTCATGTCAAGTACATCACTGATTGATTTTCCGCGGTAACGAATCTCCAGTGTTTCGCGGTTGTATCGTTTTCCCCTGCAGGTTTCGCATTGCACATACACATCGGGAAGAAAATTCATTTCGATTACACGCATCCCGCCTCCCTGGCAGGTTTCGCAGCGTCCGCTTTTTACATTGAAAGAAAACCGTCCGGGCTGATAGCCGCGAATCTGTGCTTCGGGCAGTGATGAAAATAATGTTCGGATGTCTGTGAAGACTCCCGTATAGGTTGCAGGATTCGATCGTGGCGTTCTTCCGATAGGCGATTGATCAATCTCTATCACTTTATCCAGGTGTTGTAAACCATTTACACTCTTATATGGAAGCGGTTTTTGAAGTGAGTTATAGAAATGCTGGTTGAGTATCGGGTATAAGGTTTCGTTGATGAGCGAAGATTTCCCGCTTCCTGAAACTCCGGTCACGCAAACAAATTTTCCGAGCGGAATTTTTAATGAAACAGTTTTCAAATTGTTCCCCTTTGCTCCACTCAGTTCAAGATTCTTTCCTGTTCCTTTCCTGTATTGATCAGGAGGAAGAATGGCGCGTGTCCCATTGAGGTAATCTGTCGTCAGACTTTTCTGATGCATGATCTCGGCCGGAGTTCCAGACGCAACAATTTTTCCTCCATGTGTCCCGGCGCCCGGGCCAAGATCTATAACATAGTCAGCTGCCAGAATGGTTTCTTTGTCGTGTTCAACTACGATAATTGTATTTCCCGTATCTCTTAATTCTTGCAACGATCGGATGAGACGAACATTATCACGTTGATGTAAACCGATACTTGGCTCATCCAGGATGTACAACACACCGACAAGCTGCGATCCGATTTGTGTGGCAAGCCGTATCCGCTGCGACTCTCCGCCTGAAAGTGATTTCGAACTTCTGTTCAGTGAAAGATAATCGAGACCTACATCAAGCAAAAATTTTATCCGCTTCCTGATTTCTTTAATTACTTCCGTTCCGATTTTTTTCTGCTTGGCGCTGATTCTTGTTTCAAGATTTTTAAACCAGTCGTTCAGTTGCAGGATGTCCATGTTAGCCAGCTCTGCAATGTTTTTAGAGTCGATCCTAAAGTACAGCGATTCTTTTTTTAACCGTGCTCCTTTACATTCAGGACAGGCAACACTTTGCATAAAACTTTGAACCCATCGATGCAGCGACTGTGAAGCATTCTCGTGATCCTGGTTGATGATGAAATTGACAATGCCTTCATAGGTCATGGAATGACTTAACGAGGACACACCCGAATAATCAGTGTGGAGATTCAGGACATCATCCGATCCGTATAAAATTACATTCAGCGCTTCTTCGGAAATTTCTTCGATCGGAGTTGACAACGAGAAATTATATTTTCTTCCGAGCGAAATGAGTTGTTTGAAAATCCAGGAGTCGCGCTGCTGCCCAAGCGGAACAATTCCTCCCGACTTGATATTCATCTTCGGGTCAGGAACGATACTTTTAATGTCTGCTTCCGAAATTGTTCCCAGCCCGTTGCATCTCCGGCAAGCTCCATAAGGCGAGTTGAATGAAAACATGTTTGGAGCCGGTTCATCATACGAAATTCCTGAAGTAGGACACATCAAATGACGGCTGAAATATCCGCCGCTGGCGGACTCTTTTTCAACATCCACCATCATGATAGAACCTTTTCCGATCTTCATCGCTAACGCAACGGATTCATTCAAGCGCTGACGAATGGAATCGGAAATTTCAAGACGGTCAATGACCAGCTCAACATCGTGTGTTTTATAACGATCAAGTTGAAGTCCCTTTTTCAAGTCAACAATTCTTCCATCGGTGCGAACTTTCAGATAGCCTTGCTGCATGAGTTGTTCAAATAGTTCACGGTAATGACCTTTACGCCCCTTTACTAAAGGTGCAAGGAGAATAACTTTTTTCGATTCAAATTTTTTGGTGATGAGATCAATGATTTGTTCATCACTCAACCGGATCATTTTTTCATTGGTCACATACGAGTAAGCATCTGATGCCCGTGCAAAAAGCAACCGGAGAAAATCATAAATCTCTGTAATTGTTCCGACTGTTGATCTCGGATTCAGGTTGGTTGTTTTTTGTTCAATTGAAATGACGGGACTTAAACCGGTAATCTTGTCAACATCCGGACGTTCCATGTTGCCAAGAAACTGTCGCGCATAGGCAGAAAAACTTTCCAAGTACCTGCGTTGGCCTTCCGCATAAATCGTATCAAATGCAAGCGATGATTTGCCGCTGCCGCTCAAACCGGTAATCACAACAAATTTGTTGCGCGGCATGGAGACATCAATATTTTTCAGGTTGTGAACGCGTGCTCCAAAGACTTCGAGCAATTCATCTTCTTTCATTTTACAGGCGAAATTGTGAATCGGCAAAGGTAATGAAAGGATGGGCAGGTAGTATGCGAGGAAGTTGGAAGATTAGAAATAACAGACGGTCTATTTCAGCTTTTCATTTTCGTCTGAGCTTGTGAAACCCGGCTTTAGAATTTCGATGGAATACGTTTTCCTGTCTTTGTTGGTGAGGTAGTTTTGACGCAACCATGGATTTAAAAGCTTCAAGGTTTTGTAGTTGATTTTATTCTGAATGGAAAAATCCGCGAAGTCGGAAATGCTACTGTCGATGGTTAGTGTCTTGTATTCAAAAGGAGAATACAAATCCTGCAAACGGAAATAAAATCCATATTGAACAGGATGAGTCATCACTTCTTTCATGGCAAGAATGCGGAAAACGTAGCGGAAAGTCTCATCGCTCAAAAGCAAGTCATAATAGTTGAGAGCTTTCTGTTTCTCAATTTGCTTGTCGAGACCCGTCGTTCCCATGTTGTAAGAAGCAGCGGCAAGTGTCCAGCTTCCGAATTGATCGTGTGCTTTGTTGAAAAATAAACAAGCAGCTTCGGTAGACCGTTCCACACTGTATCGCTCATCCACTTCATCATTAATTTCAAGTCCGAGCGTTTTCCCGGTTGCTTCCACAAACTGCCAAAACCCAACTGCATTTGCAGGAGATACCACATTTGTTAAGCCGCTTTCAGCAACTGAAAGGTATTTGAAATCATCCGGCACATTGTTTTTTTTAAGAATGGGTTCGATCACCGGGAACCAGCGATGCGCGCGCTTTATCAGTAACAATGTTTGCGATTGCCAATACACGTTTACCATCAATTCACGGTCGATACGTTCGCGGACATCAAAAATATTCAATGGAACTTTTTCATCGGCAAAACTTAATTCCTTTGGAGTATTCAGCGAATAAGTATGTTGATTTTCTTTGAAAAGTTTTGCATACTCCTCATCAGGATCATTCACTGAAAAAATAAAATTATTTAATAACGCGATTCCGAGGATTGTGATAAAGCAACTCAGGATAATTTTTTTCATTGAAATTAAATGAAGCAAAAACTATTCAGTTCTTTTTATTCTCGTCACGTAAAAAAAGAAAGCAAAGATGGAAAGGAAATACAACGAAAAAATAATGGTGTATGTGTGATTCCATTCAAGCAGAAAATTCTCAGAGATAATAACTATCACCAGCGACACCAGCGTGATTGCCCAAAACACCAGGGCAACTTGCCGGTCACTCAAACCCAGGTAAGCCAATGCGTGCGTAGTGTGATCTTTTCCACCTACAAACGGTGAGCGGCCTTTCGACAGGCGATTGATAACCACACAGGTTGTATCTACAACAGGCATGATGAAAACAATTAATGGTAGCAACAGGTTCCTGGCACTGATAAAATCACCGGTCGGAAGTTCTGCGTTCCATAAATATTTTATTCCGATGGCAGCAACAAATACGCCGAGGAACTGGCTGCCGGTATCGCCCATGTACATTTTTGAAGGATGCCAGTTGAAGAACAGGAATCCGATGATACCTGCCACCACACCGATCATGATCATAAAATAAACACTGTCAAATTCTTTGTGAAGGATCATCACCGTCAGTGCCGAAAAAATAATGGAAACGGAAACGGTTGCAGATATCCCATCCATATTGTCCAGCATGTTTAATGCATTCATGATTCCGACCACCCAAAAAACGGTGATGAAATAATTAAGTGGTTGAACATAGGACAATGAAATGTATGTTCCTGAGAAAACCAGGATTAGTCCGCATCCAACCTGGGTGAAAAACTTAAGCCAAGGCCTTGTATTGTAAGCGTCATCAGCAAGCCCCAACAGAAATCCAAGCATGGTGGAAAGTAAAAAGCCAATGAACTCCTTGTTCAGAAATACTTTGTTTGTGTCAAAGAAAATGGAGAATGTAATGATGGCCAACAAGCATAACATGTAAAAAGAAAATCCGCCAACAGCAGGTTTTGATTCAGAGCTCCAACGTATAACCGGTTCAACTGCATTCCTGATTCCGAGTGTTCTTACAAATTTCAGAAACAAACTGTTTATCAATACCGAAAATATAACGGAGACGATAAAAAAGGAACCGTAAACCAAATAGAAGTATTGACTTGAGTTTGTCATTGAACTATATTTTGTTTCCTGCGTTTCAGACCAGACAAAAATAAAAATTTAATGCGCAATAAACTCTTTCCATGATTGTAATTGCAAATCTTTTTCAGAAAGTACCGGATTTTTTTCATTCCATTGAATATTCAGATCAGGATCATCGAAGCGAATTCCTCGTTCAGCGGTTTTGTCGTAGAAGTTGGTACACTTATACAGGAAAATCGTTTGGTCCTCCAGGGTCAGAAAGCCATGCGCAAAACCTGGTGGTATCCATAGCATTTGGTTGGCACGATCATTTAATTCAAGTGTAAAATATTTTCCGAATGTCGGTGATGATTTCCGGATATCAACCGTGATATCCAGGATGGATCCCTTTACGACTCGAACCAATTTACCTTGTTCAAAAGGCGGGTCCTGGAAATGCAGACCTCTCAGGATACCTTTGTTGCTGAGCGATTGATTATCCTGGACAAAGGAAATGGGTGAAATGTGTTTTTCTAATTCTGTTTTATTGAATGATTCATAGAAATAGCCGCGATTATCCCGGAAAATTTTTGGCTCAAGAATAAT
This sequence comes from Bacteroidota bacterium, assembly GCA_043787975.1. Lineage (GTDB taxonomy): Bacteria > Bacteroidota > Bacteroidia > AKYH767-A > 2013-40CM-41-45 > JAPLDA01. The sequence goes on from JAYVUK010000019.1 coordinate 7,483, forward strand.
CAATCCTTCAAAGGGCGTGCGAATAAAATTCATGATAAACTTTTTAAAAAATTATGAAGAGTTCCGTTACGCTTTTATGAAAGCCGATTTAATGCGTTGCCAACGGGTTAATTTCTTTTTGGACTCTTCATCATAATATCCGTATCCATATCCGTATCCATATCCGTAACCATATCCATACCCGTAGCCATATTTGAACCTGGATGTTTCTACTCCATTGAGAACAATGGAGAGTTTGGTGATTTTATTTTCTTCGATCAGTTTGTTCACATTTTGAATGAACATCCGTTTTGAATAGAGTGCACGCAGAATGTAAATCGGGTAATCTGCGTTTTGAATAATCTTTACGCCGTCAGTAACAATTCCAACCGGAGGAGTATCGACAATAACAATGTCGTATTTACTTTTCAAATACTCCAGCAACTCACTCATCTTCGGACTCAAAATTAATTCTGACGGATTCGGAGGAATTGGTCCGGCAGTAATGAAGTCCAGGTTCTTCAGGTTGCTTTTGTTGATGCAATTATCCGGATGATCTTTACCAATCAGGATGGTACTGATCCCTTTTACATTTTCCACGTTAAAACCCAAATGGATCTTTGGCTTCCGCATGTCAAGATCGATGATGATCACTTTCTTGTCAGAGAAAGCGATGACACCTGCCAGGTTGATGGCTACGAATGTTTTTCCTTCTCCCGAAATAGTGGAGGTGATCCCAATCACTTTTGCATCCGGGTTATTGGAAATAAACTGGAGATTGGTTCGCACAGAACGAAACGACTCTGAGATGGCTGATTTGGGATTCTTGTCAACTAAAAGTTGTGACACCGGAATAATGTTTTTGTACTTCGGTACAATCCCTAACAAAGCTGCATCTGTATACAAATTGATTTCATCGAGCGATGTGATCTCATTATAGAAAAGATATTTAAAAAAGATGATCACAAAACTGATCACGAAAGCGAGCGCAAGACTGCCTGCATAAATTAATTTTTTAACCGGTGAAATAGCATACATGCTCGGAAATGCTTTCTCCAGCACAATGTTGTTGGCTGTAACGCCTGCCCTGGCAATGGAAAGCTCCACTTTCTTTTCAAGGAGGATGGAATAAAATTTTTGATTGATGTCGAATACTCTTTGCAAACGGTTTAGTTCGGCTTCTTTTGCGGGCAGTTCCATGAATTTACCTTCAAAGCCTCCGATCCGGTCATCAATGTTTTGTATTTTTGATTCGAGCGATTGTCTTACATTGGAGATGCTTTTCAACAACAACGTACGTTGGTTTTTAATGTCTGTCTGAAGTGATTTTACGCTGATGTTTTCTTCCGTTGCCTGTAATTTTAATTTTTGCTTTTCATTTTCCAGCGTCTGGATGCTATTGACAAGTGTTGTGACCACGTTATCGGTATATGTACCGGCCAATACAGGCAACAGGTTATTCAAATCTTTATTTTGATTCAAATCATTTTCAAGCCTGTTTACTAAAGATATATCAAGTTGAATCGTTGCTTTCTGATTCAATAATTCGTTGATTCGTGTCAGATCTTCGTTGGCATTTAAAGAAGGATTAAGAATTTTGTTTTCCTTCTTAAATGTTTCCAGTTCGAGTTCGGACTTCTTGAGGTCAGCGTCAATGCTTACTAAAGTTGAATTGATAAATTCAAGTGATTTGGTTTCGCTTTCTGATTTCCGCTCCTGGTCGTACGTATTGAATTCGGCAGCGATTGCATTCACAAGGTCAGCCGCTTTGTCTTTGTTATTGTCTTTGAAAACGATCTGAACAGTTTGAGCTTGTTGATTCAACAGGTACACCCCGATTTGGCTGATGTACTTTTTAATGTTGGTCTCATCCTCATTAATAACGAAAAAATAAGATTGCTTTTTAATTCCATTCTGTTGTTTGAGGATGGTGGGAAAATCAGGAATTAAAAATTTTAATGTTGCTTCCGGTAGTTTTATTTCTCCATCACTGTTAAATGTGAAATCATGATTTACTCCTTTGAGAAAGTAAGACAATCCTACTTTATGACCTTCTTCAAACTCCAGGTAAATCGGAACATCTTTGATGGTTGAGTCATTGACAATTGCTACTACATTGTAGGGAGTATTCTGGTACAATTCATTCACCAGTACAGTCCCTTTCGCATAGTAACTGATTTGAAGCGGAAGTCTTGCCAAAGCTCTTGACAAAATAACTCTGGAGCGTATCAATTCGATATCTCCGGCCAGCGATGAATTGGATATCTCTTCAGGTGTTGCAATGTTCAGGATCGTATTCGCATTGTTTACCACATCAATCTTCAGCACAGCTTGTGCCTGGTAAATAGGTGCCGTGTAGCGCACGTACAAAAAAGAAAAAGTAACAGCAATAAATAAAAAAAGAAGTATCCAGTAGAAATTATTTTTGGCAATGATTGCAAAGAGCTTGATATCGAACTCCTCATTTAAATTCGTAATTTTTTTCTTTGCCATGATTATTTTTTAAACAAATTCAAAACCAGCAAAACCGTTGTCAATAACCCGATATAAGGTGACAATTGAACCAATATTTTGGATGAATAATCGCCGGATGGTTCAACATAAATAATATCGTTTGCCTGAACAATCATGCTTGATTTTTTTACGCCTTCAATCGTGGAAAGGTCAACCAAAAATATTTGCGGATTTCTTAAATTACCCCGGATCACTTTTATCTTAAATGCTTTCCCGCGGCTATGTACACCTCCCGCCATCGTCAATGCTTCGATGAGTGTTGTATTTTCATTCTGTAAGGTCACCACGGAACCGGATCCGCCATCACCCGGGAAAACCAATACGTGCAGGTTGATGACTCGAAGCATGATAAACGGAGTAATGTAATACTGGGAATATTTTTCTTCCAGCATCTTTTCGGCATCCCTCACTTTCATTCCTCGTATCAGAACCTTCCCCAGCAACGGCAATTTTACAGTTCCATCCCGTTCAACCATGTAGTAGATCGACAGATTGTAGCCAAGTGCACCGCTGCCGCTATTGGCTGTTGCATCCACCAGTTTGAATGCATCGTTGGTAAAAATTTTCATATCCAAATGATCATCGGTAGCGATCACATAATCACTTGAATTGACCGAATCAACCGCATATGAATAATTCTTATCCGTCTGGAACATCAAACTCGGGTTCAGTGTCCGGCATGAAACGATGGACAGAATTAAAAATAAAAAAAGCAGGATCCTGAGAGCAGGTCTTATCATAGTGAACAAAAATGAATTAATAATGTTGACGAAAATAACATATTTACCGTGATATAAATGATCGGATATTTTTTTTATCAAACAATGATTCTGACATACCAGTCTCGTTTACAATCCATGATTTCATAATTAGTAAATCCGGCATCTTTTACGAGTTGACTGACTTCTTCTTTCGAGTACAAGTAAAGCGGACAATGCCTGAGTTTATACCTGAGTTTTCTCTGCAGGGCCAACGGTCCGCCACTTTTCGGGAAGCTTCCATAAATTTCTTTTCGAATATCTTTTTTTAGTTTCAACAGGATGTCAACAGGTTTGCTGATGTAATCGAAAAAACCCATCAGGCATGCGGCATCGTATTGTCGAGGTAACGTATAGGACAGATAATCTGCTTTGATGAATTCTATTTGTTTGTTTGAAGCAGCAACGTTGGTATGCTGTCGCGCGATTTTAATCATCTCTTCTGACAAGTCCAGGCCGACAACTTTTTTATTTTGTTTTAAAAAAGCAGCGCAATAATGTCCCGGCCCGCAACCAATGTCGATGATGGATTCGATGGCCGGATTTGCAGTGTGTTTCAAAGTTTCCTGGAAGCGGATGAACATCGTCTTCCGGAAAAGATCGTCCATCAGCTTTTGAAAGCCGGTTCTTTTTTCAGCATGACCGTAGATGCTGTCGAATCCGCTTGCGTATCCTTCAAAAAAGGTAGCGACTTGTTCTGTTTCTGTTTGAGTTGAATGATTCATGCTGATTTAGTTTTGTTTATTAGATTTATTAACGGACAGAATTCAAAATCCTGTAATAGTTTCTCAACTTTCTGTTCAGTTTTTTTGAGGTTCCAGTAATGTGGAATTCTTCTTCTTGCAGACAGGGACGATATATAAGGGTGTCCCGCATCTAATTCCCATGGATGAATGTAGAATATTCCGGGGCGATTTTCATTTATTGATTTCAACTTTTTTGCAAACACATGATAAGGTAAGATGCGAAAGTAAGCTCCGCCCAGTGCAAAATCAAAATTAAACAGTTTGAATGTGCTGATCGGAGCTTCCCATAAGTTGAGGCCATCCAATGCATGCATATCTTTTCTGTACCCGACAATGCCTGTCCTTTTGCTGTCACCGGGATAAATACTTGCATCGTAAATAAACTGATATTTTTCTAAGATATCCAGTGTCCACCATGATCTTTTATCAACAGAGAAATAAGGTGCGCGAAACCCGGGATATTTTATTCCGAAAGGTTGGATGAGTTCGTTGCACTGTTGTATCTCCTTTTCAAAAAGTTCGCTGTTTAAATTAAATAATTCGGTGTGCGAATACGAATGGCAACCGATTTCATGACCTTCATCTATCAATTCCTTTACGATGTGAGGAAACTCCTCAATGACTTTTCCCAACACAAAAAAAGTAGCTTTCACGTTGTATTTAGAGAGTAAATTGATCAACCGTTCATGACCGATCATCAATCGTTTCTCATACGTATGCCACCGGTCAACAGGAATTCCGATTCCATGATACCAGTCTTCGAGATCAACTGTAAAAGCGTTTAACATCCTTATCGAAGATTTTTTTTGTGGTTGTAAATAGCTCTCAGTTGCCGGATCATCACGCGCGAGTCCCAGTCGTTGCTTACATGCACAAATGCGCGTTCTCCAAAAAGTTTTCTTTTTTCTTTTTCATTTATCAACTCATGGATTTTGTGAGTGAGAGAAACAACGTCGTATTGCGGGACAATGTAGCCGCTTTCTTCATCGGTAATTATTTCGCGGATTCCTTCCACTTCAAAAGCAACAGTAGGAACTTTCATCATGGATGCTTCCACGGCTACCCTTGGCAATCCTTCTCTCAGGGAAGTCAGTACATGAATATCGGCAATAGAAAATAATTTCGCAATGCTATCGTTGAACCCGAAAAAGATAACATCGTTCTCTACGTTTAATTCCTTCACCAGTTGCCTGCATTCGTCTGACAATTCTCCTTCTCCTACAAGTATCAATTTTATACGTGGATGAATTTTTTTTAAAGCAGCAAAACTTTGAATGGTGTATCGTTGTCCTTTGGAAAATGAAAACCGGCCGATGTTAATCAGAACGAGATCTTCCTCTTGAATTTTCAAATTCTTTCTCAAATCATTTGCAGAATCACGTTGTGTCAATGCAGGTTGCACAAAAGCATCCACATTGATTCCGCTGTGAACTATTTCATATGGTATTTTCAGGCCGATATTATTTTCGTGGTAGAGTTTAATTACGTCCTTACTCACTCCGACAATCAGGTCACTTACCCCGACCGTGAACCGTTCGAGCAGGATATAAAACTTTCTTTTCAGTCGGCTCATCGGATCGTTAAATGTCACTCCGTGTAAACCGTAAATGATGTATTTGCATCCGGCAAAATAAGCAGCTACCCGCGATATCAAACTTGCTTTTGTTTCGTGGGTATGCACGATATCATATTTTTCTTTTCTGATAAGACGAATAAAGAAAAAGAGCGCCTTCACATCTTTGATAAAATTCACCGGCCTCACTAAATCGTTACAGATAATTATTTTTATTCCCGGTATATCCTGGAAAGGATTGTGATAAATTTCATTCCCGACTGCAAGATGGAATTCAAATTCATCTTTCAATCCGTCGATGGTAAGCAAAACATTGTTGTCGACGCCACCGCCTTTTGCAAGCCAGGTCATCGTATGTAAAATCTTAATCTTTCTTTTCATAAAAGAATCAGTGCGTTCAAAAATAAAGAAAGAATCATGAAAATGTGTTCGAGGTAATTCGTCTTTTGAACGTCACATTGTTCGTTTCCACCACCTCTGAAAAACGATGAGTGCCCACACCTGGTCGACGGTTTCGCCCGGGTTATTGCTGAAAAGTTTTTTCTTCAACTGATCAATCGCTTCATACTTAAAAATGTTTTGTTCACGGATTAATTTTTCAGCAAGCAAATCCTCCGTAATTAAAGATTTTAATTCTCTTCTGAACCATCTTAAAAGTGGCACCTCAAAACCCTGTTTGTTGCGCGTGTAAAGTTCTTCCGGCAGTACATTCCGGAACGCGTCGCGTACAATTTTTTTTCTTCCGGTCTTGTCAATCTTTGAACTCAAAGGCAATGAAAAAGCAAAGTTGACTACTTCATAATCTAAAAAAGGAGTTCGTACTTCCAGCGAATTCGCCATCGACATCAGGTCAACTTTTGTAAGCATGTTATCCGGAAGAACGTGTTGCATATCTGTATAAAGCACGTCATTCAAATCACCGGCTTCATAGATGAACTTTAAAAAATCCGCTTTTCTCACTGTATATTCTTCCTGTCTTTTTGAGTTCAAGGAAAAATCAGCCACTAACATCTTTTGTATCTCGGATTCATTTTCAAATCCTGCCCAATGCCAATACCGTTCTTTCGCAGACAGTTTCATCCCTTCTGCAAAACGATTAAACTGCCTAAAACGATTACTCATTTTTGAGTTACGCGATTGCGGAAGGTTTTTCCACAACGGATGAAGTAGTTTCATTGCATTTGCAAGCGGATCATTGGTGCGAACACGCACTTCTGCTGCATGTTTATTATAACCTCCGAATAATTCATCCGCTCCGTCTCCTGAAAGGGCAACCGTAACTTTTTTGCGTGTGTGATTACTCAATATATAGACAGGCAAGGCGGAAGAGTCGGCAAAGGGTTCATCCACGTAATCGAGTACTTCAAAAAGATGGGTAAGCAAATCATCTGTTGTAAGACTGAAAACCGTGTGATCAGTATTGAATTTTTTTGCAACAAGATTTGCATAGTGAGTTTCATCAAACATAGGTTCATCACGAAATCCGATTGAAAATGTTTTCAAATGTTGAGTATGACGGGAAGCAAGAGCAACTACAACGGATGAATCAATTCCTCCGCTGAGAAATGCTCCCAACGGAACATCAGAAATTAATCTTCGCTGTACCGAGGCATCCATCAGGTCAAGCAATTTTTTCTGTTGAGCTTCGTAGGACAGAACAGAAGTTTTAGAAATATATTCTGAAGTAGGGAATGGAATCCTGTAGTATGGCCGACTGTCGACTGTCGACTGCCGACTGTCGACTTTTAAAAAATGCCCCGGTTCAAGTTTCTGTACATTCCTGAAAATAGAATCCGGTCCCGGGATATAATTCAGTTTAAGAAAGTTGTATAACGATACTTCGTCCAGCTCTTTTGGAATCCCAAGAGCGATTAATGCTTTCATCTCAGAGGCAAACAATAATTTGTCATCATCCTTATAAATCAAAAGAGGCTTCACGCCAAATCGGTCGCGTGCAAGAAACAGGATTTCTTCTTCTTTGTCATAAATGGCGAACGAAAAAAAGCCATTGATCCGGTCTAAACATTTTTCTTTTTCAATGATGTAGAGATAAAGAAGTATTTCTGTATCACTTTCGGATTTCAATTGAAATCCATGTTGTAAAACAAATGCTTTATGTTCTTTGAAATTAAAGAACTCTCCGTTAAAAATGATGGTGTATCGCCCGCTTGCATCTGTCATTGGCTGTGCAGCATCGGAAGAGGTATCAATAATGGACAGGCGGGTATGTGCTAAGAGAACATGGTGATGGGAAAAAGTTCCGTTTGCATCAGGACCTCTTTTGCCAAGGCATTGGATCGCGGAATCAATTCCTGAAAAAAATTTTTTTCCTTTTTCATTGAATGCAACAACGCCTGCAATTCCACACATGATGATTGATTGTTTTTTTTAAGTTCGCTAAGGTCGAAATAAAAAAATCATCGCAATACAATGCATTATTTAAGTAGTGGCTCGGTTTGAATTATATTTAGATTTCTCGCTTCGCTCGGAATGACAATGCACATTAAGGCTGGGAGGCGGGCTCAAGCCCGCCTATTACCACCTCTACAAGATGTCATTCCGAGCGAAGCGAGAAATCTTTTTTCAAACTGAGACACTACTATTATTTATTTCAACTTAGTTTGTATTGAAATTGTTTTTACTTTGCGTCTTGAAATAAAAAAGATCAATCTAACATCTTAAACCAACACACTATGGGACTAGGAAAAGAATTTAAAGAATTTGCTGTCAAGGGTAATGTCATGGATCTTGCTGTTGGAGTTATCATCGGAGCTGCTTTCGGAAAAATTGTTGCTTCGCTTGTCGACAACATTCTGATGCCGCTTGTCGGCATTCTTCTTCAGGGTGTGAACTTTCAGGCACTTGCATTTAAAGTTGGAGATGCGGAAATTAAATACGGAATGTTTATCGCGGCAATCATTGATTTTGCCATCATTGCATTTGTACTGTTCCTGATTATAAAGGGAATGAATAACATGAAGAAAAGAGAAGCTGCTGCTCCAACTGTAACTCCAGTTCCCTCGAAGGAGGAAGAGTTATTGACACAAATACGTGATTTGCTTGCCAGGAAGTAGAAGAAAATAAGTACAAAAAAAAGAGGTTGTCTGGTTTAAAGACAACCTCTTTTTTATGGAGAAATAAAATTTAGTTTTTTACGAATGAAGAACGGAATAAATTGTTTTCATTGTCTAAAACCTGCACAGAGTAAACACCGTTCGCAAAATTACTTATGTTAAGAATTTGTGATTTAGTTCCTGTGTACATAATACCATGTCCAACAATTTGTCCCTGTTCATTCGCAATCGTAACCGTTGCATTTGATTTAATTGGAGTCCCCATATCGAAAGTTACCTGTGATATTGTTGGGTTCGGATAGGTGAGTAAGTTCAAAGCATGACTCGCAATTAAAGGAACCCCGACGCTGAATGGAACATAATTCACATCATCAATTGCAACGAGAAATGAATTGAGACCTGATGGTCCGCCGTTCTCAACAAAATAACGGAAAGCAAACCGACCTGTTACAGTACCCGATAAACCTGATACCGGCAAGCTATATTGTGTCCATACTAACGGATAATCTGTAGTTGTATAAGTAGGATTTATATCCAACATCAGAGTGGTAAAATCGCCCACCGATGTTTCAGATGTTCCGACATTTGAGCCGCTCACAGAAGACATGCGAACCTGTAATCGATCAGGGTAAACGGTTGTTACGGCTCCTGTAAATGTTGCTCTTGTATAAAAACTGATCGTGTCATTATTCCCGATGCTTGCTTCTGGAGTTAATAACCATGTGCTTAATGTCGATGTGCTAGTACCATCATCGAAATCTGCGCAAATAAAAGAATTTGTGGCTCCGGAATAAGCATCAAAAACACCTCCTTGATTTGCATCAGGCGGGTATCCTTGCAACCAACATCTAGCACCAATCGGATTGCTATTATTAATTGTATCCCATCCAACCAAAGAATAAATGTCATCAAATCCTTCGCTGAAAGCCTGTGCACGAGAGGTGCCTGATAACATGAGCAATGTCGCTCCGATTAACATTGTTTTTTGAATGATTTTAGTAGTTGTTTTTTTCATATGTTTTGGGTTTTTAATGTGAGAAATAATTTGTGTGCAGTAAAGATAAATAAAAAATACTTCGGTGATTTCCTGAACGTAAAAATTATTAAAAGTTGTAACTGTTTAAATTTTATTCAATAATAATCTTAAGGAAGCCAAATAAATCATGGCTTGACTGGATTCCAATAAGTACTCAAAATCTCTACTTAATCTTCGGAAGTTCTCAAACCAGGAAAATG
>JAYVUK010000020.1:0-9883 GCA_043787975.1 Bacteroidota bacterium
AGATTCCTCATTTCGCTTCGCTCATTCGGAATGACAGAGCAAGGGTATTATAGTGTGAAAGGGAAGAAATTACGCTTCGCGAAATTTCTTCCCTTTCACATCCTCTCTCAATTGAAATTGTTATTCCGAATGAAGTGAGGAATCCTTTTCAAACTTACCCACTACCAAATTTTCGTCAACTGATTTTAGCAAAAAAATGTCAATTGTTTTTGGGCTCTCCTGAAATGAAACCAGGACACCAAAAAAGGATATGAAACCGTAATAATTATCCTCTTTTTCTTTCACACTGAGTCTTTTGTAGCGTTACTTATAAACGTGAAAGTAGTGTCTTTTATACATTTTCGAAGAATTGTCTTCGGAGTACTAGCTGTGTTGCTATGGAGCCCGCCATCCATCGCACAGACGGGCGCTTTCGCGTCCAATCGTTCGTATGGAATTATTCCTGAGTTCGTAAAAAATAATACTTCTCATGAGGTGAGCGAAGTCGCTTCAAACGTTTTACGCGTTTCAAACAACACGGGCAAAAGTGTAAGTTTTCACCTGCGGTTTTCGATCCCTCCCAGCTGGCAATTGCTTGGAAAAAATGATAAAAATTACAATTTAGCAGCGGGAGACTCGGTTTTTATCCCGGTGCGTATCATCACCGATAAGATGGCGAAAGGTAACACGAATTACGTGGTGAGCACTTTTCTCGTTTCCGATAAAGATGTTCAGTTTGCTTCACAAAGCTGGTATGTTGCGATTGCGAATCAATCGTTTTGGTCGGCTGTCATTCCACTCAAGAAAATGTTCTTCATCAACGGTTCGGATTCTTCCGGCTTCATGATTCACTTTCAGAATTCCGGAAATGCCGATGAAATGATTCATCTTAATTTCAATTCTGACAGACGGATTGAAGTCATCGATGCGACAACAAAAGAAATTGTTTCACAGAAGTTCATTCTGTCATTGCCTGTTGGTGCTGACACTACTCTGAATTTCGGAGTCCGAAGGAAGAAGGAGAACAAATCAGCATTAAATAAAAAAGACATCAGTGAACGATCAGCGGTTGCCAACGAAGAATACACAGTACAGGTGGCAGCACGAAACGAAGGGTTCCAGGATAAACCTTCACAAGCGTGGACCGGTACGGTTTCCCTCTTCAAAATTGGAAATGAAATACAACTGCACGATTTCAAAAGAGCTGCACTGCCGCTGACGCTGGAGATGAATGCATATGATGTGTTGTCGTCATCTACCACCATGTCGCTCGATGCGTATGGAAATGCTATTTTAAAGAACGATCAAATGTTGAACTATCGTTTTCAAACGGTATTCATTACCAACTTTCTGGATGAGAAAACATTTTTGGGTAACAATCATTACCTCGGATATTTTTCAAAGAAAGGCAGTGTTGAAGTAGGCGAAATAAGCGGATGGGGAAGAAGTCTTATCAGTGGAAAAGGAGTGAAAGGAACCGTGAATATTGGCGCTAACCAATTGGGCGCCGTGTATGCGAGGTCGCCGTATTTCTTTTCTGATAATCGCTCGCAGAGTTACGGATTCTATCATCACTTTGATTCTAAACAATTCAACATCAGTAATTATTACAGTCATTTAACCGACCAGGTATTCAAGCAAACAAATACAATCTACAGTAGCTATACTTCATTTAAGATCAGCACAAATCAGCAGGTTGGAATTGGTGGCGGATTCAGTACGGAAGAGTATGACCTGGCAAATCCATTCTCGTCAAAAGGATACGGATACGATATTAATTATTCTGCGAGTTTTAAAAAATTCTATCTCACGCTGGGCAATCAATTCGGAAGTAGCACCTACATACTTGCACGAGGTATGACGATGTACACCGGACGTATATCTTATTACGTCAACAAAACATTTAATATTTCTTTAAGTAACCAGAACTTCCGTCAACATCCGGATTATTATTTCCAGGGAACTTTGTTGCCTGTGAGGAGTACACGATCTGACCGTTATGAAATGCGTGTTGGAATACTTTCGGACGCTTCCGCATTTTATGTGAAGCCGACGTACTTGGATGAAGACAACTATTCTCTTCATGTTATTACAAAAGGAATGGGTTTGGAATACAATGCCCGCAACCTGACGAATGTCCGTTTTTCCACGAACTTATTTGCCGGCTATGTAAAAGCACTGGGCTTTGACGTCCCTGATTTTTTTATTGCACACGTGGGAGCAAATGCAAAGTGGCAGAAACTTACGTTAAGTCTCCGCTATTTTTATGGCCCGAACCAGGTGTCAGAGCAGTTGCGTTTCATCCAAAACCAAATTAACCCGCAGTCAGTCAATCTTACTTCTACCTACGACTATTGGTTTAACAAAGGAAGTTGCCTGCTCAGCACCAGTGCAGGTTTGATGCATGAAACATTTTTCCAGAAAACGACATTCCGTGTGAAGCCTGAGCTTTCCTACTTTACAAAAACAGGGTTCCGGTTTTCTATTTATGCAACGTATATCAGTTCTTCACAGGGAGCGAATCCGCTGTTGAATGAAATGCAAATTGAACATGGAGGATTTCAACCGGTTTCTTACCAGGATATGAATGTAGGCTTCGGAATTAAAAAGCAAATAGGAATTCCGATACCCGGAAAAAAATATAAGAGTATCAGGATTGTAGTTTTTAAAGACCGGAACGGAAACAGGATCCAGGATGAAACCGAAGAAGGAGTTGAGAATATCCTGATTAACATGACCATGGTAAAGCAATCGGAAGGATATGCTGATTCCATGACCTCCATACATTCTCACGGAGATGATTTCATCACCAACTCAAAGGGTGAAATTAACTACACAAATATTCCGGCAGGAGTGTATCATATCAGGATGATTCCGCTTACACAAATGGGTGAGTGGTTTGACGGTAAGGAAGAAGATATCCTGATCGATGGAAAGCAAACGGTGTACATGGCGCTGAGTAAAGGTGTGAAGTTGTCGGGTGGAATATTAATTGAACGTGATAAGTATTCCAATGAAGGAAATGAACTTGATCTCTCTCGCATCCGGATCACGGCCATCGACTCCTCAGGTAAAACGTACAGTGCATTGACAGACAAGAATGGTGGTTTCACCTTGTACCTGCCAACCGGAAGGTATACGCTTGCGATCAATGAAGCAGCCCTTGGTGATCATTACGCCTGTATGCAAAGTAAAATTAGCATCGATCTGACGAAACCAATCGTGGATAATTACAGTATCACTTTTAACGTAACCGAGCGGAAAAGAAAGATGGAGATTAAAAAATTTACAACGCAAGGAAAAATTAGTAAATAATAAGTCTACATATATAAAACGATCTAACCGAATACCAGTAAAACAGCCATGAAAAAAATATTTACGAAACGCATACTTCTTTTTGTCTTCCTCGGAATGACAACACTCATGCAGGCGCAAAATGTTTCAATCGCCCCAAGCAGGCTATATTATAAAGTAGGTCTTGGAGAATATAAAAGCCAGGTGGTAACTGTCACCAACAATTCCACCGTTAAACAATCGTTTACTATTTCGTTTGCTGATTTTGAAGCGCCCGGCACGGAAGGCAAAAGCAAGTTCCTGGAAATAGGAGAAAGTGAAAACTCGTGTTCCAAGTGGCTAAGCGCTTCGCCATCTTACATCGATATTGAGGCCGGACAATCTCAGCATGTAACGGTGCTTCTCCAGGTTCCCAATCTTCCCGATGCAAACAAGGTGAAGTGGTCCGCCATGCGAATCAAACTTGCCAAAGAAAAACAAACCACCACGCTGAGTGACCCCAAGGCAGTGGGAATGGGTATTACTGAAACGTTTCAATTTGTCGTACATATATTTCAATCTCCTCCTTCAGTAACCTATAAGAATGCAGAAGTTGTCTCGTTTAAAGAAACTACTTCCGCTGCGGATTCAATCCGTGCGCTCACGTTGATGGTAAAGAATAGCGGAGATGCTATTTTGGATTGCGCGTCTTATTTAGAGATAACGAATTTGCAGACCGGTGACGAAAATCGTTTAAAACCTTTTGCTTATACAGTGCTTCCCGGAGGATCACGCAATGTGAAATTTAATCTTCCTGTTCTTTCTAAAGGAAAATATTCTGTGCTTGGTGTGGTGGATTATGGCAGCAAAGAAAATGTTCAGGCTGCTGAATTACAAATTGAGGTTAAATAGAGGATTATATGTAAGATGATGTAAGGTTTATATACTATTAGTAAAATTCATATATAATCCAGAGTCTATATTTGCTTCATACAAAATCCTAAATCTTAACCAAAACCAAAAACCTAATACCATGATGAAAAAATTACAACGAGTAACATTAGCCGCTGCGCTAATCTTCTCATTCAGTGCGACCAACTCTTTCGCACAGTTATCTGACCAGGAATATGTAGCTGTAACAATGGACCTGCAAGGGATTCTTCAGCTGAACATGACCACTGATCCGCAAGTTGATTTCGTGTTTAACACGATTCAGAAATACCAGGTGGGTATAACAAAGTATAATGCAACGCGATTAGAAGTAGAAGCAACAGTACCTTGGGACTTATATGCTCAGCCAAGCACACAATACTGGACGCAACAGATTGCTTACGGCGCAGGTACGAATGGACAGGGAACTCTTCCTTCAGAAATTCTTGAAATGGAATCCATCCAGTCAAACTCTGTAGCTGCTCTTCAAACACTCAACAGCTTTGTCGGTTTGTCGAGTAAAGGTGGTACGAATACAGCCTCGCTTTCACCGACAGCGAATACACAGTTTCTTGCCGGTGAATTTGCACAAGGTGTAACAAGCAGTTATGCTCCGGCTACATCTACAGCAAGTCCTACCACAAATAAGTTTCTTATTCACTACAGGATTAAACCGGGTGTTCCTGCAAGTTTCCCTGATCTTACAACCCAATATCCGGCACTTGCTGCAACTACATTTCCTGCAGCAACACCATATGCACAGCCGGGATACTATGATCTTGAAGTGGTGTACTCATTAACTGAAGACCTTTAATAATTTCTTTTTGCTTTAAAAAATAATCCCTTCTTGTAAGGGATTATTTTTTTAGGGCAATAGCCAATGCGATTGTATGCATGCAGTTTGTAACTTTTTCTTTGATACAGAGTAAATAATAAGTTAATCATGAGAAATAAAATATCCATTCGTATTCTTATTTACCTGCTCATGAATGTTGGGTTACTGAAAGCGCAAACGGTCAGCTTTGAATTAAAGACAAATCCAAGTGTTGATTTTACATTTAACACGATTGAGAAATACCAACACGGAATCATTATCCCGAATGTGGCCACGTTAAATGTTGTTGCGACCGGTACACAATGGGATTTGTATGTCGGATCCATTACTGCGTCTGCTGGAACCTGGGATAATACCCAATACTATTGTGCTACAGGAGATGGATTTCCTCCGGTAAATATTTTACAGGTTGCTTTTCGTAACTCAAGCAACACGTCATTGATCAGCGGGTATGTGCCGATGCAGGATATCGCCACAACAACGATCGATATTATAGGTGATCATAATAATGCTCCCGATTCTCCAATCAATTGTCCGGATGTAAACCATAAAGGAACGAACACAGCCGGAACGTATCTCAACGCTCCTCAGTGTTACCAGTTCAGAGTAGATTTTAGAATTGTGCCGGGATTAACGTATAGAGCCGGAGTGTATAATATGACAGTGGAGATTATTGTAGCACCTGATTTATAGAATTAAGAGTTCAGAGTTCAGAGTTCAGAGTTCAAAGTTCAAAGTTCAAAGCGGAACGATTGAACTTGCTAATTTATAATTCATCATTCATAATTCCCTTTCAGATCCATCCGTTTAGTTTATAATAGGCGATGGCAGTAAATTCCCGAAGACACGTTATTTCAAGCTTTAGATAATTCCAAAAGTTATAACGCAAACTCATATTATCTGAAACATCAGGTATATAGTTCTTTCCACCGATGCGTTTGTGATTATAGGATAGGGCAACGAACATAGAATTCTCGAATGCAGGTCTTCCTCCGACATGCTGAAAGCCGGCTTTTCTGAAAACTTTTATCGTACGATACATATTTTCCATGGAGGTAACGATGACCACCGGTTTGTCCTTTATCCCGGTAACAAGTTTTTCAATTTCGAGTACCTGTTCACGAGTGTTGGTTCCATATTTTTCGATGATGATACGACATGAATCCACTCTGTGCATTTCTAATTCATCACACATCAAATGAATGATCGTGGTATCAATCGGATGAGCTATGATGATGGGAGCTTCAGGAAATTCGTTGGCAAGCTCAGTCGTGTAATACAAGCGCATCAGGTTTGACTCGCTTGGCATTCCGCTACCACCGAGCATAACGATGTAAGCAGGTTTAAAATCAAATTCGCTGTTGCTTGTTCCCAGCCAGTAATGGATGTCAAATGGAATTCGTGTGAACGCAAATACGATCAGGAAAAAGAAAATGAAACCAAGCGAGTAAATGAAATATTTTAAAATACTGATAAATTTCCTGATCCATTTATTAGTCATCACCAGGAAATGGAATTTAGGTTAAAGAATGGTAACCAAAATCAGCCAATGCATTCAAAATATTATTTTCGATACGAAAGGAAATATCAGATGAATCTGCTTTTACAAAATTTTCACCGGTAAGTTTTTCATACAACTCAATGTATCGTTCTGAAATCCTGTTTAGCCACTCATCATTCATTTCAGGAACAACCTGGCCATCTTTCCCCTGGAAATTATTTTCGATGAGCCATTCTCTTACAAACTCTTTTGAAAGTTGCTTCTGTGGCTCATTTCGTTTTTGTCTTTCTTCGTACCCGTCAGCATAAAAATACCGCGATGAATCAGGAGTATGAATTTCATCGAGCAGAAAAATCCGGTCGTTCAGTTTCCCGAATTCGTATTTGGTATCAACAAGTATTAAGTTTTGTTTCAGGGCTAACTCTGTTCCGCGCTTGAATATCGCTTTTGAGTAGTCTTCCAGCTGAACATATTCAGCTTCTCCAACGATTCCTTGCGAAATAATTTCTTCTCTTGAAATATCCATGTCGTGACCCACAGATGCTTTCGTTGAAGGCGTGATGATCGGTTCAGGAAATTGGTCATTCTCTTTCATTCCGTCAGGTAATTTCACGCCGCATAAAATACGCGCACCCGATTTGTATTCTCTCCATGCGTGACCTGCAAGATAACCCCGGATGACCATCTCCACTTTATACGGCTCACACTTTCTTCCAATGCTGACGTTTGGGTCAGGAACCGTTACAATCCAATTGGGAAGAATGTCTTCAGTCGCCCGCAACATCCGCCATGCAATTTGATTCAACACTTGTCCTTTGTATGGAATCGCTCTTGGCAACACGACATCAAATGCAGAAATACGATCACTCACAACCATGATCAGCAACTTGTCTTCAATGGTATAAACATCACGAACCTTTCCGGGATAAAAAGAAGTTTGATCTGGGAAGTTGAATTTGGTGGATGATAGGGTAGGTGTCACTTCAAGTGTGTTCATTGGTTTAATAGTTCAATGGTTTATTAGTTCAGTAGTTCAATGGTTCAATGGTTGAATCGGTAAACTGTAAACCTCAAACTGTAAACTATTCACAGTTCACTATTTATTATACGCTTCAATAATTTCTTTCACGATCCGGTGACGGACTACATCCTGCCCATCGAGGTAGATGAAATCAATTCCTTTTACGTTCGAGAGAATTTTTATTGCCTGCACCAAACCGGATGGCTGATTTCGCGGAAGATCAATTTGTGTTACATCGCCTGTAACAATAAACTTGGCCGTAGGTCCCATTCGTGTGAGAAACATTTTTAATTGGCTTTCAGTTGCATTCTGTGCTTCATCCAAAATCACATACGCGTTGTCGAGCGTTCTTCCTCTCATGAAAGCAAGAGGAGCCACTTCAATGGTTCCGTTTTCGATGTACGTTTTTACTTTTTCACCTTGTATCATATCATACAATGCATCATACAATGGACGTAAATACGGATCAATTTTCTCTTTCAAATCTCCGGGAAGAAATCCAAGATTTTCTCCTGCTTCCACGGCAGGACGAGTCAGAATTATCCGTTTGATCTCCCGGTTCTTCAAGGCGCGCACAGCCAATGCAACAGCGGTGTATGTTTTTCCGGTTCCCGCAGGACCAATTGCAAAGATGATGTCATTCTTTTCGGAACTCTCAACCAATTTTTTCTGGTTCAACGTTCGTGCGCGAACCATGATTCCGTTCTGCCCGAAGACAAGAACATCATTTGTAGGTTGACCATTTGGCGCAGGATCTTTTCCATTATCGGAAAGAAAATGCTCGACGTTGTCCACCGTAAGGCTGCCAAATTTCTGGTAGTGCTGAATCAGGCGGTTTATTTTTTCACTGAAGATGTGAATATTTTTTTCGTCACCGATCACTTTTATTTCATTGCCGCGGGCAACCAATTTAAGTTCGGGAAAGTTTCTTCGGAGTACTTCAAGGTTGCTGTCGTTCACACCAAAAAACTCGACAGGATTGAAGGTATCTATTGGAATTATTACTTCGCTCAATGTAAATTATTTTTAGGTTAAAAGGAGATTACAATCATTCACTGTTCACTATTCACTATTCACTATTCACTTGACTGTCTTCATAAAAAGCATTTCAATACTATGCAAATATCACTACTTTTGGCGTTCACGAAATCAGAAGTTATTAACATCAAACGGTTCTACTTTTCACATGCCAATTCTCACTTTAACGACTGACTGGGGTTTACGCGATCATTATGTTGCTTCACTTAAAGGAGAATTAATAAGTCGTTGTGAGAATCTCCAATTGATCGACATCAGTCACGAGATTGAGCATTTTGATATTCTCCAGGCATCGTTTGTTATCCGGAATTGTTTTGAAAAATTTCCCCCAGGTACACTTCATTTTATTGGGCTTGCAGGCACTCAGTCACAAAATAATATAAGCGATAACAGGAATTACCTGTTATTAAAATGCATGGAGCATTTTTTTATCGGGGAAGACAGCGGAATATTTTCTCTTATTCTTGGTGATGAGCCAAAGGAAATCTTCAGGTTGCCGGTTTCCAATCATCCTAATCTCTTAGAAGTTCATAATCTTTTCTTGGATAGCATCGTTTCTTTTATGAATGGAAAAAAAATGGAAGAGATCGGAACATCAACGACTGAATTTGTTCAAAGCTACCATACACAACCAACCGTTGACCAGTCAAGTATTCGCGGATCGGTGATTTACATCGATTCATTTGATAACATCATTTCAAACATCACGAAAGAGTTGTTTGAGAAAGTAGGCGATGGTCGTACGTTTACTATTTTTCTCCGGAGATCAGAGTACGACATTCGTACGATCAATAAAAACTATTATGATGATGATGCGGGAGAAATTGTCGCCTTGTTTAACCGTGAAGGTTTTTTGAAACTTGCCATCAACCATGGTAAAGCCAGCGGACTGCTTGGGATGAAACTGATGGATACGATCAGGATTGAGTTTGAGTAGAACTAGTTCGTAGTTCAAAGTTCGTAGTTCTTAGTTTTTAGTTCTTAGTTCTTAGTTGCCCCAACTAAGAACTAAAAACTAAGAACTTATTTAAAAATCTTCGTACAACAAATATTTTTTTCGGATCTCCTTGTACTTTTTTAAGTCTTCTTCCCAGGATTGATGAACCCGCCTCCTGACAGGTAGGATTTCTCCTGTCAGGTTTTCACTGGGACTATTCCATTGGTAGGTCAGCGTTAAATAAATGACAATAGTTGAAATTTTTAAGAGCGCTAAATAGGTCAATGACTTCTTCTCTCAATACTAAGGTAGGATATTGGCTGATTATAGCGTTGAAAGAAGAATACTTCCATTCAGAAAGATTACCTG
>JAYVUK010000021.1:0-47550 GCA_043787975.1 Bacteroidota bacterium
CCGTCACAACTGTTCACGCTGATCGTTCTTGTGGTATTGATACAAGTGATCGGTCCGTTGTTGCTACAGTTCGCTGCAGGTGGAGTGATGTCTGTGGCAAGTGTAGTTGAACAGGTTGCAGTACATCCGTTTACTGTATTCGTAACCGTTACTGTGTATGTTCCACCTGTACTTACTACAGGACACTGTGATGTAGATGTAAATCCTGCAGGGCCTGTCCATGCATAACTTCTGCTGGCTGCTCCGTCACAACTATTTACGCTGATCGTCCTTGTGGTATTGGTACAAGTGATCGGTCCGTTGTTAGAGCAGTTTGCTGCCGGTGGAGTGATATCCGTTGCAAGGGTAGTTGAACATGTGGCAGTACATCCGTTTACTGTATTGGTAACCGTTACTGTGTATGTTCCACCTGTTCCTACTACAGGACATTGTGAAGTCGATGTAAATCCTGCTGGGCCTGTCCATGCATAACTTCTGTTCGCTGCTCCGTCACAACTGTTTACGCTGATCGTTCTTGTTGTATTGGTACAAGTGATCGGTCCGTTGTTGCTGCAGTTCGCAGTTGGAGGAGTAGTATTTCCGGTTACTTGTACAGTGGTTCTAGCTGTACAGCCGCCGTTTAGGGAAACTGAAAGTTGGTAATATCCTGTAGTACTAACTAAAACGCAAGGATCAGCAGGTGCATTCATGCAAGGCATGCCTACAAAAGACGCACTGTCTGCTGTGGCACTTGGTCCCTGCCAGCAATATGTAATAGTACCAGGCTGTGATATCGCAACGCTGTCAACACAAAGATTTGCAGTTGGATGAGCACAGTCGAGAGCCCTGTTATGGGCGTATGGTATAATGGTAGTAAAGTTTCCAAATTGGAATGGTCCCGCATAATCTTTTAATTCAGAAGTTACAGACGCAGAAGAACGTGTTTTCACTAACAGGTTTCCAAAAAGCGCCTGGCAGCTTCCACCACCACCACCACCGATGGTCGGATTCTGGATATCAAGTCCTGCTTTGGAGAAGTTCATTCCAATTTCAATTCCCTGGAGTTGTTCAATGTTGTTATCAAAATTTCCACTGATCATGCTTCCGTAAGGAGGCCCAAGGGTTGCATCTTCAGCGGCAGTTCCAAGAGGAGAATGATACACGTTTACCCTTGCCCAAAGTATCGTATCATTAGTACGAGGAAAAATTCGGATATAACCAAATGGCGCGGTACTCGAGTTATTAAAGAAATAATCAGCTCCACCACCAAAAGGATTCGAAACTGAAGTTGCACCACTGTTCGTCGTAAAGTTAAACAACCTGGTTGGAATCTGGTTGTATTGTGAAATGGTAAAATTCGTAGCCGGGTTAGGGCCTACGTGAGCTGTGTCTGACCATACCCAGATCCTGACATCAGGTCTTGTACCTCCGCACTCATAGTCAACCGCAATAAGAACGTCACCTGGCTGCACAGCAGCACCGGTAAGAGTACTGTGTCTGCCGGCAGTGTGACCGCTATCAGGACCACAGAACAATACAGAAGAGTTTATATTTCCTGCAGGGTGATGCAAATATGTATTTGCGCCTGCTGCTGCACCGTCATAACATATATTTCTCAACAACTCAAAATCAAGGTGATTATCCCCGTTTGCACTCATAGTAGATGCAAATGCGTATCCCCACAACGTTGAATCAGCCGGAGCAAGATCTGCATTACGGCGAATGTGAGCTCCTACGTCTACGATGTCATTTTTCTGAGGCACACCAGCAACGCCCATGCACCATGTTTTAGGATTGTCACTGTTTTTATCTGAGGTAGCACAGAATGCACTACTATCTATAGCAGCTGCAATCGCGTTATGATCCCTGAAGAATAAGGCATCCAGCAAAATAGTTGCATGTCCCCCATAAATTTCAGGAGTGAAATTAGGATATGCCAAACGTGGCGTGACAGGAAGAATATTATTCTTACAAACAGCATTATTTCCACAGGCCAATAACTGGGCTCTGAAAGCTCCCATACCGGTTGTATCAATCACACCGATACCGTTACTTAAAACACACGGAGGCAATCCCGGAATACAAGGTCCGATAGGAATCCCAGCCGGTCCGAACCAGTCATCCGAAGTAAGCACCTGAGCCGGGCTGTAATTTGGAGTTGGAAAAGTAGGAGCCCCGTTGCAGTTAGAGTTTCCCACAATTGGAGGGAACTGAACACTGTTAGCATGCAAGTCCGCGTCAATACCAAAGTTGGCCTTGATATCGGTAGATTGCACAGCTGTGCTGATCTGCGCACTTGCTGAAAATGAAAACGCACCTTGAAGAATAAAAATAATCAAAGCGCATCTAAATAATGAAAGCCATAGTGAGGCTTTCCTGGTTGCCAATGGCTGTCCATTGCTGCAACACGTTTCTTGAAGTAAACTTCCTTGTTTCATGTTATTGTTGTTTAGGTTTAGATAAATTTTTGTTTTATGCGTTTTAAGTAAATTATATAAAATATAAATTGATTTTCGATTAAAACAGCGCACAAACTGAAGCGTGCACTAATTATGGCTTATTTTAGAATTTGGAATGCAACATTATGAATTTTAATTTTTCTGCACAATAGTTCAACAAAAAAAGCAATAACATTTTGGCTAACGGCATAAAAAACTTGGTGAATAATATATTGTGTAGTGAATTAGAGATATTATTGCGCAAAATTATAAAAGACATCTTAAAAGTCATCATTAAATTATCAACAATAAGTTTAATATGAATAACAGCAGGCGGATCTTTATCATTGTAGCTTCGGTATTACTGGGTACTTTTCTCTCATTCCTCTTGTTGAAAAGCCGCATGGGAACCTTGAAACCGAATGACTTATTTCAACTCGGGTTTAATTTTTTATTTGCCGTTGCAATCGTCATCGGAATCGGAATTGTGTTCAAAAAAATGAACAAGGATAAACCAAAAGAGTGAGGAATAGTGGACAGTTAATCGTTGATTGCAGTTTTCTAAGATGGGATTCTTTCGGGCTGCAATTGCACTTTATAAAAATTTTACCAGGTAGTAATTCTTCTTGCCTTTCTGAGCAAGCAGGTATTTCCCACTAAGCAATTGGCTTGAAGTAACAGAAAAATTCAGGTCCTCCACTTTTGTTTTGTTAATAAAAACCCCACCACCCTGGATCATTTTTTTTGCTTCCCCGCGCGAAGAAAAAATTTGCGTTTTGTCAGAAAAAAATTCAACCACATTAATGCCGATTTCCAATTCTGTTTTTCCGATTTCAACCTGGGGTACTCCTTCAAAGACCGAAAGCAAATCTTCTTCTGATAAATTACTTAACGCTTCTGCCGTGCCTTTTCCAAAAAGGATTTCAGATGCCTCCGTTGCTGCGTCATAGTCTTCTTGTGAATGAACACGTATGGTTATTTCCTTTGCCAACGCCTTCTGAAGCAGGCGGGAATGCGGGGCTTCCGTATGTTGTTCTTCCAATGCTTCAATTTCTTCTTTATCCATCAACGTAAAAATGCGGATGTACTTTTTTGAATCTTCATCGGAAGCGTTTAACCAGAACTGGTAAAATTTATAAGGCGAGGTTCTCTTTGTATCGAGCCAGACATTCCCGCTTTCCGTTTTTCCGAATTTAGTTCCATCCGCTTTTTTAATCAGCGGAGTTGTCAAAGCAAATGCTTCACCTCCATCCTTTCTCCGGATAAGTTCTGTTCCCGTCACAATATTTCCCCACTGATCGGAACCACCCATCTGCAACTTAATACCACGATGCTTCCAGAGGTAATAAAAATCATAACCCTGAACCAACTGATACGAAAACTCAGTAAACGACATCCCGGTTTCGAAACGGCTTTTCACAGAGTCTTTTGCCATCATATAATTGATGGTAATATGTTTACCGACATCACGGATGAATTCCAGAAGCGAAAACCCCTTAAACCAATCGTAGTTATTCACAATCTCTGCACCATTGGTCTTACTACTGAAGTCCAGAAATTTTTCCAATTGTTTTTTCTGACAAGTAAGATTGTGTTGAAGAATCTCTTCGCTCAATAAATTGCGTTCATCAGATTTACCGGAAGGATCCCCCACCATGCCTGTAGCTCCACCAACCAGCGCAATAGGTTTATGCCCGCATTGCTGAAAGTGAAGCAGTATCATTACCTGTACAAGGTTGCCAACACCGAGCGAATCGGCAGTCGGATCAAAACCAATGTAACCGCTCACCATTTCTTTGTTCAGCAACTCTTCTGTACCCGGCATGATGTCCTGCAACATGCCACGCCATTTCAACTCTTCAACAAAATTCTTTTTCACAAATAGAATTTTTTTGCCAAAGATAACTCAATTAGCGAATTAGATAATTTGAAAATTTGAAAATGAAAAAAAATTTGTAGATACATTTGCCCAATTAACGAATTATCAAATTACAAATTACAACATGATTCTTGTTACAGGAGGAACGGGTTTAGTGGGCTCGCAGCTTTTATTTGACCTGGCCAAAGCAGGAAACAACATTCGCGCACTGAAAAGAAACACGAGCACGATGACGGTTGTGAACAGAATTTTTCGCCGCCATGAAAATCTCCTGAAGCAAATAGAATGGATGGATGGCGACGTGACCGATTTGTTTTCTCTTGAAGATGCGTTTCTTGATGTAAGACAAGTTTATCATTGTGCTGCACTGGTTTCATTTCTTCGTGCTGATTTCAAACGCATGATGAAAATAAACACAGAAGGAACTGCCAACATGGTAAACACCGCGTTAGAATCAGGCGTTGATCGATTCTGTTATGTCAGTTCAACGGCTTCGTTGGGAAGATCCGAAGAAAATAAAATGCTCACGGAAACCAGTGTCTGGAAAACTTCTAAAAATAATTCAGGCTATGCAATCAGCAAGTACGGAGCGGAGCGTGAAGTGTGGAGAGGAATGGAAGAAGGGCTGAATGCGTTCATTGTAAACCCTTCCATTATTATTGGTGCCGGAGATTTGCATGGTGGAAGCACGGCGTTGTTCGGTGAAGTGTGGAAAGGATTACCGTTTTACCCGACCGGCTCATCCGGCTTTGTTGACGTGCGGGATGTTACCTCATCCATGATTCAGTTGATGCAAAAAAATATACCGGGCGAAAAATTTATCATCAGTGCTGAAAACATTTCATACCGCGACGTGATTAATTTTATGGCCGATGGCTTTGGTAAATCGAGACCAACCATTCGGGTAGGAATTGTATTAAGTGAAATCGGCTGGAGAGTGGAGCGTGCAAGAAAATATTTCAGTAAAACAAAACCGATGATCACAAAAGAAACAGCGCGCAACGGGCAACATACCTGGAATTATTCAAATCAAAAAATAAAAACAGTGCTGGGGATTGAATTCATCCCGGTAAAAGATGCTGTAAAAAATGTATGTGATATCTTCTTGAAAGAATCAAAGAGCAAAACACCGGCTACCGGCAATTGATTTATTTCCGTTCGGATTCGCTTTGCTTCTTGCTTAACTCATTAATCACTTCAGCATAAATTTCATCGAGCAGTTCAGGATGCGCAGTATAAAACTGCAGGCTGCTATCATACTTTTCCTTTGTAATATGATGAAGTTTGAAAATGGAAGACACGTAATCGTTGATTGAGTAACGAAGAGAATCGCTCTGTTGATTAACACCAACGACTGCCTGTACAAGATGCATATCAACCAATACCGGAACCATTTCTGTTTTGGTGAGAATATTTTTCGGGGTATCAATTGGCTTATTCGAACACGAAAAAAGAATCAGTACCGCAAAGACACAAAGACACAAAGAAAATTTTTTGAAAAATAATTTCATGATTTTTAATTTGTGCGATCAAACAAAATTCTCTTTCCTTTTTCCGATTCATCAAATTCGCCATTGAAATAAACCGGGTGACCATTCACAAACGTATGCGTCACGGACGATTTAAAAACCATTTCTTCAAACGGGCTCCATCCGCATTTGCTCAGGATGTTCCGCTGTTTCACTTTCCACGACCGTTTCAAATCCACCAATGCAAGATCAGCCCAATACCCTTCACGGATAAACCCTCTTTCTTTTACCTGGAAACATTCGGCAACAGCGTGGCTCATCTTCTCTGCAATTTTTTCGAGCGATATTTTTTTCAGATGGTACAATTCAAGCATGGCAACCAATGCATGCTGCACCAGCGGTCCACCGGAAGGAGCGTTGAAATATGCCTGGTGTTTTTCTTCCAGTGTATGCGGGGCATGATCAGTCGCGATCACATCGATACGATTGTCAAGCAACCCTTTCAGCAATTCTTCCTTATCGTGTTTCGTTTTGATCGCGGGATTCCATTTGATCAGCGTATCCAATTTCTCATAATCCTTTTCATCAAACCAAAGATGATGAATGCATGCTTCCGCCGTGATCCTTTTTTCCTTCAATGGAATTTCATTCGTGAACAAGTCCACTTCTTTTGCCGTGCTGATATGGAGAATGTGCAACCGCGTATTGAATTTTTTTGCCAGTGAAACTGCAAACGAAGATGATTTGTAACAGGCCTCTTCGCTTCGTATCAACGGGTGAAATTTCATCGGAACATTTTCACCGTATTCTTTACGATATGCTTCGATATTTTTTTTAATCGTTTGTTCATCTTCGCAATGCACGGCGATGAGCATGGGTGACTTTGAAAATATTTTTTCGAGAACCGGTTTGTTATCAACCAGCATGTTCCCGGTTGAAGAACCCATGAAAATTTTTAGTCCGCACACCGTTGAAGAATTTGTTCTCAATACTTCCTCCAGGTTATCATTGGAAGCGCCCATGTAAAAAGAAAAATTCGCGAGTGATTTTTGTGAAGCAATCTCATATTTTTCTTCCAGTAATTCCTGCGTCAACGTATTTGGAATTGTATTCGGCATTTCCATGAACGATGTAATACCACCGGCAACAGCGGCTTTCGGCTCGGTGTATAAATCACCTTTGTGAGTTAAACCGGGTTCACGAAAATGAACCTGGTCATCGATCACGCCTGGAAAAAGATGTTTTCCTGTAGCATCAACAATTGCAGCAGAGTCAGAAGAAATGTCGGACGCAATTTTTTCAATCCTTCCGTCCTTAATCAACACATCTCCCTCAACGATTTTTCCTTCGTTAACAATGCTTGCGTTTTTGATGAGGTAATTTTTCAAGCAATTATTTTTAGATCTTCAACATAAAAAAAGTAACGATCACGCACGAATTGGATAACAGTTAACAACTCGTCATTGACTTATCTTCTGATACTTTCTAAAAAAACTTTTCCATCGCATTTGCATCACACCAAGAATAGCTTCCTTAAAAATTCCTTTACTCATTTTGCTTGTACCTTCGGTACGATCCGTAAATACAATCGGCACTTCCACGATTTTAAAACCGTGTTTCCATGCCGTAAATTTCATTTCAATCTGGAAAGCATAGCCGATAAATGTGATCTGATCGAGCTCAATGGTTTCAAGCACTCTTCGCTTGTAACATTTAAACCCGGCTGTCGTATCTTTAATTTTTATCCCGGTTACAATTCGAACATACACTGAAGCATAGTACGACATGATCACGCGACCAAGCGGCCAGTTCACCACATTGGCTCCTTTGATATAACGTGAACCGATGGCAACATCTGCTCCGAGGATTGCACAGGCATCATACAAACGCAGCAAGTCATCCGGGTTGTGGGAAAAATCGCAATCCATTTCGAAGATGTAATCGTATTGGTGTGCGATCGCCCATTTGAAACCGTGAATGTATGCTGTACCCAATCCCAATTTGCCTTTCCGCTCTTCAATAAAAAGTCCGCCAAAGGCGGATTCCTTTTGTAAATTTTTAACAATCGTTGCCGTACCATCGGGTGAACCATCATCAATGATGAGCACATGAAAATGATGAGGAAGCGAAAAAATCTTCCGGATCATCTTTTCAACGTTTTCTTTTTCGTTGTAGGTTGGAATGATAATAAGTGAATCGCTCACAGTAAAAAATTTAAGTGACGAAGATAATGAATCAAAGAATTCTTCTCACATAATTAATTTGACCCAGGTGATAATCAAAATGTGAAAGCAGGTGAACAAGAAAATATTCTGTCGTAACTTCTTTGGGAATAAAACTCTGCGGATAGATTTTCAGCAGATCATCTTCCGAAAGTTTGTCAAGTGTTGCACCTACAACGTCCTTTGCCTTTCGAATTTCTTCGATCAACTTTTCTTTTGAAATATTTTTTAAAGAAAATTCGGCATCGCGATTTCTTGCATAACCCGTCTTCCCTAACTCTGCTCCAATGAAGTGCTGAAGATTCCCGCACAGGTGAAGACAAAGATTTCCTGCACTGTTTTTAATTTCACCTGAAGTTTTCCAAATCAATTGTTCATCCGGAAAAGATTTTATCTCCTCTTCCAATTTCACAATCTCTCTTAGTAGAATTTCTTTAATTGTTTCTATCATACCATGCTTTCAAATTATCACATTAGCTAATTATCACACTAAGCAATTGCTCCGCTTTTAATCTCATCCACTACTGATGGATCCAGCAACGTACTCGTATCTCCGAGGTTGGAGGTTTCGCCTTCGGCCACTTTGCGAAGAATCCTCCGCATTATTTTTCCCGATCGTGTTTTCGGTAAGCCTCTCACGATTTGAATCTTGTCGGGCTTCGCGATCGGCCCGATAATTTTGTTCACGGTTGCCAACACTTCCTCGCGCAACATGTTTAAGTCTTCATGTTCTTTCGTGCAAATCACATACGCATAAATCCCCTGGCCTTTGATGTGATGCGGAAAACCCACCACAGCTGATTCCACAATATCCGGATGCTGATTGATTGCATTTTCAATTTCTGCAGTGCCGATGCGATGGCCTGAAACATTAATGACATCGTCAACGCGACCGGTGATACGATAGTAGCCATTTTCATCACGTTTACAACCATCGCCGGTGAAGTACACGTTTTTATAGGTCGCAAAATAATTCTGACGACAGCGTTCATGATCACCATACGTGGTGCGAATCATTCCGGGCCACGGAAATTTAATACAGAGATTTCCTTCCACATGATTACCTTCAATTTCATTTCCATTGCTGTCAACCAAAACAGGTTGAACGCCCGGCATTGGAAGTGTCGCAAAGCTTGGTTTTGTTTTGGTGATTCCTGCCAGCGGAGAAATTAAAATTCCCCCGGTTTCTGTTTGCCACCACGTATCTACGATCGGACAATTTTTTTTGCCGATGTTTTCATCGTACCAATGCCATGCTTCCTCATTGATCGGCTCCCCTACCGTTCCAAGAACACGGAGTGAATTGAGTTGATATGGTTTCACAAAACCGAGACCTTGTGCTTCCAGCGCTCGAATGGCTGTCGGAGCCGTATAGAAAATATTCACCTTGTGTTTATCCACCACGTGCCAGAAACGACCTGCATCAGGATAGGTCGGAATGCCTTCAAACATCAGCGTGGTTGCACCGGATAACAACGGTCCGTAAATGATGTACGAATGACCGGTTACCCAGCCAATGTCAGCGGTGCACCAATATACATTTCCGACATTGTATTGAAAAACATTTTGAAAAGTATAAGCTGCATAGATCATGTAACCGGCTGTTGTATGCACAACTCCTTTCGGTTTTCCAGTTGAACCGGACGTGTATAAAATAAAAAGCATGTCTTCTGAGTCCATGATCTCAACCGCGCAATCAGCATTCACTTTTTGCATTTCATCGTGCCATAAAACATCGCGTCCTTCAATCATTCTTATGTTTGAATCCGTTCGTTGTAATACGATCACTTTTTTTACAGAAGGACAAATCTCCAATGCTTCATCCACAATATCTTTAATCGGAATTTCTTTCGGTCCACGGTAAGCACCATCACTTGTAATGACCATGTTGCAATCGCAATCCTGGATACGATCAGACAATGAGTTCGCAGAAAATCCCGCAAACACAACGGAATGAATGGCTCCGATCCGGGCACAGGCAAGGATGGCAATGGCAGCTTCAGGAACCATCGGCATATAAATGCAAATTCGGTCACCTTTCTTTGCACCGTTATTTTTCAGCACGTTTGAAAAACGACAAACCTGTTCATGCAATTCCTTATAAGAAAGTGTGCGTGTTTCTTCATTTGGGTTATTCGGTTCCCAGATAATAGCCGGCTGATTTCCTCTCGCGTCAAGATGACGATCGAGACAATTTTCCGTGATGTTCAACTTTCCATTGACAAACCATTTGATATCGGGTTTTGAAAAGTTCCACTCTAAAACGCTATCCCATTTCTTTTTCCATACAAATTCGCCGGCTTTCTCTTCCCAAAACCGCTCAGGTTGCTCAACACTTTTTTTGTATTCGTTTTGATACTCTTCAAAAGTTCTGATACGGAATGCCATGGTTATTTTTTTCTGATGCTAATGTACAACAACTGTTTTTTAGATTGATCGATTCACTTCTCCTTCATCTTTCCCGGAACTTTGGCATAATATTGATAGAAGGGCTGACTCAAACTTAAAAACAAAAAGTAAAATGAAAAAAATCATGGCAGTGCTTCTTGCGGGCACATTCATCATCGGAACAGCAGTTGCACAAACAAGTACAACTCCTGCTGCAAAATCAACTGAGAAAAAGGAAACAGTTGCTCCTCAAAAGAAAGATGCAATGGGAACTCAAAAGCCTGAAGTGAAGAAGATGCATCACAAAGGCGGAAAAATGAAAAGCAAAAAAACTGAAGCTGCTTCTCAGTCAAAATAATCCGGCTGATTTGAAAAAAAACCGACTCTGTAAAGTCGGTTTTTTTTATTGCTTTTACTCTGATGTTGTGTTTTATTTTCTCACGGAGACAAAGTATGGATAATAGAGTAATTCATTTTTATAAACATACGACGAGCCATCTGCATTTTGAATTTCTAAAAGCTGCTGTGTATGCATATCAATGATGGACAAGTATCCATTTTTTCCACCGCATCCTGAAACATGATGAGGGGCAACGCCACCACCATCATAATTAAGATGTGCTACATACACCATTTGATTCTGATCATCTACTGCAATACCGTGCGGTTGCCAACCGGTATACAAATGAGTAACCGGAGAATGAGTCTGATAATTAATGATGTAAACCGAGCCTCTTTGACCAGGTACCGATAAATCCTCCGTACACGTTACATACAAATAAGGCATTGATGTTGACATGGACATTTCCTGTGGTTTAGCGCCAACATTGTAAATAGCAACGAGGGAATCCTGCCCCAACGTATCTACTTTCATTTCCCTTACTTCATTTGAATGCTGACAGGTTACAAAATAATACTTTTCATCAGGAGTGAATGTAATTTCATGAGGCTGAAGAGTAACCGGTGGAATGGTCGTGTAGAGGTACTGCGTTTCCCAATTAGAGAAGGTCGTGTCAGTAATGGAAATTCGATAGACAACATTGTCGTTGTCAGATTGATTCGTAACGTACAGACGACCTGACTGAGTAACATAAGAGCCATGCGGATACCCTTGTGTCGTTTGAGTTATTGCCACCATGTTTTCAAGATCAACTACTTGTATCACGCCGGGCGTTGAGACTCCGGGATCACACACAAAAGCTTTTTTAGAATCAGGAGTAAAGGTTATTGTATTCCATTGATGAAGCCCAATTTCAATTGCGCCTACATATGAATCATCAACCGTGTTGAACTTTTGAATAACATGTCCGCCTATAAATACCACATACCAATAATTGCCGTCCGGAGAAATTCTTACCTGGTGAGGAGATTCAATCACGTTATCATCCACTCCGACTTTTATATAACGCATCACCACGCGTGTGTTTGCATCCAGAACTGCCACTTCATCGCATCCCTGGTTCGGGACATAAATTTTTCTGCGCAACGGATTATCTGAAAATTTAACAAACCCTTTTTTATCCGGAGCACCGTTATGAATCCAGTTTATCAAGGTACTGACTTCACCCTGCGAAAGTGGCGTTCCGTTGTAGGGCATTACCGGCTGAATCGGCACAATTGTATCAGAAGGATTGTACGGGTTTACAAAATCATTCGAGGTGATTAAAAAATTCAACATAAAACTATGATCAACACTGTAGGGAATTAAAGAGTTACCATTCCTTCCTCCCAAAAACATATTATCCCATGTTGAGAAATCCAATCCTCCCGCTCCTGCCTTACTCTGCGTGTTGTGACACCCTTCATTCGCACACTTGGTAACAATAATCTGAGCGATTTCGTCCGGGTAGCCGGTTTCTGCAGGTATAACGGGAGGCATTGGCTCTTTATCATAGGTGCATGCTACCAGGAGAGCCACGAAACAAAACAGGATGGAAGTTTTTATTGTATTCATTTTTTCATTATGAGAACAAAACAGAAATCCAAAGGTAGACGTTAAAATCTGAAAGGTCGGTGAGGAATCCAAAGATATTCCTCCTGAAAATATCTTCCTTAAAAAATGTCAGGTGTATTTCTCATTCTTTCTTATTTTTGTACCCAACTCGTTCAACTAAAAACTAAATCAATATGAAAAAAATTTATTCATTGTTATTCATTGCGCTCCTGTGCAACATGGCATTTGCACAGAAGAAACCATCAAAACCGGCTCCCGCACCTAAACAACCACCTAAAGTAACTTCGACAGCTCCTGTTGGAGACATCTCGTTGTCTGCCCAACTCAGCGATGAAACAATAAACGTATGGATGGCATACATGACACCGGGAAAAATGCATTCGATGTTGTCAAGCTTCAATGGTGAGTGGAAAGAAGAGGTCACTTTCTGGATGTCACCGGATGCACCACCTTCAAACAGCAGCTCTAAGTGCACAAATCAAATGATCATGGATAATCGTTACCAGGAATCTGTTCACATTGGAACGATGAACGGAATGCCTTTTGAAGGACGCGGTTATCTTGGTTATGACAATGCCAAGAAAGTTTTTGTAAGCACCTGGTTTGATAACATGGGAACGGGAATTATGAGTATGCAGGGAAATTGGGATGAAAAAACAGGAACCATTCATTTTAGCGGAACTTCTGTAGATCCTATGACAGGAAAAGATATGAACGTGAGAGAAGAATTAAAAATCATTGATAGCAATAACCAGTTCTTGGAAATGTTTATGACTCAGAATGGAAAGGAATTCAAGAGTATGGAAATAAAATCCAATCGCTAAAGTTAAAGCTTCAATTCATTTAGATAAATCCCGATCTTGAGGTCGGGATTTTTATTTTTGTACTATCTTTACCTTATTGAATAAATATAGTCTATGAAAAAATATCTACTTCTTACCATCGCAAGTTTTGTTTGTTCATTTGTTTCGGCACAAAATTGGGCGCAGGATATTGCACCGATTCTCTATAACAAATGTACAACCTGTCACAATTCAAATGGCATTGCTCCTTTCTCATTGATAACTTACCAAGATGCTTTTGATAACAGTTTGGACATTATGCACAATGTCAACAACGGGAAAATGCCTCCCTGGCCTCCCGATCCAAATTACCGTCACCTTGCGCATGAACGAACACTTACTCAGGCTGAGATTACTGCAATCAATAACTGGGTGAACAATGGTTCTCCGAAAGGCGACTCTACGCTTGCTCCGGTTCCTCCTGTATATTCTTCTCAGGCAGAAATTACATCTCCAGACTTAATCAGCCAAATTCCTTCTTACCTTGTAAACACGACGACCGATTTATACCGGTGTTTTGTGATTCCCAGCGGACTTATTACCGACAAATACCTAACGGAGATTGAAGCTATACCCGGCAACAGGAGCATTGTTCATCACATTCTTATTTATGAAGACACATCCAATGTTCCTGCACAGTTGGATGCCGGTGACCCGGGTCCGGGATACACTGATTTCGGAGGAACAGGTTCCAACTCATCCAACTTAATCGGAGTCTGGGTTCCCGGACAAGGAGTGTATCGTTTGCCTTCAGGGATGGGAATAAAATTGCCTGCGCATACAAACATCATTTTACAAATTCATTATCCGGGAGGAACACTTGCACAGACCGACAGCACAAAAATTCTTTTCAAACTCACATCATCGAGTGTGAGAAATGTTACCATTGAATCTCCGCTTACCCATTTCAATCTTACCAACGGACCGCTTTTCATTCCTGCCAATACGACCAGGACATTCTATTCGCAGTATACCGTTCCGTTTAACCTGTCAACGCTGTCTGTCGGGCCACACATGCACCTGATCGGTAAAAGTATTATGGCGTATGGCGTTACTCCTGCAAACGATACCATTCCGTTCATCAACATTCCCAATTGGGATTTTCACTGGCAGGGATTGTATTCGTTCCGTAATGTATTAAAGGTACCGGCAGGAACGGTTCTTCATTCCACAGCATTTTATGATAACACCTCTGCAAATCCAGATAACCCGAATGATCCTCCGCAAAATGTTTTCTTAGGCGAGTCGACTACGGATGAAATGATGCTGGTGTTTTTTTCCTATTTATTTTATCTGCCCGGTGATGAAAACATTGTCATTGACAGCACAACCATTACCACTGCTGTTGATGATTATTCTTTTTCAGGAATTATTTCATCGGCACAGTTGTTTGAAACTTCACCGAATCCGGTTACCACTGATTTATGGTTCGATTTTTACATGCCCGATAAGTCATCTGTATCGTTTTCTATTTATGATATGAATGGACGTTTGGTTGCCTCACTTCCTTCAAACAAAAAATATCTTGCGGGAATGAATCGTGAAAAATTTTCATTGACAACTCTTTCGTCAGGAAACTACATCCTTCAAATGCAAACAGAAACCAGTTCAAAAAGTAAGAAGTTTGTAAAGGACTGAGATCATCGTTTTCTGCCTTAATATTAAACCATTCTCCTGAAGGCGAATGGTTTTTTTTATTTTATCAACATCAGCAACCAATAAAGTAATATTTGCGTCTGTTAAATTAGACACCAAACGTAAAATCAGCAGGATTTTTTCCTGGGGCTGACTTTTTTATGTTTATTAAGACTGAGCATATATTATTTACTATATTTATCACACCAAAAACCAAATCACAATGAAAAAAATCTACACGCTCATCACGTTGCTTCTTGCTTTCTTACTTAGCAGCACATCATTTAAGGCAAATGCTTCTTGCTCGCCCGGCTATTCGGAAATCATTATTCAGATTATTCCAGATAGTTGGCCTCAGGAAATTTCCTGGACCCTGGTTGATGGAAGCAGTACACTGCTTGCATCTGGAGATTTTCATGGTGACACTATTTGTGTACCATCCAGTTCCTGCGTTTTGTTTTCAATCCATGATGCGTATGGTGATGGAATTATTGCTCCTGGCGGATATTGGATTTATGTAGATGGGATTCAGGTTGCTCATGGAGATGGAAGCACCTATGCACATGATGCATCACATTCAATTGCATGTCCTCCGGGTTCATGGTGCACCTCACCAATTCTGCTTTCTTCATTTGGAAACTACACTGCAAATTATGAAGACACCTGGTATGTTTATACATGTACAAACACAGGAACATACAATGTTTCAACATGTGGTATGAATACATGTGACACCAAAATATGGGTGTATACTTCCTGTCCGATGGCTCCATACAATGAAGGAGCCCCGGGAACGGAAGCTTATAATGACAATGCCGGTTGCGGTTTGCAAGCTGATCTGAATGTGATGTTTATTGCCGGCCATACTTATTATATTCGAATTGGTGACAACCTGAATGATTGCACAGACTCCATTGGTTTTTCGTTCTCGTATGTGGGTCCTGTGCAAGGTTGCATGGATGTAAGTGCTTGCAATTACAACCCGCTTGCAGCCATTGATGATGGAAGTTGTATTTATTATCCAAACCCGCTTTGTGCAGGTCCTGATCTTCGGTTTGATTCAGTCGCTTTTGTAACTTCACTTAGCATGAGTTCTGTTACTGCGCAAACATGCGATATAGTTGAGGGTTGTCTCTTAGACTATGGAGTAAGACATGTGATTAAATTTACCTCCAGGATTAATAACATAGGAACATTGCCTTACGTGATCGGTAACCCTTCTGCAAATCCAAGCATGTTTAACACAACTAATTGTCATGGACATACACACTACGAAGGATACGGTGATTACCGTTTATTTGACATGGATGATCATCTTATTCCTGCAGGACATAAAAACGGTTTCTGTGTAATGGATGTTTGTGGAGGACCATACAACTGCAGCAACATGGGAATTTCAGTTGGAGGTTGTGATATCTACGGTGCCGGCACACAATGTCAATGGGTTGATGTGACGGATGTATCTGACGGAGACTACCGCTTAGCAATTTTGGTGAACCCATTACATTTATCTGATGCAATGGGACATCCTGAAATGAACTATGTGAACAACGCAACGCAAGTTTGTATTCATCTTCAACATGATAGTTTGACAAACGTTCAGTCGTATACGCTTTTACCTACATGCGAACCATTCACTGATTGTTTCGGAATCCCGGGTGGTGCGGCAGTAATGGATTGCGAGGGTGTTTGCAATGGCACATCTGTATTTGGTGATGTTCTGAATGACACACATCTTGATTCACTCGACATCCCGATGTACATGAGCATTATCCAGGATGGTACACTCACAGCATCATCGTGTAACGATTTGAGTGGTGATGGCAACCTCACCATTTACGATGCTGCACTTGCTAACTGGTGTATTCATAACAATACCGTAAGCGGAAACACACATAACCATTGCCAATTTCCGAGAAATATTTTCAACCCGGGCGACTCAGCTTCTCTCACTATTACTGCTGCTAATTTTACCCAGGGATATGTTGACATTGCTTTAAACAGTCTTTACACCGACATCAGCGCTTTTCAATTTACCATGCACGGCATTACGATACAAAGCGTAGTGAGTTTAGTGGATCCCACTGATTTTCCGGTGGACATACGCTTTTCAACCTCTACGAATGAAGTGCTGGCTGTTTCTCTTGTTGATTCATTCATTCATCGCAGCGTAATGCCAATTATGTTATGCCGAATTTATTACAGCCTGATTAATGATACCGCTATTTGCATCAGTCACATTACTGACATCGTAAATCGTGATGCGGAACGTATTGTAGCGAATGTTGAAGGCGGTTGCATTGAAAGTCTGCCAACCGGCATCACGTCCATTATGAAATCTGCAGCGCTTGCAGTCATTCCGAACCCTGCTACTGATAGGGCCATGGTTCATGTTGATCAAAACGTTTCTGCAAAACATATCAACGTATACGATTTGAATGGAAAATCTTTTGACGTGCATACCCGTTACGTAAAAGACAATTGGTATTCGATTGATTTAAGTAATCTTCCTCAAGGTGTTTACATGATTCGTGTTGACGAAAAAGATGTACGTGGCATTGCACGCCTTATAAAATTATAATGATGCTTTTGTCTTCAATATAATTTCCATAAAAAAACCGGGCTTATTGTCCGGTTTTTTTTAGATGATTTTTATTGAATCATTTATCTTTGAAACAAAAAAGAAACTTTATGCCATTGACAGACGAAGCACGAAAAGAAATTTTTGACAAACTGAAAAAAGCATTGGAGAAACAATGTCCGCCGATGGTGTGCAGCAAAGACAAAGAAGGAGTTTACGAACTTATGGGAAACAAACCCGTTCCTTATGGTTACGATAAAAAGATTGTTCCGGGTATGTATTTTTCTTCGGCTGTTGCCCGAAAAGACATGGTGAGCTTTTATTTCTTCCCAATGTACATGCAGTCTGAATTCAAAGAGCTCATTCCTGACATGATTAAAACACTGAAAGGAAAAACCTGTTTCAATATTAAAAAAGCTGAGCAGGTAAATGAAAAAGAATTGAATGCATTATTGAAAAAAGGTGTTCAGGCCTGGAAAAAAAGCGGCTATATGATATGATTTTTCTTTCAAAGCACTAAATAAAAAAACAAAGAGTTCCTTTGAAAATGTCAAACCGCTTAAAATGACGAAGAGCCTTAAAGGAAATGAGAATTGCTCATCACAGGTTAAGGCTCAACGCTGCATTTATCCAATGCAGAGTATAAAGATACAACGTAAATTCTTTTTTGGTAATAAATAAATAAAATATTCTTACAGTTTTTCAAAGACAACTCAAACGTGAAATAAAAGTGCGCTGTAATGGGCTAGTCTCTTTTCTTCGCTTTGCAACAATCAACGTTTACATCTTCCAACCTATATTGACAGGGATGAAGCCGAAAAGTACTTTTAAAAATCACTTTCGGTTAATTTGAACACGCTCCAAATTACTGAATGAGGAACTATTTTTCCTTTATTTGCTGCCGTATTCTTTCAAGCAATTTTTTCCTTTATATTCGACCTTCATATTTTTTTAAGGCAATTTTCATGGCAAAAACAAAAAAAGCGAAAATCGTTTCTCAAAAACCTATTGAGCAATACGAACACAAAGACAAACAACGGCTCAATAACCCACCCGTTGGTTTGGTGGATGCTCATACGGACAACGGTGGACTGAAAAAACAGAGGTATGAATACGACCCACACCTTGACCCTCAATTGCAGTGGGCTGGCAAAGCCGAGCATACAAGTTTTGAAGTGCCTACCGTGAGCTTGCATGTGCATGAACGCATAGACCCAAGACGCATCATTGAACAAATAAAAAAAGAACCTGAACCCGAAACTCAACTTTCGCTTTTTCAAAGCAACACCGAAACAAAAGGTTTGAGCAAAGCATTAGAGTTTTATAAACACAAAGAAAACTGGAGTAACCGGCTGATAGCAGGTGACAGTTTGCTTGTGATGAATTCTCTTTTGCAAAAGGAAAGCATGGGAGGAAAAGTGCAGATGGTTTATTTTGACCCACCTTATGGGATAAAATACGGTAGCAACTTTCAACCATTCGTAAATAAGAAAGATGTAAAAGACGGAAGTGATAATGACTTGACAGCAGAACCCGAAATGATAAAAGCATTTCGTGATACATGGGAATTAGGCATACACTCCTATCTCACATACTTGCGTGACAGATTAAAACTTGCAAAGGAATTATTGCATGAAAGCGGAAGTGTATTTGTTCAAATCAGTGATGAGAATATTCATCTCATTAGAAACTTACTTGACGAAATTTTCTTGAAAGAAAATTTTGTCAGTCAAATTACCTACACCAAGACGGCAGCATTAGGGTCAAAATATCTTGGCGGCTCTTGCGATTTCATTATTTGGTATGCGAAAAATAAAACAGAATTAAAATATCGTCAGCTATACAAAGAAAGAGTTGAGAAAACAGAAGGAGGAACTTTTACTTGTGTTGAACTTAAAGATGGAAGTTGGCGAAGAATGACAGCCGAAGAAAAACGAGGTGAAGTTGAATTGCCTAAAGGTTCAAAAAGGTTTAGAGCCGCAGATATTTCAAGACAATCTCAATCTGATACTTCTGCTTTTGAATTTCAATTTGACGGAAAGAAATATTTACCATCAAAGGGCAGGCATTGGGCAACTCATAAAGACGGATTGAAACGACTTGCTGAAGCAAGCAGAATAGTTTCGCAAGGCAACACACTTGCCTTCAAAAAATTTGAAGATGATTTTCCTTACATGGAATTAGACAACAATTGGATTGACACATCAATTGGTTCATTCACAGAAAAAATATATGTAGTTCAAACCGGTGAACTTCCAATCAAAAGATGTTTGCTGATGACAACAGACCCGGGTGATTTAGTTCTTGATATTACTTGTGGAAGCGGAACAACTGCTTTTGTCGCAGAGAACATTGGACGAAGATGGATTACATGCGACACATCAAGAGTTGCCTTGACATTAGCAAAGCAAAGAATCATGACGGCAAACTTTGACTACTTTGAATTAGCACATCCCGATGAAGGAGTTGGAAGCGGTTTCAAATACGAAACAGTTCCGCACATCACTTTGAAATCAATTGCGAACAACGAATCTGCAACACAAGAAACTTTATACAACAAACCAAACATTGACAACAAAAGAGCAAGAATAACAGGACCATTTACAGTTGAAGCAGTTCCTGCACCAGTTGTAAAAGCAATGGAAGATGCTTCGACTTCGCTCAGCATGACAGATGATTTTGAAGCAGATATTTCAGTTTCAAGAAGTGGAGAAACATTAAGACAAAATACTTGGATTGATGAATTACGAAATACAGGAGTGAGAGGCAAAGGCGGCAACCGAATTGATTTTACAAGAATGGAAACTGCAAAAGGTTTACGCTATGTGCAGGCAGAAGGAGAAACAAAACCCTTCGGCTCCGCTCAGGATGACAAACCGAAAAAGGTTTATGTAGTGTTTGCACCCGAACATGCACCGCTTGAACAACGCACCGTTGAAATGGCTTGGGAAGAAGTGAAACCCTACAAGCCTGACATTCTTTTGTTTTGTGCTTTGCAGTTTGACGAAGAAGCAGCAAAAGACATTGACGAAATGAATCCTGAATTAACCAAGTGTGTTTTTCTGAAAGCACAAATGAATGCCGACTTGCTCACGGATGATTTGAAAAAGAAAAGAAGCAGCAACGAAAGTTTTTGGTTAATCGGACAACCCGATGCAAGAATGACAGAAATAAAAAGCGGTGATGATAAAGGCAAATGTAAAGTGGAAGTTCACGGCTTTGATTATTACAACCCAAAAACAGGAACAGTAGAAAGTGGAGGTAAAGGTGACATTGCTATGTGGATGCTTGACACCGATTATGATGGAAGAAGTTTATTTCCAACGCAAGTATTTTTTCCAATGGCAGGTGCAAAAGAAGGTTGGGCAACCATAGCAAGAAATTTAAAAGCAGAGATTGACGAAGAAAAGATACAAGCATTTGGCGGAACAGTTTCATTGCCGTTCACAGCAGGTAAAGCCGTTGCAGTAAAAATTATTGATGCAAGGGGAATTGAAAGTTTAAAAATTATCCGTGATTGATATGGCAAAAAATAAAACTATCAATGTAAAAGGAATTGAAATCTCCATCTTAAAAGAAGGGAAGCAAACTTTCATTTCGCTTACTGATATGATAAAGGCAAAGGACGGAGATTTTTTTATTTCCGATTGGCTTCGTAACAGAAACACTGTAGAGTTTCTTGGTATTTGGGAAAGCGTTTATAACCCAAGTTTTAATTATGGCGAATTCGCCATAATTAAAAGTCAGGCAGGTTTGAACAATTACAAGATTAGCGTAAAGGAATGGGAGGAGAAAACCAATTCAATTGGTTTAAAAGCAACAGCCGGAAGATATGGAGGAACTTATGCTCATCCAGATATTGCATTTGAATTTGGAATGTGGGTTAGTGCAGAATTCAAGATTTACCTTATAAAAGAATTCCAACGCCTCAAAGAAGATGAAAACGACAGGTTAAAACTTGAATGGAATCTGCAACGCACTTTGGCAAAAGTGAATTACCACATTCACACCGATGCTATCAAAGAAAAATTAATTCCGCCAACACTTTCAAAAGACAAAATTAATTTTGCGTATGCCGATGAAGCCGATATGCTCAACATGGCTTTGTTTGGAATGACAGCAAAGCAGTGGCGTGATGCCAATCCCAAAACAGAAGGCAACATTCGTGATGCTGCAACACTTGAACAATTGGTTGTTCTTTCAAATATGGAAAGCATCAATGCAGTTTTAATTCATCAGAGCTTGAAACAATATGAAAGATTACAGCAACTGAATCAGATTGCTATTATACAGATGAAATCATTAGTTAATAACGCCCAAATTCGCAAATTGAAAAAGTAACTAATGAAAAAAATTGACCAGCTCATAATAAATTCTCCTTACGCAGAACCCAAACATTATTGGTATTACAACCGTGATAACCGGGAATTTGAAAAAAGAAGCGGAAGAAGAAAAGCCAGTTACATAGTTGCTACTCCCAACTCACAGGCATTTGACGACCCGGGCATTCAAATAGAAATTGAATTGGTAAATCGTATTCGTCCGAGAGTGGATGAGTGGAGAGCAAAAGATTATCCCGGAGTTACAGGCACAACAAAAAGATTGCTGAAGCATTGGTGTGATGAAGAAGAACGCAAAGACCGAAAATTTTTCTTTTGCCAATTAGAAGCAATTGAAACTTTGATTTGGTTAACTGAAGCACCGCAATCCGAAAAACAAGGTATTGATGTTCCTAGTGACGGAGGAGAGTTTTCAAGATGGTGCAGTAAGATGGCAACAGGTTCGGGCAAAACAATTGTGATGGCTCAATTGATTGCATGGCAAGTGTTGAATAAAGTTGCAGACAACAAAGACAAACGCTTTTCAAAAAATGTTTTGATAGTTGCCCCCGGCTTAACGGTAAAAAATCGTTTGGCAGTTTTGAATCCTTCCGACCTTGGAAATTATTACGAGGAGTTCAACATCGTTCCGCAGGGATTGATGGAAACTTTGCGACAAGCAAAAGTAAAAATCATCAACTGGCACATGCTTGCCTGGGACAGTCAAAAAAAATTAGATGATAAAGTTGCAAAAGGAAATTTGCGTTCGGTTGACAAGCGGAAGAAAACTGAAATCAGTGATGAAGCTTATGTAAAAGAGGTTTTAGGCGATATGGCTTCCGCAACAAACATGATTGTGATAAACGATGAAGCACATCATGCTTGGAGAGTTGCAGCAGAGAGTAAAGTTAAGGGAGTAAAAAAAGAAGACATTGAAGAAAGCACTATTTGGGTTGGCGGTTTAGATAAAATAAATCGTTCAAGAGGAATCCTTCAATGTTTTGATTTGTCAGC
Source organism: Bacteroidota bacterium (assembly GCA_043787975.1). Lineage (GTDB taxonomy): Bacteria > Bacteroidota > Bacteroidia > AKYH767-A > 2013-40CM-41-45 > JAPLDA01. Next base: position 22,721 of record JAYVUK010000021.1, read on the forward strand.
AACACCATTTGCACCCACAGGAAAAAAAGCAAGTGAAGAAGCATTGTTTCCTTGGATAGTTTCCGACTTCGGTTTGAATGATGCCATTGAAAGCGGATTAGTAAAAACTCCGAGAGTTGTAATTCGTGATGATGGAAGTGTGGAAGCAAAAAATTTGCGTTCACGATTGTATCACATCTACATGGATGCAACAGTGAGAGATGATATTGCAGACACACGAAAAGCACAGCCGACAGAACCTTTGCCCGACTTAATTAAAAACGCTTACATACTTCTTGGTAAAGATTGGAAAGCAGTTTACGATAGTTGGAAAGAAAAAACTCCTTTCGTTCCGCCTGTTATGATTACTGTGGCGAACACAACCTACACATCAGCACGAATAAAATATTCTTTTGACCACGATAGTTTTTTATTGAATGCACTTGGTTTAGGTGAGTTGGGAGATCCTGAAAAAACATTGCAGATAGACAGCAGCATTTTAAATAAAGTAGAACGGGGAGAGTTTGGAGAATTCAACGGAGAAGAAACAGAACAAGACATTGAGGAAGTTGAAGAAGCAGAAAAAGTAACAGACGATGATGCACCGAAAGAAAAAAAGAAATCAAAAAAAGAATTAGCACTTGAACTAAGAGCAAAGATTGACACGGTTGGAAAAATTGGGGAATCGGGCGAGAAAATACAAAATGTAATTTCAGTTGGAATGTTGAGTGAAGGTTGGGATGCAAAAACCGTAACTCACATTATGGGATTGAGAGCATTCAGCAGTCAGTTGTTGTGTGAGCAGGTAGTAGGCAGAGGATTGAGAAGAACGGAATACACAGTGAATCCCGAAACAGGATTATTTGAAGCAGAGTATGTAAATATTTTTGGTGTGCCGTTTACATTTTTACCACACGAAGAATCGGGAGAAGAAAGACCACGACCACCAAAGCCAACAACTGAAATAAAAACGGACAAAGAAAAAATTGAACACAAAATTTCTTTTCCAAATATTTTGCGGATTGACCACAGTTACAAGCCGCAACTCATTTTGAATTTGGAAAAAGTAAAAGCACTTGAACTTGACCCTTACGAATCAATTACAGAAGCACAGTTAGGAGCAATCATAGCAGGGAAGCCAACCAATCTTTCAATTTCAGAAATTGATTTGGTTGAAGTAGGAATGAATACACGGATGCAAACAATTATTTTCAAAGTTGCATCATCAATTTACAATATTGAAAAACGACCTGACTGGAAAGGGAATAAAGATACCTTCCTAATTCAATTAATTAGCATCATTGAAAAGTTTGTTAATTCCGATAAAATTAGATTTAAGAACCCGTTGTTTAATCAAGATGAAGTGAAGAAAAGAATCTTGCTCATGTTGAACATGAACAAAGTAATTCAACACATCTGGAATGAAATCAAAGCAACCAATACAGACCAATTAGCATCAGTATTTGACAAAGAACATCCAATTCGATCTACATCAGATTTAAGAAGTTGGTGGACAAGCAAACCTTGTGAAAAATTCAGTAAAACTCACATTAATTTTGTTGTTGTTGATAGCAAACTTGAATTTCTTGAAGCGAAAAAGATCAATGATAGCAAATTGATAAAATCGTTCGTAAAGAATGACCATTTAGGATTTGCAATTATTTATAATCACCAAGGAATTATTAGCCGATATTTCCCCGATTTCATTATTAAATTAGCGACAGGTGAAAATCTCGTTCTTGAAACGAAAGGCAAGGACACTGATAAAGATAAAACTAAACGAGCATTTCTTGACGAGTGGTGCAGAGCAGTAAATCAGCATGGAGGTTTTGGGAAATGGAGTTGGGCAGTTTCATTTGACGCTAATGATTTGGATGAAATTTTATTAAGAAAATCAGTTGGTGACCCTCCTGGTTTATAGACAATTCGTTTTACAACAATAAAAAATTATCATTATCAGAAATTGATTGATAAACTTGATACAGATTCAATTCCACTTGAAAAAATCGTAACTGTAAAAGATGGAATAGATACAGGTGATAACAAAAAATATATCAAGGATAAAAGAGAAAACAAAAATTGGAAACCTGTTATTGGAGGCAAAGACATTAACAGATATGTAATCATTGATAACAAGTTTATTCTTCATGGAAATCATTTAGCTAATCCAAGAAAGCCAGAAGTATTTGAACAAGAAAAAATAGTTGTTCGTGAAACTGGAGATAGAATTATTGCAACTTATGATAATCAAAATCATTATGCTCTCTCTACTCTGTATTCAATGAATCTCATTGATAAAAATTTCTCGTTAAAATATTTACTGGGATTACTAAATTCTAAAGTGTTCCATTTTTTGATGAACCTAATCGCATTTGAGAAGACGAAAGGTGCGTTTACTAAAACAAGAATTTTTCATTACTACAAACTTCCTGTAAAAGCAAAAGGTGTAAATCAAAAACCTTTCATCACCATAGTTGACAAAATTCTTGAAATGAAAAAGCAAGACCCCTCAGCCAACACAAGCAGCAGAGAAAAGCAAATAGATGTAATGGTATATCATCTTTACAACCTCACTTATGATGAAGCAAAAATTATTGATGCAGAATTAAAGGAAGAGGAGTTTGAGAAATATGCTATTCCATTTCAGAAAACGGTTGCAGTATGATACAAGATGGAAATTTATAAAATATTTTTTATTTTCTTTCTGTCTGCCTTTTGTCTAAGCAGTCATGGCTCTGCACAACGAGGTTCACATTCTCACAATAGTGCAGGCAGCCATTCACACAGTAGTTCACATTCGTCATCGAGCCACCATTCATCCGGCACATCACATTCTTATTCGCATCATTCATCCCCCCATATCTCAACCGGAAGTCATTCATCTCCGCACTCATCGTCACATTATTCAACAGGCAGGCATCGTTCGTCAACATCACATTCATCATCTTCACATGTTTCATCACACCGTTCTACCTCTGCTTCAGGAGCAACACGCAATTCACACGGCAGAATTAAGCGAAGCAGCAAAGCACGTCATGATTTTATGAAACAAACCGGTTACCCGCACGGTCGCAAAGGCTACGTCATTGACCACATCATTCCATTAAGCAAAGGCGGATGCGATTGCCCTTCCAACATGCAATGGCAAACAATCGAAGAAGGCAAACAGAAGGACAAGACAGAAAGAAAATAAGATTAAAAAGTTAGCGAGTAGGGGAATAGTTTTAAAAAATTAATTTTGCACAATGACAGCAGTAGTAGGTATATTAAATAAACAAGCCGTTGCTCTTGCAGCCGATAGTGCTGTAACTATTGGAAGTATTAATGGGCGCAAAATTTTAAATAAAGCGAACAAGGTATTTACGTTATCCAAACAGCATCCTGTCGGGATAATGATTTACAATTCTGCCTCATTTATGACAACGCCATGGGAAACTATCATAAAAATTTACCGCAAGGAATTGGATAAAAAGTGCTTCCCTACATTAAAAGAATACCAAACTGATTTTATTGAGTTTATAAGAAATAGAAAATTCTACACAGATGCAGAAATGCAAGTTGCATTTTTTGAAAACTTTGCTTTGGACATTATCAACTCTGTTGTAAATGAAATCGCCAAACATAACCGTGCGTTGATTGAAAACCCGACATCAGAGAGCACTACGCAATTTCTTCAACTATTAGAAGAACAAATCGATAACCTCATTGTTTTTTGGGGTGCTCAAACAGAATATTGTAATGAATTTATTGATTACACTTTTGAAATGTTTACAATATATTCCAATCAATCATTTGACAGAATAAATCAGGAGCGTTTTGTTCAAAATGGAATTGTCATCTCAGAAGGGCTATTATTAAAAATCAAACAAGCTGTTTATGCAATTTTAAAAGCGAAGGAAGAGTTGTCTGGTTTCACAGGGTTAATTTTTAGCGGTTTTGGCGAGGATGAAATTTATCCGCAGTTACTTCCGATAAACATTTCAATGGTCATAGATAACAGGTTACGTTATTATGTAAATGAAAAACGAACAGCATCAATCTCAAACTCTAATAATGGTGCCGTTTGCCCGTTTGCACAAACAGATGTAATTGACACTATCCTTACCGGAATAGATCCTTCATTAGATAATATCTATCTCAATAATTTTGATGCACTATTTAAAAAATACAATGAGGCAATATTAGGAAGCATCGGAGATTCCAACGACTTACTAAAGGAGCAAATCCAGAACCTTGATACTAAAGCCCTCGTTGCTGAGTTTGGTAAGATGAACCTGCAAATTAAGCAGGAGAACTACATAAATCCATTGATGAATGCTGTTAGCAGCCTCTCAAAGGATGACCTGGCTGAAATGGCCGAGAGCTTAATTTACTTGACCTATTTGAAAAGAAGGATTACCTTTGCGGAAGAAAGCGTAGGGGGACCTGTAGATGTTGCTGTAATTTCTAAAGGTGATGGGTTTATTTGGATAAAACGAAAACATTATTTTAAACCGGAATTAAATCAGCATTTCTTAGAAAACTACTTTAAAAAATAAACTCCGATGAATATTCTATCATTCAACAACGGCTTCGCAAACAACAATACATTTTCAGACAGAGATGTTCTCTCAGCCTTTAAGCAAGAACCTGATCAACATCAGGAAATCAAGCAAGGTATGTCATCACAACAAATTGCCGACATTGTTTCTGATCGGTTAATTGAGGTAGTGAGAGAACAATTTGAAACCGTTAAAAAAAAATTTCAAGCGAAAGCAAAAAAATAAAAATCAGATTGATTTATAAAAAAGAAGGGGCCACTCAGCCCCTTCTTTCATTTTCATGCAGATTTAATCAAAGCAGCAATCCCGATACAAATTAACATAACTGCAACGGCGTGTACTATTAACTTAGCAAATTTACCGGTATAAACAGGTGGAGGCGTTATTCTATCGTCAAAACAGGGTGATAAAAAGAGGTTTTTAGCTATAAAATGTCAATAGAAATTGACAATAGAAGCAGGGAAACCGGGCAAATTATTGAAAAACATCATTTTACTATTGACTAAATACTTGTCAAAAAACTTGGCAATGCAATGCAACACTTCGATAACAAATACGAATTTGTCAAAGAACTTGGCAGCGGTGGTTTTGGAAAGGTGTTTCTTGCAAAAGAAAATATTTTCCACCGGCTGGTTGCTATCAAAGAACTCCTGAATAAAGACAAGGAAAAGCAACAAAGCATTATTCGGGAAATTCAAACGGTTGCAAAGTTCAATCACCCACACATCGTAACATACCATCACAATTTCATTCAGGACGATTTACTTTATCTTGTTATGGAATATTGTGAGGGTGGCAGTTTACGCAATGCCATGAAGGTTAAAAAAGATGCTTCGTATGCTTTGACGTGGGTAACAACATTAGCTGACACGTTGCAATTTGTTCATTCAAAAAAAATCATCCATCACGACATAAAACCCGACAACATTTTGTTTACTGCTGCTGGTGAAATCAAAATATCCGATTTTGGCATTGCAAATACAGGAGCCGGAACACGAGCTTACATGAGTCCTGGCGCATTGAATTGGGATAGTGAAAATGTAAATGATCCGCGTGTTGATGTATATGCGCTTGGTGTTACCCTCTTAGAATTACTTACTGGAAAAAATCCATTCTTTGTTTTATCGTGCGAACAAATTTTTGAATTACATGATAAAGGCGAGTTTGGAATAAGCAGTCTCCCGAATTGGCAACAGGAAATTATTTTAAAGGCAATCAACAAGGTTCCTGAACTAAGTTTTCAGTCAATGAATGACTTTCGTGAAGCTATTCAATCAAAACAAGTTCCAATAGTATTTAAGAAAGACAACATTAAAGCTGGTGACCTTGCTGCTAAAGCCGAAGATTTAATCAAAAGAAAAAAGTGGTTACGTGCAGCATCAATACTCGAATATGCCGTTAAAGATTTACCCGACAACGTAAATGTATTGCGTGTAGCAGGTAAATATTCCCTGATGCAGCAGAACGCAAACAAGGCAAAAGAGTATTACGAAAAAGCATTGAGGTTAAATCCGCGTCTTGATGTGCAAAAAGATTTGGGCTGGATAAATCTTGAGCTAAAAAATTATCCCATCGCAATTTCTTTATTAAGCGACCATCTTCACCGGAATCCATCCGACTACGAAGCATACAATTTATTGCTACAATGCTTTTACGAAACAAATCGCTACGAAGCAGCAATGGATTTGGCTCGTACACTCCTGGAAGTAGAAGAAAATAATCTTTGCTTCGCAAACAATTACTATGTCTGCTGCGCGATGCACAACCTACGACAAACAATATTTCCCAAAACCGTTTTAAAAACAAGCGCCAACGAATTTATTGACTACAATTTTTCCGTGATACTTGAATCAGATTTATCGCACAACTACGAAAAGAAGCCAACTTTAAAATCCAAGTTGCTTTTCATGGACTACCGTTTCAATAAATTCATTGATAATAAACTTTACATCAAAGCAATTGATTTACCTGATGAAGTATCAGAAAAAAAAATAATCAAGTTTGGCAGAGCAAACTTTGGTACAAATGATATTAAAGTTCCCGGTGGTACTTCTATTAGCAGAAGGCATTGCGTAATTATTAACAACAAAGATGATGTTTGGTTATATGATTTGAACAGCACCGGCACGTATGTAGGCAATGAAAAAGTATCCGGTAAAATTCCGTTAGTTGGAGTAAACACAATTCGACTTGATAAAGCTGAGTATATTTTGACCTCGGATAGAAGCAAATTACTTTAATAAGACTCTTTGTGATTTTGAAATCAGGGTAATGAATAGAAATTTCAAAAAACAATACATGTATCTCTCCTTATGTATAGAAACTTTAAAATAATCAACAGACTTCCCATACCTAAAAATGGTCTTACATAGTCTGAGCATAAATGAGGGCTTGATGGGCGGCTCAGAACATCTTTAAATAATGTTCCTCTTAGAAATGTTTTACCTATGTTTTACCTGAAAAACGAAAACCCTCGCAATCTCTTTGTTAGCAAGGGTTTCAGGTTTGTACTTGTGCGCTGTAGTGGGCTCGAACCACTGACCCCTACCTTGTCGAGGTAGTGCTCTGAACCAACTGAGCTAACAGCGCTATTTCAGGGTGGCAAATATAGTTGAATGATTAAACCGAAAGTCAGAAGTGAGATGCTGGGTTTTCAAACTTCTAATTTCCAATCTCTAATCTCTTGTTCATTGAATCATGTATATTTGTTCTGTATAATTTATTGATATTTTGAACACGGCTACCGATAATATTTTCAGGCTGAATACAAAAAATCCTGAAGCAGTTATTTCCATCGTTGACGAATCCCTTGAAATGAATCCCGGGATTCGTTGTGATCTTCTTGCTGGTCTTTCACCTTCTGAATTTACGCTGGCGTTGCTTGACAGAAAACAAAACAAGTTTCTCGCGCTTGAAGTTTTTCAAAATTCGGGCCCATCAGATACGTTCAAACTTACCTCCTGGCTGGAAACTATTCTGGGCAAAAGCATACTCCTGAAAAATTACAGTTTCAAAAATACTTCTGTCGGATTTCTGAACGAACAGTCCACGCTGGTTCCTTCGGCTTTGTTTCGCGCTGAAGATGCAGCAAAATATTTTCATTTTAACCTGAATGCTGATGATGCAACGATTCATTCCGAACCTGTCCGTGCTTTTGATTCCATAAATGTTTTCGGAGTTCCTAAAACGCTCACTGAAACAATGAATCATTTTTTCGGAAACTATTCTTTGCATCACCATTCCACTGCCTTGCTGGAAGGAATTCATCTTTCATTTAAAAAATCGAATGAGAAATTGTTCTTCCTGAACATTCGCAAAGAATATGTTGACATCGTTGTAACGGAGGGGAAGAAATTAATTTTCATTAACTCCTTCAACTATAAAAGCATTGATGACCTCATTTATTACGTCATGTTTGTTTGCGATCGTTTGCAACTAAATCCTGAAACGGTTTCAACATGGCTCATGGGTGATGTGGAACGCGAATCAGCCATCTACAATTTGCTTTACAAGTATATCCGGAACATCAGTTTTGCCAAGCGACCGGATGTATTTAATTTCAGTTATGTATTTAAAGAAATCCCTTCGCATTTTTATTTTAACCTGTTCAGTCTTGCCTTGTGCGAATCATAAGCGGACAATTCAGAGGGAAAATATTGGTCGCACCAAAGCAGCTGCCGGTGCGACCTACAACCGATTTTGCCAAAACCGGAATCTTCAACATCCTCGCAAATTATTTTGACTTTGAAGACGTTTCCTTACTGGATTTATTTTGTGGAACAGGAAACATCAGTTATGAATTCGGTTCACGAGGTTGTTCAAATGTTGTCGCTGTGGACGCAAATTCTCACTGTGTCAAATTCGTTTCGGAAACATGCAAAACTCTTGGTATGAACGAAGCAAAAATAATCCGCACGGATGTTTTTCGTTTCCTTGAAACGTGCAGCACACCCTTCGACATCATCTTCGCTGATCCTCCTTACGAATTAAAAACAACAGACCTGATCCCGGACACCGTTTTCAAAAAAAAATTGTTGAAGGAGGATGGTTGGCTCATCATCGAGCATCAATCCAAACGGAAACTGGAAAGCGATATACAGCCTGATGAGACACGTACATATGGCAACTGTGCATTTAGCATTTTTAAGAATAAACCAATGCAGGATGATCTTTCAATCCAATAAGTACGATATTATTTACTGATTCGTATATTCGTATCCAATTCGTATTCGTCTATGAAAATTGCAGTCTTTCCAGGTTCATTTGATCCGATCACACGAGGTCACGAAAGCATTGTGAAACGTGCACTTCCGCTGTTCGATGAAATAGTTATCGGCATCGGGTTCAACACAAACAAGCATTATTATTTTTCCCAGGAAAGACGCGAACGTTTTATTAAAAATGTTTTTGAGAATGAACCAAAAATTAAAGTGATGTCTTACCACGGCCTCACCATTGATTTTTGTAAAGAGATCGGAGCCTCCTATATTCTGCGCGGCTTGCGGACTTCAGCCGATTACGAATTTGAACGCGCCATTTCGCAAATGAATCAAAGCATGGCTCCCGGTATTGAAACTATTTTTCTCGTTTCGGATCCTTCGCTTTCGCATATTTCTTCCACCATTGTACGCGACATTTTACTTTACAACGGAAATGTTTCTTCGTTTGTACCTGAAGGAGTAAAGATTTAATTATTCCTGAAAAAATTGTTCAGCAGTTCAGCAATAGATGAATACGTATTGGCAAAAACTTTTTCATGGATTGAATTTTTATCCATCCATTTTGCCTCCTGAATGTCTTCTTCAACCTGGGGAATAAGCGGCGAATTGCTTTCTGTTCGCATGAGGAACCAATGATTCTTTTTCAATTTTCGTTTTCCTTTCAGTTGATAGGTGTGAAACGTTAGCGGAAGTTCTTTTACAATCGAAAGACGATCAATACCACATTCTTCCTCCACTTCACGCAAAGCAGCTTGTTCCGGAGATTCATCATAATCGAGCTTTCCCTTTGGCAAATCCCATTTGTTTTGACGAAAGATCACCAAAAATTCTCCCTTTCCATTTTGCACCAATCCTCCTGCAGCTTCAACCAATTTGCAATACGAAATAAAAATTTTCCATGCCGCATCAGCATCCTGCGCTAAATAAAAAGTTTCAGCATGGTCCGTTGCATTCTCCATCTCTAAAATTAATTCTTCAATTAATTTATCATTCTCAGAAAAAACCAAATGACCTTTCGCTAATTCAATTTCATTTTTATTGAATGCATTGATAAAGCGAAGTGGAGAATCGTTCATGAAAACTGTATGCATAGTACGTGTACAAGAGCTCAGGTACGCAAGTTCGCAAGAATAGTCGAATGATCAAAAACACATTTTAAAATTACAGATGAACGTGTGTACTTACAATGTTTGATAAAGTCCCGAGTGTACTAGTTCGGTGTTCGGAGACTCCTTTTACCGGTATTTTTTTATCCGAACTCCGAACTGAAAACTAACTACTAAGTAAGTCCACCTGCACACTTACATACTTTTCCGTATGTTTCTTCTGAAAATTCTTTTTTATTTCACAATGGACAAAAGGAAGATACATGATTTCATTTTGATTGCGAGGTTTATCGAATCATGTATCTTTGCCGCATGCCTTCTAAAGACGATACAGCTCTGAAAATTGCAGAGTTCCTGTTACAAATTAAAGCCATTAAGCTACAACCCAATCAGCCTTTTAAATGGGCTTCAGGATGGAAATCCCCGATCTATTGCGACAACAGGATTTCACTTTCGTATCCTAAAGTGAGAACATTCATTCGCCAGGCGTTGGTGAAAGCAATTGAAGAAAAATTCGGAAAACCAGAAGTCATTGCGGGAGTTGCTACAGCCGCAATTGCACAAGGAGCATTGGTGGCAGAAGCCATGGGACTACCGTTTGTGTATGTTCGTTCTTCTCCGAAAGATCATGGAAGAGAAAATTTAATTGAAGGAGAGATTAAACCTGGGCAATCGGTTGTTGTCATCGAAGATTTGATTTCAACCGGACAAAGTTCGTTGAAAGCGGTGGCTGCTTTGCGCGATGCGGGATGCAAAGTGAATGGAATGATTTCGGTATTTACGTATGGGTTTAAAACAGCGACAGATAATTTTAAAAAAGAAAAGTGTCCGATGCTTTCATTGTGCAATTATGATTTGCTGATTGAAAAAGCACTCGATTCAAAATATGTTTCTGATAAAGATTTAAAGACGTTGAAGGCGTGGCGGGAATCTCCTGAGAGTTGGGGGAAGTAACAGTTGCAGGAAGCAGCGGCAGTAGGCAGTGGCAGTAGCAGGATTTGAAAGCGAGAACATGACGGAACATTTTCGTGTATTCGTAGTTTCGTATAAGATTCGTAATTCGATGGAAAATGACAAGAATAGAAAGCGATAAAGTAACCGTTAACAAAACCGCCAAAGAAGTTTATGACTTCTTAAGTGATTTCAATAATTTTAAAAAGCTGATGCCGGAACAGGTAGTCGACTGGACATCTACCGCTGATGAATGTACATTTACTATAAAGGGAATGGCAACGCTTGGAATGAAAATAGTTGAGAAAATTCCGAACAGCCTGATTAAAGTTATTAAGAACGGAAGCGCTCCGTTTGATTTTACACTCAGCTGTATGATTGATGATTTACAGCATCAATGTGTGGTGCAACTGGCCTTTGATGCCGAACTAAATATGATGATGAAAATGATGGCAACTAAACCGCTCACTAATTTTCTAAACATTTTGGTCAACAAATTAAAAGAGGTTTAATAACCGTTTCCATCCTTACAATATTCGAACAGTATTATTTTGTCATCACAACGTCAACATTGAAAATGCTTTTTGCAGTTGTTTCAATTTACTTACTTTTGCCTGCTCTGAGTAGATTCAAGATTCAAGATTCAAGATTCAAGATTCAAGATTCAAACACTAAACACTGAATATTAAATACTAAATACCAATTACTAATTACTAACTACCAAACATGTCATATTTATTTACATCCGAATCAGTATCAGAAGGGCATCCTGATAAAGTAGCCGATCAAATTTCCGATGCACTCATCGATCATTTTCTCGCTTTCGATCCCAACTCGAAAGTTGCCTGCGAAACGCTGGTCACGACAGGCCAGGTGGTGCTTGCCGGAGAAGTAAAATCAAAAACATATCTCGATGTTCAATCGATTGCACGCGATGTAATCAAGAGAATAGGTTATACGAAAAGTGAATACATGTTTGAAGCCGATTCATGCGGCATTCTTTCTGCCATTCACGAACAGTCGAGTGACATTAACCAAGGAGTTGAGCGGAAGAAAAAAGAAGACCAGGGTGCCGGTGACCAGGGAATGATGTTCGGTTATGCTTCCAGCGAAACCGTTGACTACATGCCGATGGCGCTGGATCTTGCTCACAAACTTTTAATTGAACTTGCGGGATTAAGAAGAGAATGTAAGGACATAAAATATCTGCGTCCCGATGCAAAATCCCAGGTAACATTGGAATACAATGACAATAACAAACCGGTGAGAATAGACTCCATTGTTATTTCAACCCAGCACGATGACTTTGATACGGATGCGAAGATGGCTGATAAAATAAAGAAAGACATGATCGGTATTTTGATGCCGCGTGTCATGAAAAAATATCCTTTGTATAAACATTTGTTCAACAACAGGATTAATTATCACATCAACCCAACCGGAAAATTTGTAATCGGTGGTCCGCACGGAGACACAGGAGTTACCGGAAGAAAAATTATTGTTGACACATATGGAGGCAAAGGTGCACACGGTGGTGGAGCGTTTTCAGGAAAAGATCCTTCAAAAGTTGATCGTTCGGCTGCATACGCAACCAGACACATTGCGAAAAATTTGGTGGCTGCCGGTGTTTGTGACGAAGTGCTTGTGCAGGTTTCGTATGCCATCGGAGTTGCAAAACCGATGGGAATTTTTGTGAGTACAAACGGAACTGCAAAAGTAAATTTAACCGATGGTGAAATTGCAAAGCAGGTTGAAAGCATTTTCGATATGCGACCGTATTTCATCGAGCAACGCTTGAAATTGCGTAACCCGATATATTCCGAAACGGCTGCCTACGGACACATGGGTAGAAAAAATGAAACGGTAACAAAGACATTTAGCAAACCTGACGGATCAAAAATCACCAAGCGTGTCGAGCTTTTCACATGGGAAAAATTAGACTACGTTGGGAAAGTGAAAAAGGCATTCGGCTTGAAATAAAATCAAAAAAAAAATAATTGAAGAGAGGGACTTTTTAAGTCCCTTTTTTATTGATTACTATTGTTTCGGAATTTTATGAGACTATGAAAAGAAACAGCATCTTTATTTTACTCCAGGTATTTACTTTTCTCTCTTGCTCATCAAATCACACCAAACCGGAAACGGCAACAACGCCTGTTGTTGAACAGCAGCCACAGGTAAAGGAAGTATTGAAGAAAGGGGAACTCATCCTCTCCGTTGCATGTATCCAGGACGCTTCACAAAGCTATTCGCTTTATCTTCCAACTAATTATTCCGATTCGATTAAATTTCCTGTCATTATTTTCTTTGATCCTCACGGAAGCGGAAGTTACCCGGTCGGATTGTATAAGTCTATAGCTGAAGAATTCGGCTATATACTGATGGGTTCAAATAATTCCAAAAATGGTTTGCAATTTGACCAGACGAATGTCATTGCAAGCAGTTTGGTGAATGAAGCTATTTCAAAATTTTCAATTGATAAAAAACGAATTTCTCTTGCAGGATTTTCAGGAGGTGCAAAGGTTGCCTTAGTTGCTGCTTCTAACAATCCCGACCTGTGTTCAGTTGTTTATTGTGGTGCTTCCATTCCTTTTGATAACATCAATCAATTACCGCCGGCAGCAGGCTTCGCCGGACAAAAGGATTTGAATTACACGGAAGTCATGTTGTCAGCAGCGGCGCTTGAGCAAAAAAAAATTCCTCACACGATCATCGAATGGAAAGGTAAACATGAGTGGTCTGACTCAGTCACTTTTGAAGATGCATTTTATTGGTGTTCTTTCAGTGCGATGAGAAATAAGACCATTCCAAAAAATGCAGAACTCATCAAAAAATTTTTGCAACAAAAGAATAAGTCATTGGCAGCAACTAAAAATGCATTGATTCAATCGAATATTTACAATGAGATCATTGCATTTCTACAGGCACTTACAAATGTATCACCTTACCAAAGCAAGCTTGCAACACTGATACAATCCGAATCTTACAAAAAAGAACAATTGAAACAACAAATCACGATACAAACTGAAAGTGCGATGAAACAAAATTATGTTTCAAGTTTTGAAAACAGAGATTTGAATTGGTGGAAAACTGAGATTGCACGTATGCGAAGCGTCAAAGGTGAACAGGAAATAATGTACCAGCGTTTGCTTGCTTATCTTTCTTTAGCCGGATATTCTTATTCCAACAACGCAGTGAAACAAAATAATTTTTCGGCTGCTCAACAATTTCTCGCTGTGTATAAACTTGCTGATCCTGTAAATTCAGAACAGCCTTTTCTGTTAGCATGCATGTATGCGCGGCAAGGAGATCAACAGAAAGCAATTTCATCGTTGGAAGACGCATTGAAATTAGGATTGAAAGACAAGGCAAAAATTGAATCGGAAGAATCGTTCAGTAATCTTCATTCGAATCCTGACTTTAGAAATCTTTTAAGTAAGCTTTAGAAAAAAGTCTTCGACTCCGCTCAGACTGGTCTCCTGCTTATTATTGAGATCGCTTCTTATTTTATTGCTTTTAAAACCGCTGTTTCATTGCTTTCAGTTACAAGGCGGATAAAATAAATTCCCTTTTTAAAAGATGATGTACCGGGGAACGTGAATGAATTAAAACCTTTTCCGGAAATATTTTTACTACTTCGGATTAATTCTCCTGTCGGATTGAAAATCTGAATTTCGACATGCTCCGATTTCTCATCATTGTAATAAATGGTAAGATGATCATCAAACAAAGTTGGGCTATAATCCAAAATATAAAATCCTTTTCCTGTTAGTTGAAAACGGAAATAAATCGGGGCATATTCTTCTTTGTGTCCGTCAAAATCAAGTTGACTTAACTTGTAGTAATTATTGCCGACCAACGGAGAAGGATCAACCAGTAAATATGTATTTTCAGTGGTACTGTTTCCTGCTCCTTGTACCCTACCTATTTCGGAATAATTAAAACCATCCGGACTTCTCTCAATACTAAAATAATCATTGTTGATTTCTGATGCTGTGATCCATTTCAATTCAATCCCATTGTTTTTTATTTCTCCTGAGAAAATTTTCAACGTAACCGGAAGAGGTGTAAATCCTGAATATGGATTCGGTGGCCCAAGCAAAATTGTTCCGGGATATCCTTTGGTAGCACCATTCGGCAGAAAAGTAACCATGGAAGATGAATTGGTTATTCCATTCATTGCTCCATTCACATTTCTTGTGAGCGATGTCGCATTTGTAGTATAAATGCAACCGCCGCCGCCGCCACCGCCGGGACCTTCTGATTCGGCGCTTGCATAATCATTTTGATCACTTCCTTTTCCACCCTTTGCATTGATCGTAATATTTTGAATGGTTGCTCCGCTTGTATAAATAAAAACAGCACCGCCGCCTCCGCCTCCGCCTTCACCATCGCCATTGCTTGGGCTGTTCGACGTAGGAGCATCGATTCCATTCGCATTGATTGTACCGCTGCCGGAAACCAATCCACCAGAAATTAAATACACTAGTCCACCACCGTTGGAACCCGGTGTACCTTCACCATTATTAATATCACCAGCTCCGCCGCCGCCGCCCATAAAAATCCTGTTGGTTGCATAATCAAAAGGACGACCGCCATAGCCACCCGTGTTAGAACGGTTGTTACCATTCCACAGATTGCTTCCCGGTGCAGTTGTTAATGGATCGCGGTTTTTCATGGCGTATGAATATCCTCCCCTCCCACCACCCGGAGAAACATTTGCGTGGAAGTTTCCGCCCTCAAGATCCCATGCTAATTTCCAGGAAGCGACACTCGTATCCGGGTTTCCCCATCCATTCCAAAGTGCAAGGTTGCCGGCATTCGCACCACCTCCACCTCCGGCATTGTGAGAATTGCCGCCACCGCCACCATTTGCGGCAGACCCTCTTCCATATCTTCCGCCGAGCAAATCGTAGTTTGTTTTACTTCCACCGATGCCTTCACCTTTTTCTCCACCGTTTAAAGAATCGGTAGAAGCAAAAAGAGTAATGACACTATTTCCATTTCCGGATCCATTATCAGCGGCACCTCCCCTGAATCCTAAACCGGTCACATCTACAGTCCCGCTGATCATTGTATTGCCATTTGCTTCAATCGCAAGTACACCACCTGTACTTCCATTCCATTCCTGTGTTGTTATGGATCCTGATCCGGTGAGAATAAAGTTTGTATAACGAGGTACACGAATGACTTGTACTTTGCCGGATTGTGTGTACGAATTCAAAAGCGGATAAATAAAAGTGATGGTGGTACTGTTCGGAACAGTTGCTACTTCATTGAATTCATATTTGCCCGCATTGTTATAAGCGGTGATTGCTCCCCAGGTTGAAGAAACAGTACTTGCCGTATTCATGGTTGCTCCCTGCATTTGAATAATCATAACCAATTCACCCGGGGCAAGATTTCCTGTGAACCGTGAATTTGCATTTAAGGTTGAACTACCAACTGCAATGGATGATGTGCCCGCAGAGACATCCGCTGTCAGTGTTGTAAATTCATTGAGGATAACATTGGTGGTTGTCACCGTCTTTGCACCGTGCATGCCTAAACTTGCAAAGGACATTTGATGAATACATAAAAAAACCAGCAAGCTGATAAAAAAGAGTATCTCCCTCCTGAAGGAGCTTTTTGTTTGGTAGAATAAGTTCATGGCATTCTTGATAAACTATTATTTACTTTTCATAAATAATTTTTAAAGTAAAAACATTTTAAGCATCTTGCTGAATTGAATTCTGTAAAATTAGGTTTTTAACTTATATGACAACAACAATTTGATGAAAGCCAAGATATGCTTGGTAAAAGACCCAATGATTATTAGAATCTAAAAAAAGAAAAAGAATGAATAACTCAAAAAAGTTGACCAGGAAAGAAAAAATCGAGCGATCCAGGCAATCTCCCAGCTTACCACAACCGGGGAAAAAAGCCAACTCCCAAAAGAACAGGTTGAAGTTTATGCTCGGACTGATTGCAGCAGTTCTAGGCTTTATTCTTTACATCGGTACTCTTAACTATGAATATACATTGGATGATTTTTCAACGATCAAGCAAAATACCGTTGTGCAAAAAGGATTCAGCGGTATTGGAACACTGCTTAGCACTTCGTATCGCTATGGTTATTGGAACAGCAACGATGAACTCTATCGCCCTTTGACATTGATCATGTTTGCCATTGAATGGGAACTCTTTCCTGATTCTCCTCCTGTAGGACACATCATCAGTATCCTGCTATATGCATTCACTGCGATTCTTTTATTCAAACTACTTTCAAGATTATTCAAAGAGAATCTCGCGGTTTCCTTTATCGCAACCCTTTTGTTCATGGCTCATCCCGCACACACTGAAGTGGTAGCGAATATCAAAAGCCGAGATGAAATTCTTTCTTTCCTGTTAAGCATTGTCAGTATTGGCTGGCTGCTTGATTACCTTGAAACAAAGAAAACTTCCAAGATAATTTTATCCGCTGTACTCTTCTTTCTTGCTTTGATGGCAAAGGAAAGTGCGTTGACGTTGTTAGCCGTCATTCCAATTTTATTATATGTCTTTAAGGATATTCCGATCCGTAAAGGATTGGCTTCTGTAACTCCGTTGGCCATCGCTACTTTTCTTTACATGATCATACGCGCTTCGGTGCTTCATGGCATTATAAATACCAAGAAAGTTGCCTTGCTGGATAATATATTGGCAAGCGCTCCTGATTTTCTTACCCGTATCGTAACAGCAATTTACGTTCTTGGAAGATACCTTCTCTTGTTAATTTTTCCGGATCATTTTTCGATGGATTATTCCTACAGCGAAATCACGCTTTTAAAAATTACCGATTACAGATTCATTTTGTCACTGGCAATCTATCTTGGTATAACAGTATACGCCATTTACAGGATACGGAAAAAGGATCCGGTTGCTTTCAGTATTTTGTATTATTTAATTTCGATTTCCATTGTCTCAAATATTTTTGTTGTGATAGGAACCGTGATGGCGGATCGTTTACTGTATGCTCCTTCATTGGCAATTTGTATTGTGATTGCTGTTTTATTAACGAAAATTTTTAAAACAGGTGACGATGGCCGGAAGGTTTCCACGGTGAGTGCTTTTCTAAAACAACATTCAAAACCATTTATGTTTGCAGGCATCATCCTGGTTTTATATTCTTTCAAGACGATAACCAGGGAAAAGGTTTGGGAAAATGATATGGAGTTGTATAAATCAGGAGTCCAGGATTCACCTAACAGTTCACGCTGCCAGTATTTATTAGGTATTGAAATAAGAAACAAAACACTGAAGGCAGAAAAAGATTCAGCCAAACGTGAAATCCTTCGCGTACAAATCGCAGATCAGTTTAGAAAAGCCGTTGAGTTATGTCCATATAATTTTGATGCTTACAGAGACTTAGGAAGAACCTACGATGAAAAAGGAGACACACTTCATGCGATAGAAAATTACGACATGGCATTAAAGTATAATCCTTACGAGTCTTTAACATTAAACAACAAGGCCGTCATTCTTTTTCATCAAATGAAATACAATGAAGCGATGGAGATGTTTAAACTTGCCGTTCGCTCAAATCCACGATATGCCGATGGATTAAAAAATCTTGGAAGCTGTTACGGTGTTTATAAAGATTACGACAATGCCATTATGTACTTTAATAAATCATTGGAATATGAAACCGATGATGAGAAAAAACCTGAGACCTACCGGATGATGGGTATGACCTATCAGTACATGGGTAACCAACCCATGGCAGATATCTTTTTAGAGAAATCAAGAAAACAAATCGAAGAAAACAAACTGAAGAAACCGGAATAATTAATTTCTGAATCAGAACTTGTTATTCCGCCTTCACAAATTTCAATACCTGCTTGTTGTTGTTTTCATCAAGAAGTGTGATGAAATAAATTCCTGGTTTTAGATTTTCACCCATTCCTATTTTTCCGGACGGGTTATCCAGGTTTTTTCTTTCCACTTCTCTTCCTGCTACATCCGTGATGGTAAGTGATCCTGTTGCAGCATTTTTCAGGTTATAGGATACTTGTATGATTCCACTTGCCGGATTCGGAAATACATTCATGAACACAAAAGATGATGACAATTCATGAATACCAACAAACAAATCAACGACCTCAAACTTATCTAAGCCACCTTCCACTACACTTGCATTTCCCCCATCTGAAGTTTGTACGATCAATCGCATATTTGCTGTAGAAGCAATGGAGGAAGATACATTCCATGATTTATTTACCCATGTACCGTTGCCTATAGAATTATGAAAAATAGTTTCAAGTGTGACCGTCGTTATTCCATTAGTAAGTTTTACAAGCATTGTATCATCAGGTGCATTTCCATTTAATATTCCGTCATAAAACCACCTTGAATAATTCAATTCCGGAATTCCGTAGGAAGTCAAATCAAAAACAGGAGACGTAAGAATTACGTTTCCGTCTGCCGGATCCACATCGCTGCTGGCTGCTGTGCCACCATTATTGTTTGTTACATAACAGTAGTTAAGACAATCGCCACTCACATCATTGCCGGGATTTGCAGTAGCACCGTTATTAGTGGTTGCAACCGGAATTGCACGCACCCAATTGTTGGCTCCCTGTGTCACACCGGTCCATCCAAAATTAAGTGAGAAGTCATCGTAATATCCTTTATTAAGAATAATGGTAACTGTGTTATTTACACTGCTCAGGTTTAAGTTCTGACAATTTGTTTGATAGCCCCATGCACCCGCAACAACATCATAATTTCCTGTCGTAAGAGTCGGTATACCAAAATTTCCCGAAGCATCCGTGGTCAGCACTTGTTGTCCGGAAACAGAATTGACTAATACCTGTGCTCCCGGGATCGGATTGTTCGATCCGGCCTCCTGCACATGTCCTGTGAAAGCAATGCAACTGATGCATCGAAGCTGAACATCGAGTGTAGTTAAAACTCCATTGGTGAGAGATACTCCAGATATCGTTTTTGTATAATAACCGGTCTTCGAAAATTGAACGTCGTATGTATTTGCATTCACCGTTCCTGTACGATACTCTCCAACAACATCGGTGGTGCGCGTACTGTTGCTCGCAGAAATAATCTGAACCGTTGCTCCCTGGAGTAATGCACCGGTTATACTGTCAGTAACAACTCCTTCAAGATAACAACCGCGCATGTAAGTCGGAGTAAGGACAAATAATCCATTGTTAATATCTGAAACAACAATAGTTCCCGAAGGCAAATAAGGATCCACTCCCCAATCTCCGTTGAACGTTCCACCATTCGTCAGCGGGTAGGTATCATACTTTGCAACTTCAATCGGATTGCGGGGACGAGCTTCATCCACAATCACAACACCTTCAGTATACCATGAAGTAACCGCATAATCGTTGATGATTTGTGTGTTGTGTACAATGGTGTTACTTCCCGGATCTGTTTGATAGCGGCTTAGTTCCTCAATGTTATTGAGATCGCTGATATCATACGCTGCGAGATAACTGTTCGTCACTTCATCTGTCGTAAATAAAATATGATGATTGCTCGTACTTAACCAGGTATTGTGGGTAAAATTTCCGGGAGTTTGTTGTGTTGCAAGCAACACAGGATTTGATTTATTTGTAACATCCACAACTGAAAAGAAACCATTGTAGATATGGCCGAAATACGCGGTATCATTTTCCACATAGCCGTCATGTACATACGGAGCATTACCTGTTCCCGGATACGTATACCGTCCGACATAATGCGGGTTATAAGGATCGGTATTCAGATTCAAAAAAAGCGGAACCCCACCACTGATGTTGCTTCCATATAAATACAGATAACCGGTTGCTGTGTCGCAATGCAATGCATGAATAGAATTCAAGTTCCCGGCAATACTTCCGTCACCTGTGTACAGATGATACGTTGGAGCAGCAGGAAGCGCATGCAGGTTAATCACCTGTAATCCGCCACCGGCTTCTGTGGTTACATACGCATATTGACGATATGTTTTTACTTCACGCCACTCTGAAGTTGGCCCGGCGATGGCATACACTTCAACGGGAGCAGTAGGAATAGTCACATCGACAATGGACAACCCTTCTGTTGTTCCCACCAACGCATATTCATTTCCGAGTGAATCCACATAATGTCCAATGTTAGCAAGCTGAATTCCTCCGGTATATGGAAGGTGACTTGCTAATTGCAGGTTGTAGTTTTGTGCTGAGATAACTATTGAAAAGCCAATAGCAATGACGAGTGTAAATAGTCTTTTCATTTTTTTCTTTTTAGGAAGCGCAAGTAAGCATATTAAATTAGATTAACGATTAACGATCCATGATTGTCAGAGATTCTTCACCATTCATTCAGATTCCCAAAAAATTGAAAACAGCTTCAATATTTTCCCTTCAAAAAACAAATTTAACTTCCTTGAAATCGTACTTTTCAATCAATCCGTTTTCACGTTTAAGAAAAATTTTTCCATCATCTGCAATTGCTGTCATCTTTGCTTTGAACCTCGTATGCCCGCTTTCGTATTCATGAAATTCACCAAAACGAAATAAAGCATTTACATAGTCCTCGTTGACCTGTTCTCCGTGTCCGGACTTTAATTGCAGGTAGCGACTTTCAAGTGCATTGCATAACGCGGAGAAACAGGTATCAATTTCCAATTCTTTCCCAAGAATCTTTTTGAGTGAAACAGGATTTTGAAGCATGGCCGGAAACACTTCCTGGTTGACATTTAAACCAATTCCCAACAATGTATGATTAATGTTCGGATTGCGGATTGAATTCTCAATGAGCATTCCGCAAAGCTTTTTATCCCCGACATAAATATCGTTGGGCCATTTTATTTTTACAATTTCATTTTGAAAAGCGTTTGAAAGAAGATCGTTTACGAAATCATATACACCCAGGGAAAAAGCCTTACTCAACACAAATAAATTTTGCGTGGAAAGAAATGAAGGATAAAATACAACACTCATCAAAAGATTTTTGCCTGCTTCACTAAGCCAACGTTCATTGGCAAGTCCGCGACCTGAAGTTTGTTCTTCTGCCAGGATAACAGCACCTTCCGGCAACCTGTGTTGCGAAAGCAAGTTGTTCAGATAGGTATTTGTTGATTCAACCGTTTTTAAAACCGTGACTTGCCGTCCTGTAAACAGTGTTTGTAGACCGTTGGTTTGCATGTTCAACTACTCAAATTATGGCATACATCTACCGCAACTGTCTGGATGTATGCATCCAAACGCTTTTACTATCTTTGTGCCTCAAAATTATTCAACTTCAAAAACAAAACAGTTCATCTTTCTTAATGCTTAAAACAAAAAAAACTCCTGCTCGCAAAGTAGCTAAAAAAATTTCAAAAATTCAGGATGCTACCGAGCAATTAAAAAACGACATCGTGCTGGGAATGCAGGAGAAGAAGGCAAAAGAAATTGTTTGCATTGATTTGAGAAACCTGAAAAATGCAGTCGCAGATTTCTTTATCGTTTGCCATGCCGACTCAAGAACACACATCGAATCCATTGCGCGCACAGTGGAGGAATTTGTTTATACAAAAGCAGGCGAAAATCCTTTGCATAAAGAAGGACAGGGAAATGCCGAATGGATTCTGCTTGACTATGCGAATGTGGTAGCACATGTTTTTCTTAAAGAGAAACGCGAGTTCTTCGGAATAGAACGTCTTTGGGCAGATGCAGACATTGAACGGATTGCATCTGTTAATTAAAATATAATCCGTTTTGAAACGACTAATTGACAGATGCGGTTTCAAGGCATTGAGTTTGAAACCAACAAAAAATTATTTCAGAAAAAAAAATTAATGAGCGATCAAAATACAGAAGACAAAGATCAGAAGCCGAAAACCGGTGGAGGAAGAAAAATTCCAATGCCTAAAAATCCAAAATCAGGATTTAATTTTTATTGGATCTACGGAATCATCATCGCTGTACTGATTATTTTGCAGATGTTTCAATGGGGCGGTGGCGAACGGGAAATTCAATATGAGTATTTCGTTCACAACATGCTCGTCGACCACGATGTAGCTAAAATTGAAGTGACCGGTGATGTGGCGCACATTACCATCAAGAGTGACAAACTAAAGGATGACAAATACAAAGATGTCCGCGCTAAAACTTTTGCGAATGCCGACAATCCCGGACCACATTACTTTTTCCACATCGGTACTGCTGATCTTTTTGAAAAAAAATTAACTGAAGCGCAAAAGGATTTTCCTCCTGAAGAAAAAGTAAATGTTGACTACAAACCCGACACACACAATTATTGGGACACCATAATCAGTTGGTTGCTCCCGTTTGGATTACTGATCGTGGTTTGGCTTTTCATCATGCGAAGAATGGGTGGTGGTACCGGCGGCAGCCAGATTTTCAACATCGGAAAATCGAAAGCTACCTTGTTTGATAAAGACTTGCAGGTAAAAGTTACTTTCAATGATGTGGCAGGTTTGGAAGAAGCAAAAGTGGAAGTGATGGAGATCGTTGACTTCCTGAAGACTCCTAAAAAATATACTACGCTCGGGGGAAAAATTCCGCGTGGAGCATTGCTTGTTGGCCCCCCCGGAACAGGAAAAACATTGCTCGCAAAAGCGATGGCAGGTGAAGCACAGGTTCCTTTCTTCTCTCTTTCAGGTTCTGATTTTGTGGAAATGTTTGTCGGCGTCGGTGCATCACGTGTACGCGATTTATTCAGACAGGCGAAAGAAAAAGCTCCGTGTATCATTTTCATTGATGAGATTGATGCCATTGGTCGTGCCCGTGGAAAGTCAGCATCATTCAGTGCAAACGATGAACGCGAAAGTACACTGAACCAACTTCTCACCGAGATGGATGGTTTCGGAAGTAATTCAGGAGTGATTATTCTTGGAGCAACAAACCGTTCGGATGTACTCGATCGAGCATTGATGAGACCGGGGCGTTTTGATCGCCAGATTTTCCTAGAACTTCCTGACTTAAACGGACGAAAAGAAATTTTCAATGTTCATCTGAAACCATTGAAGATAAGTGAAACTCTTGATATAGATTTTCTTGCCAAACAAACACCGGGTTTTTCCGGTGCCGACATTGCCAACATCTGTAATGAAGCGGCTTTGATAGCAGCGCGCAAAAGTAAAACTGCGATTGAGAAACAAGACTTCCTGGATGCAATCGATCGCGTAGTGGGCGGGTTGGAAAAGAAAAATAAAATCATCACTCCTCACGAGAAAAAAGTAATTGCTTTCCATGAAGGAGGTCATGCTTCTGCAAGCTGGTTACTCGAACATGCACATCCGTTGGTAAAAGTTACGATTGTTCCAAGAGGAAATTCGTTGGGTGCTGCATGGTATCTTCCGGAAGAAAGACAAATCACCACCAAAGAACAGTTGATGGATGAAATTTGTGCTGCACTTGGTGGTCGTGCTGCCGAAGAGATTATTTTCGGCGCTATTTCAACCGGAGCACTGAGCGATTTGGAAAAAATTACGAAGCAAGCATACGCGATGGTAAGCATATTCGGTCTGAATGAGCGTATCGGCAACATTAGTTTTTATGATTCAAGTGGTCAGCAGGAATATGCTTTCAACAAACCGTACAGTGAAAAAACTGCAGAAGCCATTGATGAAGAAGTGAAGAAGATGATTGATGCAGCTTACATACGAACAAAAAATTTGCTTCTCGGACATAAAGATCAGCTTACTGCTGTTGCCGGACGTCTCCTCGAAAAAGAAGTTATTTTCAAGGAAGACCTTGAACAGATTTTCGGTAAACGTAAGTGGGATGACGATGAAACTTCTGCAACGATTCCTTCTGCCAATGGGAATTCAGGGTTGAACGGAGTTGAGAAAAAAACCGATGGTACAGATACAGCTCCGATGCCTGTCGTTGACAAACCTGAAGACTCTTCCATCTTATAATCTTCGAAAGAAATTTTCTGAAAACAGTAACCGCCTGGTATTTTTACCAAGCGGTTTTTTTAGATATAATAGACAAAAATAGTTGGTAAAAATCTCTGTATCCCTTACTGGATAAGGGTTTGAATAAAGCTAATTGAAAGTCGTTTCAATTAGCTTTTTT
>JAYVUK010000022.1:0-2669 GCA_043787975.1 Bacteroidota bacterium
TGCTGTTCCAATGTCCAGTTTTGTGTCAAGGTAGTTTCGAGCCATGAGTTACCCGCCTGACGAAATACCTGCACTTTAATGTTGTATAAGTCCTTAAAAATTTGTTTAAGTTCAGCTACTGTAGTATCTGGCGAAAAGGTCATTGTGATTGTACCCGGAGGATGAATGTTTCCACACTCACAAAGAGTTTTGTTGCCATCCGTTATCCTTTTTACAGGAGAAATGGTTTTTTTTTCAGAAAATGCGTGAGTAAATAAATCAATCTTCAAAAAAGGAAAGGCATCATTAAATCCCTTATGAAAGTCATTAACTTTTGTTTTGTCGTTAACGGTAAATATCATTTGACTTCAGTATTCTTTACAGCTATTATAGAGGCAAAAATATAGCTACCGTAAAAAAAGAAATTTGATGGTTGTCGGAAATAAATCTGACTTTGGTCAGAAAAAAAGAATCAGTTTTTTAGCTTAGCTAATTTATCAGGGTTAAGGATGGTGATATCTTTTTTGTCAACGGAAATGAGTTTTTCGTTTTCAAAATCATACAATGTTCGCGTAACTGTTTCGGAGGCTGTGCCAGCGAGATTAGCTAAATTATCGCGTGTAATATTTATCCTAAATATTTTATCGCTCCTTTTAGATTGATTGTGCAGCGTGATGATGGCATCCGCTATACGTTTTCTTACTGAGTCGTAAGCGAGTTTTAAAAGCTGCTCTTCGTTTTGCTGCAGGTTATTTGACAGCATCTTGATAAATTTCCGCGACACGTCAGCATTTTTATAAACGAGCGCTTCAAAATCTGTTTTTGGAATCAAACAAACTTCTGAATCTTCGAGAGCAATTGCAGAATCGGTGTATTTATTTTCTTCGAACAATGCCAAGTATCCAAAAAAATCTCCTTCATTATAAATACCGGTGATTAAATCTTTTCCATAGTCATTTGTTTTGTTGGATTTTATTTTTCCTTTTACCACAAAGTAAATTCCTCTCGGATAACTGCCTTCGCGATAAACAGATTCCTTCTTCTTTACCGTTTTTATTTCGTGTTCTGCACAAACTTTTTTAAGCTGGTCGAGTGTTCTGATACCATTGATAAATTCATTTAATCCCTCATAATTTTTTTTAAACTCTTTAATCAATACTTCAGATTTCCGGAATCGGCTTTCGATAGCATTAAGCAGTTCGGCATCGTCAAAAGGTTTGGTGAGATAATCATCGGCTCCCATTTCCATTCCTTTGCGCATATCGCTGCGCTCCGTTTTTGCTGTTAAAAAAATAAAAGGAATGCTTGCTGTATCCGGATTTTTTGAGAGCAGATGCAGCACTCCGTAGCCATCAAGCACAGGCATTAGAATGTCGCAAATGATAATGTCCGGTTTTTCTTTTTGTGCAAGCGCCACTCCTTCTTTACCGTTTTTTGCAGTGAACACTTTATAGTTCGCCATCTTAAGAATTTCGGCTGTGTTCTCACGGATTTCTTTGCTGTCTTCTATTACAAGAATCTTTTTCATTATAAATTATATTTTAAAGTGAAAGTTGTTCCTTTATTTTCTTTGCTTACAAAATCAATTGTACCATTCATCAGTTCCATATATTTTGCAACAATGTTTAACCCCAGTCCGGTGCCTTGTATTGCAGTTGCATTGCTGCCTCTGAAAAACCGTTCAAACAAATGCTGGCTATCCTGCTTTGATATCCCAATGCCGTTATCCTTAACAGAGATGGCGAGTTGTGAGCTGGAAATTTCCGAATGTATTTCAATAGGTTTTTCTTCGGGAGAAAATTTAATGGCGTTGGAAATTAAATTGAATAAAATATTTTTCAGAATTTTAGAATCAAGCAATACGCTTGACTTTTTTCCAGAGTGGAAATAAGATATAGTCTGCCCTTTTTTTGCCAGCGCTTTCATTTCATTCACAATATTATTCATGAATGATTCTATATCGAAATGTTCCTGGTGCGTGGTTATTTTGCCTTCTTCCAATTTGCTGAGTGAAAGAAAATCATTCAGAATATCGGTGAGATTAGTGATTGCTGATTTGATACGGTTGATGTGCTTGTTGTGGTTTTCCGCATCGTTCTGTTCAGCATATTTACTTGCGAGTGAAACAGAGGATAAAATAGTTGTTAACGGTGTGCGGAACTCGTGAGATGCCATGGATACAAAGCGCGATTTTATGTCATTCAATTCGCGTTCCTTTTTAAGTGCATCGTTTAACTCTGCTTTTGTTTTTTCCAATTCCGCAACCGCTTCGTGCAGGATAAGTGTGCGGTCTTCGACTTGCTTCTCCAATTCAGCAGAATAGTTTTCCAATTTTTCTTCTGCCTGCTTGCGAATAGTGATGTCAATAATAAATGCAACAACAAATTTTCCCGTAGCAGATGAATATGGACTCAGACTGATTTCGACAGGAAATTCAGAACCGTTTTTTCTTTTTCCATACAAGCCGAACCCTGCGCCCATTGCACGTGCATGAGGATTGATGTTGTATTTTGCGCGATGCTGCTTATGTATTTTTGAAAACCGCTGCGGGATAAGAGCCTCAATTTTTTTTTGAATTAGTTCGTACTTTCCATAACCGAAAAGTTTTTCTGCACTTGGATTAATGCTTATGATTTCGCCTTTCTCATTAACAATGAGAATACCTTCTGTTGCAAACTGAAACAGCGCTT
>JAYVUK010000023.1:0-14208 GCA_043787975.1 Bacteroidota bacterium
AAACCGCCCCTACGAGTGGTTTTTATTGATTGGCTATCAATTATGCCAACGCTGCATTGAGCATTTTTTTTGTATCCTTCCCGAACCATTTCTCTTACCATGTCATTTAAGTATTCAAAAATTTCTTCATCCCTGTACTTTGTAAAATAGTAATAGACCAATTGCCATTTTGGATACTGAACCGGTAACATTCGCCATTGGCATCCGCTTATTAAGAGATAAAATATTGCCTCAAAAATTAATTTTAAATCATGTTTTCGTTGTCGTTTAATTTTTGGAATAAACTTTTTTATACTTTTCCACTGCGTTTCACTTAGGGCATTTGCTTGCATAATATTTAAGTTTTGGTATACCTAAATACGTTGCTCGCAATTTGCCCGGTGGCGCTTTATAACATTTTTTTCAACTGAATTTTAAACAGTTTCTCAATGAATAAAAAAATAATTCTACCGAAGGGCTTATTTCATAGGTAATAACAGCTCTTTGAGGGGTTGGCAAAGATACAATTTCCCTTCTTTTATCAGATTCACCAAGCTATTAATTCGATTGGCATTAAAATTCCTTTCTTTTAACAAAATTTGTTTTTTTAAATTCAAATAAAACTTAATTTAGCTGACTTTTGAATACCTGACCAATTCTTTGTTTAAACCAAAATAAAAAACGTAGAACGATAATTACCTAAACTAAAACAATAAAATGAAACGAACCATTACTTCATTAGCATTTGTACTTGCGACCATGTTTGGAAGCGTACAAGAAATTGTTGCACAGGCAGCACGTTCTTCCTCGGCATCAATTTCACCGGGTTTAAATTATGATCAACTGAAGGCAGCAGGTTTGCTTGGCAGTTATAGTGAAGATCAATTACGGTCATTATTAGGGGTACCTACTACAAAGACGGTAAAGAAACATGCGTTAATGAATGCCATGAATGTTTCTTTGCCTTCCATACAAACTGCGTCAAATTGTGAACCATGGATTCAAGAAGATACTTCCTGGTTTATTCCGCAATTTACCGGTTTCCCTGGAACTGCTCCTTATTATCGCAACGATGACGGCTCCGCCCTTGTTAATCTTCCATTCAATTTTTGTTTTCAGGGAACGAATTATTCTTCTTTATACATCAACAATAATGGTAACGTATCTTTTGGGGCTGCTTATGGAACTTTCACTCCTCAGATATTTCCCAATAATAATTTTACGATGATTGCTCCGTTTTGGGCTGACGTTGATACCCGCGATAGTACAGGAACTACGGGCAGCGCAATAGTTCATTGCCAGGTTACAGCATCTCATATTATTATTCATTGGGATAGCGTGGGATATTACGCCATGCATAATGATTTGGTTAATACATTTCAATTGATTCTCACAAATGGAAGCGATCCAATTATTGCCGGTGGAATCAATAATGTTTCATTTGCATATAAAGATATGCAGTGGACTACGGGTGATGCATCAAGCGGTTTAAACGGATTTCCGAATCCCGCAGCATTTCCAACTGATAATCCGGCGATTGTTGGTGCCAATGCCGGCAACGGTACCGGTTTCTATCTAGACATCGGTCTTTTCGATAACGCAAGTAGTACCTATCTTGGACCGCAAGGTTTTCCTGCCCCTCCTCCTTACAGTGGAGTGGCTTGGCTCAACAATAAACATTTTGATTTTAACTGGTGTTCGACAGGTAATATAGATATTGCACCTGTTCCTATTGCTGTCAATCCAGCAGGTTTGTGTGATACGATGCAAGTTTGTGCAGGCTCTTCAATTTTTCCTTCTTTATCCTATTTATCCAGTTCTGTGGTCACGGATTCTGTATATAGTTCATTTAGTAATTGGGTTATACAAAATGACTCTGTTGGTAATCCCAGTAGTACTACTGTTCAAATTAATGCAACGCCGGCTGATGTCGGTTACCAGACAATTACCTTTGTAGGAACGAACAGTCATGTTCCTCCATCTGTTACTTCTCACACAATTGTTGTACACGTTGTTGAAGGTCCAACTGCTAACCTGGATCCTACCGGCACCATTACAATTTGTGGCGGCAACAGTGTAACGTTGAATGCAACCTCAGGTGACTATCATTATATATGGTATTTGAATGGTGTGATTGTTCAGGACGGAACCATTTCAAGTTACCTTGCTAACTCACCTGGAGTCTATACGGTTTCTGTCGGCGATAATGCCAGCGGTTGTTCAACTCTTAGCCAACCTACTACTGCTATAGTAGGCGGAGGACCTGTCGCCACGATTTCTGTTCCAACAGGATGCGGAGCCATGTTATTCAACGGTGGCTCTACTACGTTGACTGTTACAGCTCCGGGTGCGGCTTCCTATCAATGGTCACAAGATGGAACTCCAATTTCCGGTGCCACATCAGCTACTCTTTTGGTTACCCAACCGGGAACATATTGCGTGACTGCGTATGATGCAAGCGGATGTCCGTCAGATGTTCCTGCTTGTACTACTGTAAGTACGGTCAGTGTTGCATGTGGTCACAACGGAACTAAAGTGGTTCTTTGCCATGTTCCTCCCGGAAATCCCGGAAATCCACAGACATTGTGTATTGCTCCAAGTGCTGTACCTGCTCACTTAGCGCATCACCCGGGCGATTGTCTTGGCTCATGTGATTTGTATTATCCTCGTCTTAGCGGCGGTGATCCTGTTGAGATATTAGACTTCCTTGCTGAAGCATATCCGAATCCGTTTAACAATGGATTTACGGTACATGTTATTTCTTCTGAAGAAACTCCTATCACAGTTTACATCCATGATATAACAGGGCGCATTGTTGAAACTCATTCGGATATTTCATATAATACGATGATCGGAAGCAATCTTGCCCCGGGAATGTATTCTGCTGAAGTAGTTCAAGGTGATAATCGTCAGATGATAAATATTCTGAAAGCGGATCGCTAAGCTTAAATAATCTCATGCATAAAAGAGGCTGTCTCAAAAGACATCCTCTTTTATCATTTTATTCATTTCATTGTGATCAACCATTCTGCGTCTTTACAATTTTTTCTTTATCGAAAAAATTTACAAAGTCTCCGTAAATGCCTATATTAGCAGCCCTTTTGGAGGATTGTTTAACCTTAATTATTACTCAATAAAAAATCAACTATATATACTTACTTAATTAAAACTGATACCAAAAATGAAACAAACCATTACCTCAATCGCAATCGTACTTGCTGTTGCTTTCGGAAGTTTACAGCAAGTTGCCGCGCAGGCAGCACGATCTTCCGCTGCTTCAAATTCACAGAAAACCCACATGAGTTATGATCAGCTTAAAGCCGCAGGACTACTTACCGGAAAAACCAATGAACAATTGCGTTCATTGATGTCTTCACAGCATATTAGTTCTGTTACACAGCATGGTATTATGAATACAATGCATGTTTCTACAGCTCCGATCAAGACATCGGTTCAAACTGCAACTAACTGTAATTGCTGGGTTAACCGGGATACAACTTTTAGTGTGGTACCTTTTTCACAAGGTTCTAACCCTGGCTCGGCACCTTTATGGCGGAACGACGACTGCTATACCAATGTACAGATTCTACCATTTGACTTTTGCATGTATGACATTAATCGTGACAGTGTGTATATCAACAACAATGGAAATATTTCTTTTGGTTCTCCTTATGCTACATTTAGTCCGATTGGATTCCCTTCTACTTTATATTCAATGGTAGCACCGTTTTGGAGTGACGTGGATACACGCAATGTGGCGAGTGGTGTTGTTTATTACAAATTAACTCCTACTTATATGATTGTTCAATGGGATTCAGTTGGATATTACAATTCACATACAGATAAGCGAAATACCTTTCAGTTGATTATTTCTGATGGTGTAGATCAAATTATTCCGGGAGGTAACAATGTTTCATTTTGTTATAAAGATATGCAGTGGACAACCGGGGATGCTTCAAACGGTTCAAACGGTTTTGCTAATGCTGGGGGATCCTCAGCAACTGCAGGGGTAAACCCGGGAGATGGAATTAATTACATTCAGATTGGTCAGTTTGATACAGCCGGCACAGCTTACTATGGACCGTTTGCAAATAACAGCCAGGTTTCATGGTTGGACAATCAATCATTTTCTTTTAATGTTTGTACAAGCACAAACATTCAACCGATCGTTAGTGGTTTAGGATTTTGTGATACGATAACTGTATGCCCAGGAAGCCCAGTTTTCCCTTCTGTTTCATTTCTTTCTCCTGAATCTTTACAGGTAACTACTGCAACTGCAAACTCTACGTTACAAAATTTTTCGATTTCAAGTTCTTCTTCAGGAAATACTGCTTCCATAACGGCCGGAGCAATTGCAACCTTATCGGATGTTGGTTACCAGACAATCACGTTTTCGGGAAGCGATAATGGAACTCCTACTCTTACGACCAACGTGACAGTTATCGTTCATGTTCTTGCAGGACCTCTTGCTAATGCGGGACCTGATGCAGTTTATTGCAACGGCATACCGGTTCAGCTGAATGCCAGCGGTGGAACAGGTTATTCGTGGAGTCCGCCTGCAGGTTTAAGTAGTACAAGCATTGCTAATCCATTGGCGTCTCCTTCTTCTTCGACTACCTATGTTGTTACTGTTACTGACAGCAGCTCCTGTACTTCAACGGATTCAGTTCTTATCAGCGAAGGTGCAGTTAACCTTACATTTGTTCCAGCAAACCCTTCTATTTGCCCGGGCGCATCAACAACAATTTCCGTTTCAGGTGCTGATCATTATAGCTGGAGTCCGGCTTTAGGAATAAGCAATCCTAACAATTCAGACAGTTCTTCTGTTGATGTCACTGCAAACTCAACAACTGTTTACACTGTTACCGGAACAACGGCATCCGGTTGCTCAGGAACGCAAAGCGTTACTCTTACTGTAAACCAGCCTCCATCAGCTAACCTGAGTCCAAGCGGAACAATTACAATCTGTGGCAGCA
Source organism: Bacteroidota bacterium (assembly GCA_043787975.1). Classification (GTDB taxonomy): domain Bacteria; phylum Bacteroidota; class Bacteroidia; order AKYH767-A; family 2013-40CM-41-45; genus JAPLDA01. Next base: position 4,956 of record JAYVUK010000023.1, read on the forward strand.
ATACTGTTACATTGAATGCAAACTCAGGTGATTACCATTACATTTTTTATTTGAACGGAGTAATCGTTCAGGATGGACCCAATTCAAGTTATGTTGCAACGGCTCCGGGAGTTTACCAGGTTTCAGTCGGTGACAATACAAGCGGATGTTCATCGCTTAGTCAAACTACAACTGTTGTAGTTGGCGGAGGACCCATTGTGAGCATAGTTACTTCAACCGGATGCGGAAGTATATTATTCAATGGAGGATCCATTACGTTGAACGCTTCAGCTTCGAATGCAACTTCATATTCCTGGAACACAAGTCCTGTTCAAACAACTGCTTCAATTACCATTACTCAACCGGGAACCTATTGTGTGACTGCGTATGATGCAAGCGGATGTCCATCAGATGTTCCTGCTTGTACTACTGTTAACACAGCAAGTGTTGCATGTGGTCACAATGGACAAAAAGTAATCCTTTGCCACGTTCCTCCGGGAAATCCTGCCAATCCACAAACATTGTGTATTGCTCCAAGTGCAGTACCTGCTCACTTAGCAAATCACCCGGGTGATTGTCTTGGTTCATGTGATTTGTACTATCCTCGTTTTAGCGGTGGTGATCCTGTTGAGATATTAGACTTCCTTGCTGAAGCATATCCGAATCCGTTTAACAATGGATTTACAGTACATGTTATTTCTTCTGAGGAAACTCCTATCATGGTTTACATTCATGATATAACAGGACGCATCGTGGAAACTCATGCTGACGTTTCATACAATATGATGATCGGAAGCAATCTTGCTCCGGGAATGTATTCTGCAGAAGTAGTTCAAGGCGATAATCGTCAGATGATAAATATTCTGAAAGCGGATCGCTAATCTTAAATGATCACATTCTTAAAAGAGGCTGTCTCAAAAGACAGCCTCTTTTTTTATCCCGTCATATCGGGAAATTTTGAATCCTTACCTTCGCATCAAAATAACTTTATCATGAGTAATGGAATTTACCAGGTACCTGTAGCCGTCAATGAACCGGTTCTGAATTATGCTCCCGGAAGCGTTGAACGTGAAACGCTGAAAGCTGCTATTAAGAAGATGCGTAGTGATGTGATGGACATTCCCATGTACATCGGTGGAAAAGAAATTCGTTCCGAGAAAAAAATCAGGATGACTCCTCCACATGATCATCAGCATGCAATTGCGCATTACCATGCAGGAGACAAGACGCATGTGCAGATGGCCATTGATGCTGCGCTCAAAGCAAAACAGCAGTGGGCTGATTTGAGCTACGAACAACGTGCTTCCATCTTTTTAAAAGCTGCTGAATTATTATCGGGCCCTTATCGCGCTGTAATCAATGCTGCAACGATGATTGGTCAGAGTAAAAATATTTACCAGGCAGAAATTGATGCCGCCTGTGAGATGATCGATTTTTTGCGCTTCAATGTGCAATACATGAGAGAGATTTATGCCCAGCAACCCATCTCTTCCAAAGGTGTTTACAATAGGGTGGAACATCGTCCGCTTGAAGGATTTGTATTTGCGCTCACTCCTTTCAACTTCACCGCAATTGCCGGTAATCTGCCTACATCAGTTGCCATGATGGGCAACACGGTTGTGTGGAAACCATCGAACACACAAATTTATGCAGCAAATATTTTGATGAAAGTATTTATGGAAGCAGGACTTCCTGCCGGTGTTATCAACCTGGTTTATGTTTCAGGTCCGGATGCAGGAGAAATTATTTTTAATCATCCTGATTTTGGAGGCATTCATTTTACAGGTTCTACCGCTGTATTCCAGGACATCTGGAAAACGATTGGTACCAATATTCATAAATACAAATCCTACCCGCGCATTGTAGGAGAAACGGGAGGAAAAGATTTTATTATCGCTCATCCATCAGCGGATGTGCAATCATTGGTGACTTCACTTACTCGCGGAGCATTTGAATTTCAGGGTCAGAAATGTTCGGCTGCATCTCGTGCTTACATCCCATCGAGCTTGTGGAACGAGGTAAAAGAAAATTTAATTGCCGATCTCAAGTCGATCAAAGTCGGGCCGACAGAAGATTTCTCCTGTTTCGTAAATGCTGTGATCGATGAAAAATCGTTTGACAAGCTTGCGAAGTATATTGATGATGCGAAAAAAAATAAAGATGTTGAAATAATTGCCGGAGGAACGTATGATAAATCGAAAGGATATTTTATTCAGCCAACCGTAATCGTTACCAAAGATCCGTTGTATGTGACCATGCGCGAAGAATTGTTCGGTCCGGTACTTACCATGTATGTGTATGATGACAACAAGTTTTTAGAAACACTTGACCTGGTTGACAAGACCGCGATTTATGCATTGACAGGTTCCATTTTTTCACAGGATCGTTATGCCATTGAAGTGGCCATGAAAAAATTAGTGAACGCGGCCGGTAATTTTTACATCAACGATAAATGTACCGGAGCAGTTGTAGGTCAGCAACCATTTGGTGGAAGCAGAGGTTCGGGAACCAATGACAAAGCAGGCTCTATGATTAATTTATTGAGATGGATATCTCCTCGTACTATTAAAGAAACACTGGTTCCTCCTACGGATTACCGTTATCCTTTTTTATCAGAAGAAAGTCATGAAGAGAACCGATTGAAAAAAGAAAAAGCTTCCGTGATTTGAGTATGAAATCGAATTTCGAAAAATCAGCTTGCGGCGGGAAAGTTTTCCTTATTCACCGTCAATTTTAATTCTTTCATGGGAATGAAATAAGCACCTGTTGTTGCCAATTCAAAAACAGCATCTTTTTTTTCAACCAGTGGAATTGCATTTACGGTTTCCTTTTCCGGAATGCTAAGCGAGCTTCCATAGACTTCACTTAAGAATACGATGCGGTCGTAATCAACTTTTTTTACGGCAAGATTGCTTCCGTTTTTCAGCGTCTCCATCCGAATATAATCCCTGTCTATAAACAATAATTCATGGCTCATTTTTCTGCTTTCTGTAATGGTACTTATAATAACAGGTCGATGAACATGAATGACAAATTAATTCTACACCTGTGATCTGTGTGGAACCTATTTCGGATCAATTTCTTATGAACAAACTTTTGTTATAAAATTATCGTTACGCATTTCGTCTTCCATTAGCAGATCAGACTATCTTTGAGCCAATGAAAACTTCTTTTTTCAAGAACATTCCCGAGCCGTACCGGAAGGTGGTGAAGAATAAATACTTCATCACAGCATTTTCTTTTATTATCTGGCTTTCTTTCTTTGATCGGAATGATTTCATCACGCAGTATACGTATCGTTCCAAACTTCATGAGTTGGAAAAAGAGCGTGACTATTACATGAAAGAAATTGTGAGGAACAAAGATGAAGTGAGCGACTTACTCACGAATCCCAAAAATCTCGAACGATATGCACGAGAGAAATACCGGATGAAACGTGATAATGAAGATGTATTTGTTCTGGTTCAAGAAAGTCCTGAAAAAAAATAATTATTTAGTAACTGTTTAAAATTTATCTTATAATTTGTTTATGCGTCTTTTTGACTGCGACTTCCTCAGTGTTTCTTGCCGTAGTTAGTTCCACTATGGCGGCGAAACACTTTGTTGTCTCGTTCAAAAATACGCGATAAACATTTTCACAATATAAATTTAAACAGTTACTTATACTCTCCGAAAACTTTTCTCATCCTGTCTGAAATTTCCCCAAGCGTTGCATAATTTTCAACGGCCTCAACAATGCAAGGCATCAGATTTTCATTTCCTTTAGCGGCAATTTCCAGGTTAGAAAGTGCTGATTCAACTTTTGACGAATCCCGTTCTGCTTTGAGCTTTATCAATTTTGTAATCTGAAGTTGACGGATAGAATCATCCACGACAAAATACTTATCGAATGCTTTTTCTTCCATCGTATATTTATTCACTCCCACAATAATCCGTTCATTTCGCTCAATGGATTGTTGGTAAGCATACGAAGCACTCGCAATTTCATTCTGCATAAAACCGGACTCGATCGCATTCACGGCTCCTCCCATGGCATCAATGCGATGAATGTAGTCATATGCTTTTGCTTCCAGTTCATCCGTAAGTGTTTCAACAAAATAAGAACCGGCCAGCGGATCCACGGTATCCACTACTCCACTTTCATGTGCAATGATCTGTTGTGTACGTAAGGCTATTCGCGCCGCTTCTTCTGTAGGCAAACTCAGCGCCTCATCATACCCGTTCGTGTGAAGAGATTGTGTTCCTCCAAGAACAGCTGACAAAGCCTGCAACGTAACACGGGTAACGTTATTCATCGGTTGCTGAGCAGTCAATGTAGATCCCCCGGTTTGTGTATGAAACCGAAGCATCATCGAACGGGGATCCTTTGCTCCAAGTTCTTTCATCATGCTTGCCCACATTCTTCTTGCTGCACGGAATTTTGCTGCTTCCTGGAAAACATTGTTGTGTGCGTTGAAAAAAAATGAAAGTCGTTTTCCGAATACATCAATATCTAATCCTTTTTCCATGGCTGCTTTTACATAGGCTTTTCCATTGGATAAGGTGAACGCTAATTCCTGGACAGCCGTTGAGCCAGCTTCACGAATGTGATATCCCGATATTGAGATGGTATTCCACTTTGGGATTTCCTTCGCACAATATTCAAAGATATCCGTAATGATGCGCATAGAAGGCTTGGGCGGATAGATGTATGTTCCGCGTGCCGCATATTCTTTCAGCAAATCATTTTGAATGGTTCCCGAAATTTTTTTCAGGTTCGCGCCTTGCCGCTTTGCCAACGCAATATAAAATGCAAGAAGAATTGATGCAGTGGAATTGATGGTCATCGACGTGGTAATGTCTTCCAGCTTAATTCCATCGAATAGAATTTCAATGTCATGCAATGAATCAATGGCAACACCTGCTTTTCCTACTTCACCTTCCGAAAGCGCATGATCAGAATCGTATCCGATTTGAGTAGGAAGGTCAAATGCAACCGATAGTCCTGTTTGTCCCTGTTTTAATAAGTAATGATATCGTTTGTTTGATTCCTCTGCAGTAGAAAAGCCTGCATACTGTCGCATGGTCCACATTTTACTGCGATACATATCCGGTTGAATGCCTCGCGTGAAAGGATATTCACCGGGTAAGTCGGGAGTTGGTCGTTCGGAGTTCGGAGTGTATACTTCTTTGATTTCTATTCCACTCTCGGTAAAAATCTTTTTCTTTTCACTCATCTTAAAAATAATTTGATGTCTTCTCTACTAAAAAAAATATGTTTTTATGAATAAGCTAATCACCTCATCCAAGTAATTGTTTTGCTTCGCTTTTCAAAACATCAATGGCTTTTTGCGTGGGAATATTTTCTTCCTTCATCATCTGTTCAAATATTTGCGAACTGAGTTGAATTCCATTTGCATGTTGTCCAACCTGGCTATAGGCGTTGTTGAATAAACGCAGCGTATCTTCCTTTGAATTCTTAACAGCTTCCCAAGCTGACGATGAAATATAAATTTGCTGGGAAAGATTGTGTTCAAACTCAGCACGAACGGTAGCAAGTAAATCCCCATGGAGCTGTGTTGCAGAAATTCCTCCGCGATGTGTTCTCACCAGCAAGCTATTCGGAGATATGCGTTCGAGAAATAAAACCAGTCGTTCATACGCTTGCAGTTTTAATGGCAATGATTCCTTTCGCATGGATTTCTTTGCTTCCATGACATGATTTTGGTAGTCGCGATCGAGAAACCTTTTTATCAGCATAAACACAGTGACAAGAACCAATAAAGCCGGAACAAAATAAAGAAGTGTATCAGACAAATCTTTTGTACTATCCATATAGTTTGATTATAAGAATAAATATAGGAATTATTTTATGGTTGAATTTTCACCGATGACATTTGTCTCTTCGAGGTAACTCACCAATTTAACCAACGCTCTTCCGCGATGACTTATCTTATTTTTTTTCGCTTCGCTCATCTCTGCAAATGTTTTATCGGATTGCTCGGGCAAAAAAACAGGATCGTATCCGAATCCTTTATCTCCTCTTCTATCTTCGGTCATTTTCCCTTCTACAATTCCTTCAAAACATTTCTCCTCGTGGTCAGTAATAAGAGCAATCACCGTTTTAAATTTTGCATTCCGGTTTTCAATTCCCTTTAACTCATTCAGTACTTTTGAAACGTTATCATCATAACTACTGTTCGCGCCTGAATACCTCGCTGAATAAACTCCCGGCCTTCCACCGAGCGATTCTATTTCCAAACCGGTATCATCAGCGAAACAATTCATCCCATACTTATCAAACACATATTTTGCCTTTTGCAACGCATTTCCTCTCAACGAAGTTGATGTTTCCGGCAGTTCATCCGTGCAGCCAATATCCTTCAGACTCAAAATAGAAATTGAACCGGCAAGCATGGACTTAATTTCCTTCAACTTATGCTGGTTGTTGGTCGCAAAAACGAGTTTCAATTTATCAGGCATTAGTATTCAAATTTAAAGGACGCAAATATAAGCGGTTGTTCGTGTGGAGAATCATTCGTAAATAATTTCTTCTGAATTAATTTGTACTTTTGAAAACTCATCATTATAGCTTAAAATAAATTATGAAAGTTGCTCTGATTACAGGCATTACGGGTCAAGACGGTGCATACCTCGCTGAGTTTCTCCTCAAAAAAGGGTATGACGTTCATGGCATCAAAAGAAGAAGCTCACTGTTCAATACAGAGCGCGTGGATCACCTTTACAAAGATCCTCATGAAAAAAATGTAAAGTTTACCATGCATTATGGTGACCTGACTGACTCTACCAACATCATTCGCATTATCCAGGAAGTTCAACCCGATGAAATTTACAATCTTGGAGCGATGTCGCATGTCAAAGTGAGTTTTGAAACTCCGGAATACACAGCAAACACGGATGGTATCGGAACACTTCGTGTGCTGGAAGCTGTTCGGTTACTGGGACTGACCAAGAAGACAAAAATTTATCAGGCTTCTTCGTCCGAGTTGTATGGCCTGGTGCAGGAAGTTCCTCAATCGGAAAAAACTCCTTTTTATCCGCGCTCTCCTTATGCTGCCGCTAAACTTTACGCTTATTGGATTACCGTGAATTACCGGGAAGCGTATAACATGTTTGCAGCAAACGGAATTCTTTTCAACCATGAATCACCCTTACGCGGAGAAACGTTTGTGTCGAGAAAAATTACCCGCGGAGTGGCGCGCATCGCTCTTGGATTACAGGATCAGCTTTACCTTGGAAACCTGGATGCAAAACGCGATTGGGGACATGCGAAAGATTACATCGAAGCGATGTGGCTGATGCTTCAGCAGGAAAAGCCGGAAGATTTTGTGATTGCAACCGGTGTGACAACTTCGGTGCGTGACTTTCTAAAACTATCTTTTGCAGAAGTTGGAATTGAAGTCGAGTTCAAAGGAAAAAGTGTGGATGAAAAAGCATTCGTTGTATCATGCAGCGATGCCAGCTATCAATTGCCGGTTGGTAAAAATGTAATGAGTGTTGATGCACGCTATTTCCGTCCGACTGAAGTGGAATTATTGATTGGCGATGCAACCAAAGCAAATACAAAATTAGGCTGGAAGCCAAAGTATGATGTAAAAGCGCTCATCAAAGAAATGATGGATGCCGACATTGAATTGTTCCGCAGAGATAAATATTTAAAAGACGGCGGGCACAAGGTGTTTAATTATCATGAGTAAAACAATTAGCTGATTTGATGATTAGCTGATTAGCCAATGAAACGAATGAATAAAGATTCCAAAATATATGTAGCCGGTCACCGCGGAATGGTTGGTTCGGCGATTGTGCGACACCTGAAGAATCAAGGGTTTCAGAATCTCATTCTGAAAACTTCTGCTGAATTGGATTTGCGAAACCAGCAGGCTGTTGCTGATTTTTTTTCTGCTGAAAAACCCGAATATGTTTTCCTGGCCGCTGCAAAAGTCGGCGGCATCAACGCCAACAACATTTATCGCGCTGATTTTCTTTTTGAAAACCTCGCGATTGAAATGAACGTGATTCATTCTGCTTATCAAAACAAAGTAAAAAAACTTTTGTTTCTCGGTTCATCGTGTATCTATCCGAAACTTGCTCCACAACCGCTGAAGGAAGAATACCTTCTTTCCGGTTATCTCGAAAACACCAACGAGCCGTATGCAATTGCAAAAATTGCCGGAATAAAATTATGTGAATCGTACCGGATACAGTATGGCTGCAATTTTATTTCAGCGATGCCAACCAATCTTTACGGACCCAACGATAACTACGACCTGGAGAACTCGCATGTGCTCCCCGCATTGCTTAGAAAATTTCACGAAGCAAAAATAAACGAACAGAAAGAAGTGGAAGTTTGGGGAAGCGGAAAGCCTTTACGTGAATTTCTTTATGTGGATGATTTGGCGGAAGCTTGCTTTTTCCTAATGCAAAATTACGATGCACAGGAAATCATCAACGTTGGTTTTGGTGATGACATTTCAATAAAAGAACTGGCAGAGACAATCAGCGAGATTACAGGTTTCAAAGGAAAACTTGTTTTCAATTCAACACGACCTGACGGAACTCCGCGAAAGCTGATGGATTCATCTCGCATTCACACATTAGGTTGGAAAGCAAAAATTAATTTGAAGGATGGTATTGCACTCACCTACAAAGAATACCTGAAACAATTAAGTGAAGTGATTTAATTCCTATCGGGAATTTACAATTTGATTTGACAAGTTAAATTCAATTTTGTGTGAGTGACGATTTTTCATAAGTAAATAATGAAAAGCAAAATAAATTTCCTACTTCTCATTGTTCTTAGCTTGAGTTTCTTAAAAACGTTAGCTCAGAAGGAAGGAAATATTTGGTGCTTTCCTGATCACGGTGGAATGGATTTTAATAACCTAACCCAACCTGACACATTTACTTCAGCAATTGGACAAACGGGATTTGGATATCCAGGGGAGAATCAATGTGCGTTAGCAGACAGCAATGGAAATTTATTTTGTTATGCCGCAGCTACAGAATGGTTGTACTCAGGACTCCAGGTATGGGACAGAACTCACGAGGTAATGCCTCATGGACATAGCTTGCAAGGGCATCCGACGCAAATATCTCTACTGTTGCCACAACCAGGTAATGATTCACTCATCTACCTTTTTCATTTGGGCAGAGATTCTATCAATACTAATTATTGCATGTTATTTTTTTCAACTATTAGAAACTGTTTAAAATTCAGTTGAAAAAAATGTTATAAAGCGCCACCGGGCAAATTGCGAGCAACGTATTTAGGTAT
>JAYVUK010000024.1:0-19561 GCA_043787975.1 Bacteroidota bacterium
CAGCATCCAAACTTTTGCGTAGCAAAACAAGCTCGAAAGCAGTTAAATCTGTTGCTGCTTCTGCATTAACACAACGACCGACCAAGAAGAAAAAATAATTAAACGATTATTTTTTTTCTTTTCAGGATACATTTTTTGGGTATCGTAATAATTCCATTTCCCTGGAATAATGTAGATTTTGTCTCCGCGGCAATGTTGCCGCAAAGCGACAACATCTTTTTGTCCTCATGCACAACCCAACCGACACTTTTCATAACAGGCAATGTGGGTTCGAAATCTGATAAGTCTAGCCATCCAGGAGTCACCCCTTGACTGTCCGCCCATTCTACATATTCAGTAGTCAACTTCTTGATATTCATATTTCTTAACCCCGAATGATAGTAAATTCCCTCCTCAATTAAATATTCGTCACTGACAGCCTTTCCGCGACCTTGCCTCCCCTGATACAAATTCTCCGCATCCAAAGCCTTGACCTTTGCTAAAACCGCAATACATTCCGGTAAGTCCCTACATTCCGTTTGCCAATAATCAGAGGTAGGTCAACCCTTGTCTTATAATTAAGCATCCAGACAGCCCCTTCAATGGCATCAGGACCATCATCATGTGTTCGGCTGCCCTTCTCAAACATGAGAAGTTGTTCAATCAGTTTCTTTGTACCGTAGTCGTTTCGCTCAGCTTCATTAAAATAAAAAATACCACGCTCAAATAAGGGTTGAAGGTTTTCAATCCGTTGAAACTTGTCCGGTTTATTTCGGCTGTCACCTTTAATCGGAATTTGTAAGCCACATTCTGCTCCCATTTTTACAAATTCATCAAAGAGCATATCCTGTAAAAAATTGCTTTCCATGTAATAGTAAATCACAGCGTTCCTTCCGTATTGCTCATGAATTGAGTAATGCCAGTTGACCATTTCTTTCACGGTTGTTTGCGCAACAAATGATTTCAGCAAATGGTATTCACCGGTTTTATTTTTACCAATCAGGACAGTTGCTTTGTAATCACTTTTAGCACCGCTCTTAAAACTGGGATCAGTATAACAAACAAGATAATGGTAGCATGTAATCGGTTCCATTGTTTTGAAACGAATATCCTTTAATTTGAAAACCGAACCGTCAGTAATCGGATTATTGAAAAATTCTTTTTGTGCTCTTCGTATTCCGATTGTGTCAACTACCTGTTGAATATCTTCCTTGGAATATTTCTCCTGCCATGAAGGATTTCCTTCTTCGTCAAGCGCATTGACAACTGAATGATAAATACCAGGGACTTTTGCAAAGTTTGCCAGTACTGAATTTTTATTAATCCTGTTTCCTACAAAGACAAATCTTCCTTCACCCATGTCCATTGTATTGAACAATGCTTCAAGAATCCAGTCGAACATCTTTGCTACACGGCTTTCATTTTGCACAAGTTCATCATCATCCAAGTCATCTACGACAATATAATCCGGCCTGTGTTCCCGGTAACGCAATCCGCGAGGGCTTTGTCCTCGACCAAGAGCGAAGAATGCTTTGCCGTCCTTGGTGATAAATTTTCCATCCTCCCAACTGCCAAGATTTATTTGTTCTCCAAAATCATTAATGTAACGTTGGTTGAATTGCAGTTCCGCTTGCAAGTCACCGAGCAATGTTTTCGCATTGTCTTCCGACTTGCCAACAAGTATCATGACCGTCAACTCATTTTTAATTTTCAGCCACAGTGGAATCATCAAGTCAAAGTGAGTGCTTTTCGCGTGACCTCTTGCCCACTCAAATAATGCTCTTAGCTTTTTGTTCCGGGCAACCTCATTGGCAGCATCAATCTGAAATTTCCCGCAACGGTTCTTTGCATAGTGTGGGAAGTAGAAGTCAACAAAAAATTGATAATCTGATTTCGCTCGTTCAATCCGTTCAGCTTTTTCAGCTTCGCCTTCAAAACCATTTAGAACAGTCAATTGCTGTACCTTCGTACAATGCAACTGCCAACGCTGTAAACTTTGTTTGCTGACTTTCATCGGGAAATTTTACTTTGGATAAATAAATCCTGATGCTGATTATTCCTTTGAGCGAAATCCACATTCACCGTCATGAGCCATTTATTGTATTCCTCAAAAACTTCAATGTAGGTTTCAAGTGTAGCTTTCTTTTCAAGTTTGTCTATTGCAGCAGCCAGCTTTGCAATTGAATCAACTTCCTGGGCAGTTAGTAACCTGTTGTCATTCTTTGCTGCGTCTACAATCTTTAAAGTTTGAGTGTGCAGTAGAGAAATAATTTGCTGCTTAGTTAAACTCTTTGTGTCACGGAGCTCATTCCATTTTGCCTTTTGCTTTTGTTCAGTAAATGTTTTTTCACTCCATCCGACTACCTCACAAATCTCTTTTTGTGTTTTCTCAGTCATCAGGTAAAGCGTCCGAGCCACTTCAGTTTTTTGTTCTCTGGTCATATTTTATTCATTAATCACTGATCATTTCAATGCAATGTAGAGCAATACAATGAAATGATTATCAAGTATTTGCACAGGTCAAACATACAAATTAAATTTATGAAATTTTAGTAGATAGTGGATAATTATATCATCAATCAGAACGAAAACTCAGCGGAAATTTTGCTGTATGGTTTCATCGGTAATTGGAAAGATACCGACAGCAGCCGTTTCATTTCTGACTTTAAAAATCTCGAAGCCACTAACAAGCAAATAAATGTTCGCATCAATTCCGGCGGCGGAGATGTATTTGAAGGAATCACGATTTACAACACGCTTAAAAATAGCAAGGCAGAAGTACATTGTTACATTGATGGACTTGCAGCAAGCATGGCAAGCGTGATTGCGTTGGCTGGTTCAAAAATATTCATGTCACGTTATGCACAATTGATGATTCACCGTGTTTCCGGTTCTGCAAATGGTGATGCTGAAAAACTCCGTGAGACTGCCAACCTGATGGATGAATTAGAAAAATCCATGCTCGAAATCTATGCTTCAAAAACAGGAAAGGATACTGCAAGCATTCAAGACAAATGGATGCAGCGGGGTAAAGACACTTGGTTCAATGCTAATGATGCAGTACAGCAAAAATTAGTAGACGAAATTTTTGACGGAGTGATAAAAAAATCTCCAAAGAAAAATAAGAACCCACAAGAGGTTTGGCAATTCTACAATCTACAAATCGAAAACTCATTAAATAATAATGACATGCAAATTCTAAATCAGTTTAAATCTTTATACGGCTTGCCGGAATCAGCAACCGAGCAGGAAGTGTTAGCCGCCTATCAGAATCAGGCAAACAAAAGCCGTGAGTTGAAAGAGGAAAATGAAAAACTCAAGCAACAAAACACAGAGTTTCAAAATCAGCTTGCTGAATCAAATAAACAAAAGGTGAAAGACCTTGTTGATACTGCAATCAAAGCAAACCGTATCACTGAAGAAAACCGTTCAACTTTTGTTTCACTTGCTGAAGGAAATTACGAGGCAACTAAGATTGCCTTGAATGCAATTGCTCCTTACAAAAGCATCACATCACAAATTCAAATGACCGATGATGAACAACCGGAATACAAAACATTCCGTGAGTATCAGGAGAAAGATCCGCAGGCATTAGCTCTTATGAAAACAGATAACCCAACCAAGTATTCAGCACTTTATAAAAAGCAATTTGGCAAAAATCCATCTCTAAAAAATTAATACACAATGGCAATTCAAAAAGAAATCTGGACGCAATACATTCAGGAAAGTTTATTCAAAGACAATGATTTTTTGACTCATGCTTTCAATGCTGATCAGTATGTCCTTGAAGGAAAAGTAGTACATATACCAAATGCAGGAGCTACTCAGAATGTTGTTAAAAACAGAACAACATTGCCTGCAACAGTAACAACTCGTACAGACGTTGACGTTACTTATGCGATAGATGAGTTTACTTCCGACCCGATATTAATTCCGAACGCTGACACTGTTGAATTATCTTACGATAAAATGAGCAGCGCACTTTCCGAAACCACCGGTGCAATCAAAGTTCTTGTGGCTGATTGGATGCTGTACAATTGGCGAGCTGAAAATGCTACGAGTATTGTTCGCACAACTGGTGGTGCAGCCGCTACGACTGTTGCTGCTCACTTGCCAGGAGCAACCGGTACAAGAAAAAAATTATCTCTTGCCGATATTAAAGCTGCGCGCTTGGTCATGAATAAACAAAATGTTCCGAAGGATGATCGTTTCATGTTAATTGATTCTGATATGTATGATCAGTTGATGGATGAACTGAACATCACAACATATCGTGAAGCATCTCAGTTTATGGATTTGCCAAAAGGAGTGTTAGGTAAAATTTACGGTTTCAACATGATGGAACGTACAACCGTTGGAGTAGCAAGCAATGCAGCAACTCCGGTTATTCAAGCCCCTGGCACTGCATCTACAACAGCCGACAACGGAGTAGTACTGGCTTGGCACATCAGCACTGTCGAACGTGCCTTAGGAACAATTAATTTCTTTGAGCATCTCAACGACCCCACTTTCTATGGTGATGTTTACTCAGCTTTGGTTCGTATGGGAGGTCGCAAAAGACGTAACGATCAAAAAGGAATCGTAGCAATCATTCAAACTCCATAAGTCCTTGCGATTCGCTTTTCACCGGATAAGCAATCTCTCTCCAAAAAAGAAGCCCCTTGCGGGGCTTTTTTATTTGTGGATCAAGTTATATTTTCTCCGTTCCATGTAAGTATTGTTATTCCTGATTTGGTCGTAATCAATGTAAACATTTTCCGGATCATCAATCCCACCGTTGCTCTGTACGTTGCATTGATATTCCATCACCTGTATCCAATGATAAAATTCCGGTTTCGATTTTAACTGATACTGATTGTACCGTAACAACCTACTAAATGTTTGTCCTCTTACCTTGCCTATTGAATCGTGGAGGTACTCAAGCACCTTTAAAAACTGAGATGCTTCATCTCTGATTTTAATTGCAGTGTAATTATCCGCTTCATTTGTAAATTTGAAAACAGTTTTTACACTTACATTCACAAGACCTATTTGGTAGTCCTTAATTTTGTCCCACCAAATAATATCTTCAAATTTCAGGAGCACAGCAGGGAACTCTAAGGGGATAACTTTCGCATCCCGATCAATCTGACCCAAGTCGAGGTCAACCCATTTAATAAGTTCTTTACTATTCTGTAGCTGATTTACAATTCCATTGTAAATATCCTGTAATCCTGTTGTCATTTCAGTTCATGCTTGTTTTAGGTAACGGTATATCATAGTTCTCATAAAAATAGCTGTCATCAATTTTAATTTTCTGAGCCAATTTCAAATCCATATCAAGTTTTGTTTTCTTGTCAATGTTTTCCTTTTCGAGGAAAATAAATTTTCCTTTCCCTACATTGTATCCGTGCATTTGAAGCAAGGGTCTCAGCTTATCATTTAAAACATTTTTTACAAATAGCTTATCAGCGAGATGAATTTGTTTTTCAACTTCTGCATGAACCTTTGCTTGAGCCATTGAACCGCCTGCCTCAGTGGTCATTGTTTGCCCGAGAATTAGTTTTGATAGTTCCCGGTTGCAGGTATTGATAAGCATATCGTAAAGAATTGTACTGCCAACAGTATTGTTTTGGATAAACTGCAAGTCAGCTTCTTTCGGTATTACAACATAAGCAGCGCTGCCGGCTTGCTTTAATGCCGTTTCTAAGTCTGCTCTGGTTTTATCATCATAACCATCATATTTTGCAATCCTGAAAGGCATTCCAAACAACTCGGTGTATTGCGCCCAATCACCAAAGCCGCCACGTTTATAAATTACATACTGAGCAGCTTTCATCATTAGCCCAAGCGAATCCTTTTCGCCTACCTCAATCAGGTAATTTGTGTACGGATATTCTCGATAGTTGAATCCGGTAATTTCAGTTTGATAACGGACAATAATGCCCTTCTCCGGGATCACATGCTTTCGTGGAATTAAAACAGGAATGAGTTCACCATTATCAAAGTTCAACTCTATCAAGCTGTGTCCCCAAAATTTACTTTCTATCATGTAACTTAAAATGTTCATGAACGATTCGGTACTCGTGAGCGGTGTGATTTCGTCATTTACATTTCCATCTTCAATAAATACCAGGGGCGAATTGAGAATGGATAATTTTCTCTTCTCCATCACAGCGGTTAGATGACCGTCCAATAAAATTTCATTATACAAATCGTAAAGCATGGTCCGCTTTGGAAAGTAAACACTTTCAGCAGATCGAATTGCGCTTCGCCAACTATCAATATCCTGTGTCGCCCTTCTTATTTGCGTTACAGTTATCTGTTGGATGATCGTATCCTTCTTTGGAGTTTTAGTTTTTTTCGCTTTTATCATTTTTGATAGCTTTCACGTCTGTCATTTCCTCCGCTCTTAACAAGAGAATTGGCTACATTCACAGTCAATCCATTGATATTTAATTTTTGATCACGCACATCTTTCAACCAAGTCAATGCTTTACTGTACCGGTTTATCCTGTTATCAGGAATGGTCATTAAAGTTGGTATTGAATAAAGATGGTAGAGCGCAATATCCTTACAGTACATTACAATCATTTTATTCCGTGCTGTTCCTGTAGCCGAAAAAACAGTAACAACATCGTATCGTTCATTCAAATAGGATTTCATTTCCTCGATTGCTTCCGCAGCCAGCTCATCAACAATCGAATCATCACCGCCGGTTATTGAATCTATAACAGCAGTGCTGATTGAAAACCTGAAATCAATTTTTGAAAGGAAAGCCATTACAAATTTCTTCTAAAATTAGATTGTCAAACTGAAAAATACAATCATCATTTCGCGCTCATTTGCCCCGCACAGCCCTTTGCACCGCTTAGGCAAAGATCATCCCCGCAAAAAATCATTTCCAAAAGACTACGGCATAAACACAAAATTCATTTTCCTTTTATTTTTTAATTGGAATGAATTTTCTTCCCCTCGCACGAGCCTTCATTTATTCCGTTTCCTTTTGGAAATGATTTTTCTGCGTGGAAAAATGGATGCCTAAGCGGTTCAAATGGCTTTCCATGCGCACTGGTTCATTTTAGCGAATCCACCGCATCAATTACGGCTGATATTTTTGCAATCAAATCATTGCAGGCAGTAGTGATGGAATCCTTTTTCTGATCAGCTATAATCCTTTTAAGCTCATCAATAGCCGCGTTTAACGATGCTTCTACCGGATCAACATCATCTGGAATAGCAATAGCATTTGCTGGGTCTACATCATCACCGATAATGATGGCAGCCGGATCAACCTGGTCAGTGACTACAATTGCGTTCGCGCCGAGCGAAGCGAAGAATGCGTCAATAGCCGTATGCAAATCTTGATCGTCAGATGCTTTCTTTAATCTGCACGCGATGCTAAACGCCTTGGAAGTTTTTTTGTATGAATACATGTTTAAATTAGTTTTTGGAGAATTGAGGTTAGAGATTGAACAATTGCCTGACAGCCCTGTTTTACTGAATCTGAATTTGATGCATCTGCAATTGAATTGCATTCATCAATTGCAGCATAAATCGGATCGAGTTTAATATTCCGGAATACGGCAGCCGGATCGGTGTCATCAGTGATAACAATCGAATTTTCACCGATCGTTGTACAGACATTGATACATATTTTGCGGATTTCTTCATCTGTGGTTGCTTGTCTGATAACCGCCATTAGAGACAGCGCATTTGCCGTTTTGTCAATTGTTTGTGTAGCCATTTTTAGAGGAAAATTTTTACACAAAATTATTTCTAATGATCCCCATTAGCAATGATGACACCTGTACAAAGGGGTGCGCAATGCGGAAATCGGAATACCTAAAACTGAACGCAACTGAAATTTATTCCCGGGATGGATTACATTAAGTTTCAGAAAGGAAATTGACTGGTTTCAGTTCGAGTTTCCACTTGTAATAAATTTCTAAAAACCTTGTAATGTCAACAATGGCAGGGGTTTGCTGTTGATAAAAATTGAAAATAATTCTTGCATATTGACGCAAACAGAAGTAACTTAAACCAAAATTTCAGAGAGAAAAAAATGCGCAACCTTATTTTTAAATTTAGAGTTCTGAAAGCCGCTACTGGCAAGGGTTTCAGCGCATACTCTTTTTTCAGGTCGGCGGGTCAAAATGTTGTACCTATGTTGTACCCAAAAAATCAAAACCCTCGCAAGTTATTCACTTGCAAGGGCTTGAGATTCATTAAAGCGGTCCGGACGGGACTCGAACCCGCGACCCCATGCGTGACAGGCATGTATTCTAACCAGCTGAACTACCGAACCGTATTAAGTTTAAATTCATTAATGAGTTTCAATTTTACTAAGCGGTCCGGATGACTCGAAGCGATGATCCGAACCGTAATTTATTTGGGTGTGCAAAAATAGTTGAATTTTTCTTCTGACAAAATCTAAAGAGATAATTTCAGCTCATGCGTTCACGCTTAATCAGATAGGGCAGCAATACTTGCCTGTAACCCTCATGAATATCAGCTTCTACGAAATCAATCCTGTACTGTGCACACTTCGTTCTTAAATCCTTCTTAAATGCTGACATGGATTGAACATAGCTTTCCTTTACTTCATTGGAGTGTACCTTTACCTGGTCACCGGTTTCCACATCAATGAACAAATAAGGACGATTATCGAAATCAAATTCTTCTTCCTTGCTTTTATCAACGACATGGAACAATACAACCTCATGTTTATTGTGTTTGAGATGCTGTAAGGCTCCGAATAATTCATTCTGCTTACCAAAATCCGTTTCCATCATGTCACTGAAAATAATGACCATCGAGCGTTTATGTATAGATTCTGCAACCTGGTGTAATGTTTCTGAGGCAGACGTTTTCCGCTGGTTCATAACACTTCCTTCACTCAGCAGCTTTTCCATCTCACTGAATAAATATTTGTGATGTACAGAACTTGATTTTGCCTGAGAGTTAAATTCCAACGAATCAGAAAAAACACTCAAACCGACTGCATCCCTTTGCTGACGCAACATGTAGGTAATCGCTGCAGCAGAATGCACAGCGAAGGAAATTTTATTGAGCAGAAATTTTTCTCCTTTTGGAATCTCTGGGTAATGCATAGAAGAAGAGTTATCAACTATGATTTGGCAGCGTAGATTTGTTTCCTCTTCATATCGCTTTACAAAAAGCTTGTCTGACCGTCCGTATAATTTCCAGTCAATGTGCTTGGTTGATTCGCCCGTATTATATAGGCGATGTTCGGCAAATTCAACACTAAAGCCATGAAACGGACTTTTGTGAAGACCAGTAATAAAGCCTTCCACTACTTGCTTAGCAAGCAATTCAAGATGGCTTAATTGCTGGACTTCCTGCTGGTTGATGGACATAATGTTAATTTACGGTTGACAGTTTACAGTTATCGAAACTGTAAACCGTAAACTGTAAACCATAAATGATTACGATAACTGTGCGTTGAGTTTGTTCGCAAGAATGCTCTTTGGAACAGCGCCTACTTGCTTATCGACTACTTGTCCGTTCTTAAAGAAAAGAAGGGTTGGAATATTTCTTACGCCGAAATTCATGGAGATATTCGGATTGCTGTCAACATCTACTTTGCCGATCACTACTCTTCCATCATATTCCTTGGAGAGTTCTTCTACGATTGGACCTACCATACGACATGGTCCGCACCATTCTGCCCAAAAATCAACCAATACCGGTTTATCTGATTTCATGACTAACTCTTCAAAGTTTGCATCTGTAATTTCTAATGCCATTGTTATTGAATTTTAAATTTAGATTTTGAATTTTTATAATGCAAAGATACTAACAATTATGAAGCCTTACTGATGACGCTGCCATTCGGACAGAGAGCCTAATTGAAAACCATATTTATAACGCGCTTGTGTCACTTAAATTTCAATTTCTCCGGTTAAAAAAGTCACCGCTTTACCACTGATTTTTACCCTGTCTCCAATTAACTCACAACCAATATGTCCTATTCTTTTTGAAAGCTGTTTTGCCTCCAGTTTTGTCTTGCCCAGTTTCGCAGACCAATAAGGTGTCAATATCGTATGGGCCGAACCTGTTACGGGATCCTCATTAATTCCTGAATTTGGAAAGAAGCAACGTGATACAAAATCAACTTCATTTCCCTTCGCTGTGAAAATAACACCGTGACGATGCGCTTTCTTAACCTCTTCAATAATAGGATTCAAATCTTCAATTTCTTTTTGTGAATTCAGGACAACGAGCACAAAATTTTTTCCTTCAAAAACTTCAAGCGGTCTTACCGTGATTGCTTCGAGAATTGCTTTTGGTGTTTCAATTTTTACAGGATCATCTTTCGGAAAGTCCAGCGTGAGGATGTTCCCATCTCGTTGCACAGACAACATTCCGCTTCGCGAATCAAAATTGATTTGCGGTTTGTTATAACCGAGATGCGTGTACATGACATGAGCAGTTGCAAGCGTGGCATGTCCGCATAAATCCACTTCTACAGTCGGTGTATACCAGCGCAAATGAAAATCGTTTCCTTTTGGAACATAGAAAACAGTTTCTGCGAGGTTATTTTCAGCTGCAATCATTTGCATCACTGCATCCGGCAACCACTTCTCAAGCGGAACAACAGCTGCAGGATTTCCTTCAAACAGATTCTCTGAAAAAGCATCGACCTGGAATATTCTATATTTCATAAATCAATTCTCATTGTACTTTACTTCCGCCACTTCAGGAATATTGCTGATGGATTCAAGAAAAGAATTATCCGGATGAATACGGAATTTCCGTGAAGGCATTTTCAGGCTCATATTGTTTTCACGATCGGACACATTCAATTGCAAATTGCAGCTACGTGGGTTTTGCTTTGAGTTTTCCTTCACCACATTCATCAACGTACCGATAAATTTATCAGACAGTTCACTCAACTGAACATGAATGGTGATGCTACGTAACATTTTTTCACGGAGCTCTGAAAGTAATTGCATGCTCCCTACTTTAAACTCAAGTGATCCGGGCTGATGATAACGTTCCTGCGCTTTGCCTCGCACATGAAGGAAAAATCCAGGCTCCATGTATTGCTTGAAACTTACATAGTCCTGTCCGAACAGAACAAGCTCGATCGAATCATCAAAATCTTCGATGGTAAAATTACCAAACGGTTTTCCTGTTTTCGACACACGATGATTCACCGCAGTAATCATTCCTCCGACAGTCAGTTCCTTGTCCTTGTATTTTTCAAGTTCTTTTAGTTGAGAAATTTTATTCGGACAAAACTGTTTCATCTCAAAACTAAAGTTATCAAGCGGGTGACCGGAGATGTAAAACCCCAGCACTTCCTTTTCTTTATGAAGTAATTCTAAATTGCTCCACGGTTCGCAGATAGCAAGTGAAGGAGTCGTCACATCAGCAATCATCACATCACCGAACAGAGAATTCTGTGAAGAATTTTGTTGCATCGCCATGTTATTACCGAACCGAATTGCTTTATCGATTCCGTTAGCCTGGTCTTTACCATCCAATGTAAAATACTGTGCGCGATGAATTTCTTTGAAACAATCCAATGCACCGGCTTGCACTAAACTTTCGAGGCAACGTTTGTTTGTTGCTTTGTTCGCCACACGTTGGGTGAGATCAAAAATATTTTTGAAGGCTCCATTTGCATTCCGTTCATCAATGATGGCTGCAACGGCCGATTCACCAACACCTTTCACTGCACCGAGGCCAAATCGAATTTCTCCTTTTTTGTTTACCGCAAAATTGTAATGACTTTCATTTACATCCGGACCAAGCACCGGAATACTCATCCGTTTCGATTCTTCCATGAAGAAGGTAATCTTGTCGATGTTGCTTAAGTTATGAGTCAACACCGCACTCATGTATTCAGCCGGATAATTTGATTTTAGAAAAGCAGTTTGAAAAGCAACGAATGCGTAACAGGTAGAATGTGATTTATTGAATGCATATTGTGCAAACGCTTCCCAGTCTGTCCAGACTTTATCACAAATTTTTTCATCGAGGTTATTTTTCTTAATTCCTTCGATGAATTTATTTTTCATTTTGTCGAGCGTGGCTTTGTCTTTCTTACCCATCGCTTTCCGTAATACGTCAGCATCACCTTTGGTGAAGTTCGCAAGCTTTTGTGAGAGCAACATCACCTGCTCCTGGTAAACAGTAATACCATACGTCTCCTTCAGAATTTCTTCCATGTCGGGTAAATCGTAGGAAACTTTTTCCAACCCGTTCTTCCGCTTCACGAAATTAGGAATGTATTCCAGAGGACCCGGGCGATACAACGCATTCATTGCAATCAAATCTTCAAATTTATCGGGCTTCAGATCTTTGAGGTATTTCTGCATTCCGGCAGATTCAAATTGAAATGTTCCATTCGTTTCTCCACGTTGATATAACTCCAGGGTTTTTTTATCATCCAAAGGAATCGTATCGATGTCAATTTCAATTCCGTGATTTTGCTTAATCAGAATGAGAGCATCCTTGATAATGGTCAATGTTTTTAATCCAAGAAAGTCCATCTTAATTACACCCGCATCTTCAATCACTTTTCCGTCAAACTGGGTAACGAGCAACTCCGTTTCTTTGGAAGCATACACCGGAATAATTTCCGTTAAGTCTTTCGGAGCGATGATAATTCCAGCTGCATGAATTCCGGTATTACGCACAGACCCTTCAAGGATAACAGCTTCTTTCAACACGCGACCCTGCAAATCGTTTCCGTCGTAAATCTTTCGTAATTTTTTTACATCTTCAAGATCATCACTATTCAATCCTTCTTTTGTCTTCAAACTTTTTTCTCCATCAAATGGAGCATGAATCAGCCGTTTCAATTCGATACCGGGACGTTCAGGAACAAGTTTGGCAAGCATGTTTGATTCCGCCAGCGGAAGATCCATGACACGCGCTACATCTTTGATGCTCATCTTGGCTGCCATGGTACCATACGTTACAATCTGTGCAACCTGGTTCTTTCCATATTTCCCTACGACATAGTCGATTACTTTTTGTCTCCCTACATCATCGAAATCCGTATCAATATCGGGCATTGATTTTCTGTCAGGATTTAAAAACCGCTCGAAGAGTAAATTGTATTTCATCGGATCGATGTTGGTGATACCCGTACAATAGGCAACCACAGAACCTGCAGCAGAGCCGCGTCCGGGACCGACAAATACTCCGATCTCTTTTCCGTGGTTGATAAAATCAGCAACGATTAAAAAGTATCCTGCAAAACCCATCGTCTGGATGGTGAACAATTCAAACTTAATCCGTTCTTCAATTTCAGGAGTCAGCGAATCTCCATAACGTTTCTTGGCACCTACAAAAGTGATGTGCTTTAAATATTCATCCTGAGAAACAAATCCTTCAGGAATTTTAAAATGTGGAAGCAAGATATCCTGCTTCAACTTCAGCGGCTCTATTTTGCTTACGATTTCATTGGTGTTATCAATCGACTGAGGAATATCACTGAAAAGTGTTGACATCTCTTCCGTCGTCTTGAAATAAAACTGGTCGTTGTAAAATGCAAACCGTTTTCCCTTCTGGCTTCCTCCATCATCAATGTCTTTATACGCCTGTGTACTTTGTTTCTCACCGGTATTGATGCAAAGTAAAATATCATGTGCATTGAAATCCTGTTGGTCTACATAATGTGAATCGTTGGATGCAATAACTTTTACATTGTATTTAACCGCCCATTTCAACAGTATTGCATTGACCGTGTTTTGCTCAGGAATATCGTGACGTTGCATCTCGATGTAATAATCCTCTCCAAATAAATCGAGCCACCATTTGAATTCCACTTCGCCTTCAGCCTCTCCTTTTTTCAAAATTGTTCGTGGAACAGACGCACCAAGACAACACGTAGTCGCTATCAGACCTTTGTGATATTTCAACACCAACTCTTTGTCAATGCGAGGATACTTGCCATACAAACCTTCGATGTAACCAAGCGAGCAGAGCTTCACTAGATTCTTATATCCTTCTGAATTCTTTGCGAGAAACAATTGGTGATAGCGAACGTCCCGATCATCTTTCGTAAATTTATTTTTGTGGCGATCTTCCACTACATAAAACTCACAACCGACAATCGGTTTAATCGTATCAGGATTTTCTTTGTTGTGCTTTCCTGCTTCCGCTACAAACTTGAATACGCCAAACATATTTCCATGATCGGTGATGGCAATGCCGGGCATTTTATCAGCAACGGCTTTCTTATAAAGAGAGGATATATCGGCAGCCCCGTCAAGCAACGAGAACTGGGTATGGACATGCAAATGGGAAAAATTCATCAGGTACTTTAAATTGGATGTAGGTTGAGGATTAACTAAAATGAGGTTTGTAAATTTATCGAATATTGTTTTAGTTCATTAAAAATTCTCCGTGAGACTTCGAAAAGATTTAAACAAAATGTTGAAGAAGTTCCGTGGTTCAATAGTTCATTAGTGGTGGTGGTGACGTTTTAACGAATGAACTATTGAACCATTGAACTTTTAAACTATTGAGCTTTAAAACCGATTTAAACCCGTTTTTTTGTCAAAAATAACTTTGGCACTTTCAGGAAAAAACAGCATCTTTGCGTCCCTTTTTAAAAGAACATAGGAGAATGTTCATCCTGCAGGGTTGCAGGAAAAGGTTCAAATAACCGTCAAAAATTGTAAAAAGATGCCAGTAAAAATCAGATTATCACGTCATGGTAAGAAGCACAATGCTTATTATCATATTGTGGTAGCAGATGGTCGTGCTCCGAGAGATGGTAAGTTTATCGAAGTCATCGGTAACTACAATCCCAACACGAATCCTGCAACCATTGAATTAAACAATGAGAAAGCACTTAGCTGGCTCAGTAAAGGCGCGCAGCCAACTGACACCACACGTGCTATCTTGTCGTACAAAGGAGTGCTTTATAAAAAACATCTCCAGGAAGGCATTGCGAAAAACGCATTGACCCAGGAGCAAGCCGATGAAAAATTCCAACAGTGGCTTGACGCAAAACAGAACAAGATCGAAGAGAAAAAGAATCGGTTAGCCGGTGCTTCCGTAAAAGACAAGGAAGCCCGTCTCATTGAAGAAACAAAAAAGAAAGAAGCGAAAGCTGAATTGATCAGGGTGAAAAATACTCCTCCTCCTGTTGAAGAAGCTCCGGCAGTTGTTGCTGAAACTCCTGCTGAAGAAGCACCGAATGAAGGGGCTCCTGAAGGAGAAGCACAAGCGTAATTTTCTTTACCGACCAACGGAAATAAAAGAACCTCCAATGAATCATTGGAGGTTTTTTTATTAAATACTATTAATGCTATTATTTTATTTCTGCTGGTTATTTTGAGGAGCAGATTGAGCCGGTTGTCTCGGAGAAGGAGCCGGTCTGCTAGCCATTACATTACCATCCATATCTAATCTTTCTCCGTCAACTAATTGTTTTGTGGTACCGTCTTTCATGGTCATCAAACCGGTTGGTGTAATAACAGTACCATTTTTCATCGTCATTGGTTTGTCCATGGCTGAAAGATGACTGTCTTTAAAGATCATCATTTTACCACCTCTAAGGATCATCATATCCTTCATCGTTCTAACTGTTGATTTCGTCGCCGGTGTGGTGGTGGCTGCAGGTTTTTCCTGAGCAGTTACTGAAAAGGCGATTGCAACAACTGCAAATAATGCGATTAGTTTTTTCATTTTGTTTTTATTTTTTTAGTGTTAGTAAGTGTGGATTAATACGGTATAAAAGTATAAAAAGTTTTGAAATAACTGTGATCGGCTCATTGATATAGCCCTTTGAGTAAGGTCTATAAGACATCCATTGAATTTTTCATTTTCTTTTCATCGATTTTTTTCAAGAAAATAATAATCCGGTTAAATTGATCTTGATCTTAAAAAATGATTGACCGGAAAACGGAAATCGTATGTTTGTACAGATATTTTTTACACTTCATTTAAGATGAAATTAGTTGTTCAGTTGCTTCGTTTCATTTTTGCTTTGTGGGCAGGAATTTTATTCATCATCTCTCTTCTTCTTGTTGTTCCTTGCTATTTTTTTGTTTTCAGCCTGTACCCAAAAGACAAAGCACCTCATGCTGCTCACAAGATTTCACGCAGCTGGACAAAAATTCTCTTTGTACTTTTTCTGATCCGGGTGAACGTGAAGAACAAGGAATTGATCGATCCTAAACAGACCTATGTATTTATCGCCAACCACCTGTCCTTACTTGATATTCCTGCATACGCATTTGCCTGTAAAAACACGATCCGCTTTCTTGCTAAGATCGAGCTGACTAAAATTCCATTGATGGGTTATATCATCAACCATCTTTATATCAGCGTTGACAGAAAAGATAAAGAAGCGCGGATGCAAAGTATGGAGCGGATGAAATCATCGCTCAAAGAAAATGTGTCTGTTTTTATTTGCCCCGAAGGAACACGAAATAAAACCGATCAACCGTTATTGGAATTTAGAGATGGAGCCTTTAGACTTGCCATTGAATCGCAACTTCCTCTTGCAGTGCTTACCGTGACGAATACTGAAAAACTTTTATCTCCGTTCAAACTTTTTTCACTTTCTCCCGGAACGATTTATTGTACATGGAACAAGCCGATTGAAACGAAGGGAATGAATGAAAATGATCTTCCACGGCTGAAAGAAATGGCGAGGGAATTAATGTTGGGCGGTTTGAAAGAAACGGAGAAAAGGTGAGCAGGAGAATCGGTGATCGCTCCAAATAGAACTATTAAATATTTTTTAACTTGAAACAACATATAAGATGGCTGATCGTATCAATTCTTACAAAGACCTGAGGGTTTTTAATGAATCATTTGAATTAGCAATGCAAATCTTTCAACTGACAAAATCATTTCCTACTGAAGAAAAATATTCATTGACTGATCAGGTACGAAGATCTTCGCGTTCCGTTTGCAATAATCTTGGTGAAGCCTGGAGAAAACGAAGGTACAAGGCTGCCTTCATTGCCAAATTAAGTGATTCGGAAACTGAAGCGTGCGAAACGCAAATATCTTTGCAATTTGCTCAACGATGCAATTATATTCCTACTGAAACTTTAAATAATTTTGAAGCGCGCTATGAAAAGGTAATTGCCATGCTTGTTAAAATGATTGATGATTCGGATAAATGGTTAATTCATAAATAAAATTTCAACTTCGCTGTTATCGATTCTCCCCTCACCGATTCAAACTAAAAATTATGAAATCAACAGTTTCAAATCTCTCTCGCTGTCCGTGGTGTTTATCAAGTGAACTCATGATGCATTACCATGATACCGAATGGGGAATTCCTGTTCACGATGATACTTTACTATTTGAATACATCGTACTCGATACTTTTCAGGCCGGACTAAGCTGGAGTACGATTTTAAATAAACGAGAGAATTTTAGAAAGGCATTTGATAATTTCGACTACAAAAAGATTTCACGTTACTCTGAAAATAAAATTCAGAAATTGCTTTTAGATGCAGGCATCATTCGCAACAAACTGAAAGTATATGGAACGGTGAATAACGCCCAACGTTTTCTTGAAGTACAGAAGGAGTTCGGAACATTTGACAAATACATCTGGCAATTCACCAATAACAAGGTGATTAAGAATAAATGGAAAGAACAAAAACAAATCCCTGCAAAGACTGAACACTCGGATGCCATGAGCAAAGATTTGTATGATCGCGGATTCAAATTTGTCGGCTCAACAATCTGTTATGCTTTTATGCAGGCTGCAGGAATGATTAACGATCATTTGGTGAGCTGCCACAGACATGGGAAGAAATTATGAATTGTAAATTTTGAATTATAAATTAAAAACGCAGAGACATTTCTATCTCTGCGTTTCCTTTTTAAGTATTTAGCTTTATGCTGTCGCCATTGGCTCGTGTTTCAATTCATTCATCACTGCATCTGTATCAACTCCCAACCCTTTTGCGATAGCCATTCCTAGTTTCACATCAGCACGGAAGAAATGACACAATTGACGGTTGACAATCAAATCTTTTTTCGGCCCACTGATACCGCTCATTGCTCCGACAATATTTGAAACCAAGTTATGACGATCATAATCATTCATCGCCTTGTTGAATAATAAACCCGGCTGCGTGTAATGATCGTTCTCTCCTGATCCGTTCCGGTCGTACCAATCCGCAACGTTCGTATCAAGCACCATCGGAGTCTCTTTGTATTTTTCATCTGCATAGATATCATCAAAACTATTCGGAGAATAATTCGGTTCATTTTCCCCGTTTCCATCCACACGCATGTGTCCATCACGTTCGTAATTTGAAACCATGTACGGACATTTGTTTACAGGAATCTGTTCGTAGTTCACTCCCAAACGGTAACGATGCGCATCAGGATAAGAAAGTAACCGTCCCTGCAACATTTTATCCGGTGAATAGGAAATACCATCTACAACATGCGCAGGTGCAAAAGCACTTTGCTCCACTTCAGCAAAATAATTTTTCGGAACCTGGTTCAACTCCATCACGCCCACATCAATCAACGGAAAATCTCCATGAGGCCATATCTTGGTCAGGTCAAACGGATTGAACGCAAACTTTTTCGATTGTTCCTCCGTCATCACCTGTATTTTCAACGCCCATTTCGGAAAATCTTTTTTGTCGATGGCTTCGACTAAATCACGTTGAGAAAAATCAGAATCCTTGCCCTTCATTTCTGTCGCATCATCGTTGACGAAATTTTTTATTCCCTGTAATGTTTTGAAATGAAACTTCACCCATACTTTTTCATTCTTCGCATTGATCATGCTGAAGGTATGAGAACCATAACCATTCATGTGACGATGACCATACGGCGTTCCGCGATCACTCATAAGTATCATCACCTGGTGAAGGCTCTCCGGGTTCAGACTCCAAAAGTCCCACATCATTGTCGGACTCTTACAATTGGTTCTCGGATCGCGCTTTTGAGTATGAATAAAGTCACTGAATTTTTTTGGATCCTTGATAAAGAAAACAGGCGTGTTGTTACCCACTAAATCCCAGTTACCGTCTTCCGTATAAAACTTCACAGCAAACCCTCGCGGGTCGCGCTCTGTATCTGCACTTCCCTTTTCGCCACCAACAGTGGAAAACCGGATAAACATTTTTGTTTCCTTGCCAACTTTGCCGAACATTTTTGCTCGCGTGTATTTAGAGATGTCGTTGGTAACGGTAAATGTTCCAAACGCGCCCGTTCCTTTTGCATGAACAACACGTTCCGGAATTCGCTCGCGGTTAAAGTGAGCCATCTTTTCATGGAGGATATAATCCTGCAGCAAGAGCGGACCACGCGCTCCAACACTCATTGTATTTTCGTTTTCAACATACGGCTTGCCTGAAGCAGTAGTGAGTTTGCGGTTTTTCTTTTTTTCGTCTTTCATAGCAGTAAGTATTTTAATCGAGTTAAAGGTAGAAAATTAGTTTATTGGTTCATCAGTTCAAGGGTTCATTCGTAAATAAAATCACTTAACTAATCGGAAGTACAATCTTCAATCTATGAACTATTAAATTAATGAACTGTATGTTCAACTAATAAGTGCAACTTTTTCTGAGAAGACTTGATTAGCTGTTTTGTATTTAAATTTCCTAATAGGTCTGTTATTGAT
>JAYVUK010000025.1:0-24713 GCA_043787975.1 Bacteroidota bacterium
CGATGTTAAAAAAGCAGCGCCTTAATAAATGAGATAATGAAGCCGGCTTTCTATTGCTTTGGATTTTTTAAAGGTTGTGCAACGGTGACTGTTGTTATGTGCCGTTTTACTGTATCATAAATTTTCCAGTTCTCACTTTTCCTTTATTACTTGTTATTTGATAAAAATAAATTCCTTCATCAAAATCGTTGCGATAAATTATCAATGTCTTACCTTTTATTGTTTGATGATTTACTACCTCACCAATAGCATTAAAAATATTTAGCTCAGCATTAAAGAATTCATCACTGACTTTGATCGTTGTTGAATAATTAAATGGATTTGGAAAAATGTTTATTGAAAAGCCTTGTTGTGAATGTTCATTTACATTGGTAATTAAATCACAAGCATTCAACGAGCCATCGGTATATTTTGTAGAATCATTTTGGATAAAGCATTTTAATGTTCCGGTATACTCAAATGGGGGGTCAATAATGTAAAATAGTCCATAGGTAGAACCGATACCTTCGATTATGGACGTATAATTACTATCTGTGAAGCCTGACTGATGGGCAGTAATAAAAAAATGTTTTCTGTAGTTGGTTCCATCAAAAATTGAATCAATGCGCGAAATGGTTAGTGTATCACCAAACCCAGTAGGATGGTTAACAGCGAAGGGAATTGTGTCTCCTACTTGCAAGTTAAAATCATAAAGCAATTCGTCTTGATTGGAAAAAGTATTGTAGGTATAAACTTTTTTATTTGCGCCTTGCCTTATTACTCCGAAGTAAGTATTGTAGTAATAATAGGAATCTATTAAATTTTGAGCTGGAAGTCCATATTGCGCATAATATCCGGATTCATAAATTTTATGGTAAGAGATTCCACTAATAACAGTGTCTCCATTGATAAACTTTTCTACGTTCCAGCGAAACATAAATGAACCATCATTTTGGTCTCTGTCCTCTCTCCAAATGGCATTTGAATCAGGAAACTGATGATAAACTGATGTCTGCGCTTTTGCAGAAAGAGAAATAATTGTTAGAATAAGAAGTAGATTTATTTTCATAATGTTGTTTTTAAAAATTATTAAATTATTTAATAGGAGCATAAAAATGGCACATAACATCTTATTATCAGAACCTCTTCTCAAAAAAGTTCCTTAGCTCAACACAAATATAGCAGATTAAAAATCTACGGACTCGTAAAATCAAAACTAACAGATGTCGAATTAAAAAGTACAGGAAGTTTGCTCCATGTTTCCAACGCATTTCGATTGCGTACAGCGATGTAATAGGAACCGTTCAATAATGTATAAGGAAATATCGCAACAGCTTGCCCGTTTTTATGCAGCAATGTTTTTTTCGAAGCAACCAGGTTATAGGGTGAAGCAGAATTGTGCAATTCAATCGTGATCGAGTCACACGCTGTCGGATCAGGATTCAGGTTGCTCGTAAACAAAGACGGTCGCATTTGCCCGTTGTTCAGGTACAATCCCTCGATGAATACTTTCAGGTTTAAGGATGGACAGTTGTTTAAGGTCACCACAACCGGAGAGGATGTCATGCAATTTGCCGTCACAGAATAACTGCCTGCAGTATGCACAACGATACTTTGCGTGGTGGCGCCGGTGCTCCAGGAATAATTTATTCCTGCACTTGATGTAAGCGTAACAGAATCATTTTGACAAAGAGTTGTCGGCCCGTTTGCGGTGATAACAGGAACAGATGAATACTTTAGTAATACATCATCAATACGGTGTTGCGTGGTCGTGCTGTTTTGGAAAAATTGGATTCGAAGTCTTGGAACAGAAGGAATAGTTCCTGTTGCAGTTCTGTAATACCAGCCTGCCGTACCGGTGCCGGTCGGAAGCGGAGTAAATGAAAGGTTTGCATAAGTGGTTCCATCACTGCTTACCTGTACTGCCAGGTTGGAACCGCTGTTGGTCGTTGTACTTTTATAAATTCCAAAAGATAATTCAAGGTTGATTAACCCTGTTGTATTGATGCTATCGATGATGAAATTTTTTCCCGCCGTATTCGTGAGAAAAACATTGGCTCCTCCGGAAGCAGTGGCATAACCCGAAGATGGACTCGTAATTCTTAAATCACCTGTACCTGACATATAGAGGTTGTCGTTGTCAAACCCGTTATTCGTTTCCTGCGTCGCAATGGCTGTGGTACCACCAACGGTTCCCATGGTTTCATTGAACAAGGTAGCATCAGGCTGCGCGCTGATCACTGAAACCGAAACAGGAGCAGAAGATGTTTTGCAACCATTCGGATAGGTGCAGGTGACTGAATAATTTCCTGCAGTGGAAACCACAATGGATGATGTAGTGGCTCCGTTCGACCAGAGATAAGCTGTTGCATTTCCTGTTGTGAGTGTAACCGTTGTGCCGGAACATATCGTCAACGAACCATTCGGAGAAACAGTTGGAATAAATAAATTACAGGTATTCCATACATAGTCAATGGTTGCCGCTGAAGCTGCATTGCCTGCATGAGTAAGTCCGTACATGTCTTCGATGGTTCGCAACACATTGTAATGATTGATCGCATTGTTATAGCTTCCGGCTTGAATAAAATTTCCGGTGAAGAACGTAAGGATGTGTTGCACCGATGCATTGTCATCTTCATCAAATGTGAGAATGAATAAACTGTTGTGAGTCTTGGACCACTGGATGTAGGGATTGAGGTGAGTTTTCATCCAGCGGTCACACACTCCGATTCGCGCAGTGTCCGAACCGTTGTGCATGTCGTTGTCCTGGTTTGGTATCACATACGAAACGGTAGGAAGCGAATCAAAGTTCGTAGGGAAGGAGGTAAGCGGTTGGTTGGAAGTTGTCGGAATACCATTGATAGATGCTCCCTGCCAGTTCACCCACGGATTATGTTTTCGGGCATAAGCCCCGGAAGTAGCTCCGTTATAACCAACGGATGGAAGATCTTCTGAGTAACCGATAAAAGTACGCGATGCATTCAACAAGGATCCACCGAGGTTGAGGGTGGTAAAAGGTAATCCTGTGGGAACAGCATCATCGGTAACGCCTTGTGTTGATCCTGAATGAAACTGAAGATAATTGGGCTGGCTTGGATGTGAAAGAGCAACAGAATTTGTAAACCATGCTGTGAACGAATCACTTAACAAACCATTCAGGTAAGGTGCAGCCGGAGATCCCACGATCTGGCTATATCCGTGATTTTCGAGCACAACAATTACGACATGATCAGGCGTTGGAACAACAGCAAACGAATCCCTGGAAATAGAGGAGAGGACTACTGTTAAAAGTAAAATAATTCGTAAAAACCGTTTCATAAAATTGCGACCGTTTGATGCAAGATAGCACAATTCAGTGAACTGGAAAATACTTTAGCTCGTAATTCTTTTATTGCTTGCTGACAGCCTTTTATAGATAAGTCTTTACTTTATGGTTCGTAGTTCTGAGACTTTTTCTCCGAACTACTGACTTCTATACGACTAAAACTTACGGAGTCGTAAAATCAAAACTTGCAACGGCATCGTTGAACTTCACCGGGTTATTACTCCAGGTTTCAACGGCACTGCGATGAAGAACAGTAATATAATACGAGTTATTCAAAACCGAAATTGGAAAGCGGACGTCAGCAGTTCCATTGGTTCGAAGGAGTGCTTTTGCTGAAGTGAAGGTTGCATACGGAGAAGTTGCATTGTGCAATACAACTGTAATCGAATCGCACGCTGATGGATCAACGCTTAATCCAACAGTATTCAGTGGAGACCGCATCAGGTTCAGATCCTTATCATAATAACCTTCGATAAATGCTTTCAGGTTTAAAAGTCTGAGAAAGATGTAAGGTTGCTGTTCACCTTGTGTCAACATTTTTGTTCCTCCAATCAAGGTCGTATTAAATGTTTCTCCCATGGTCCATGAAAGTGATTTACCACCGGCTGAAAAATATCCTCCACAGGCGGGAGCTACTTTAGGACTGAGAGTCTGAGAGTAACAGTTGGCAGCAGCAGTAAGCACTATGCAGATAGTTACAGTACATAGTATTGAAGTTGTTTTTTTTATAGTCATAGTTTTTTTGATTTTATTTTTCTGCTTTTACTTCCATTCCTAACTGCGCTTTAATTTTTCCGATGTCGGATTTAAATGAAGCATTGTCAGATTTTAATTTTTCATTTTCTGCCTTTAGTGATTCGATGATTGCTTGCTGTTCCTGCATCGCTTTGGTGAGAACGGATGTGATCTGTCCGTACGAAACGGACATTTGTCCTTCTTCTCCAAAAACTATTTCAGGCAAAACAGTCTTTACTTCCTGCGCCAGGAATCCGAAATCTTTTTGACCTCCATTCTTCCAGCTATAACTTACAGGTTTCAACTTCATGATTTCACTTAAACCATACGTCATCGTTTTTATATTACATTTTTTTGTACTGTCAGAAGCGTTGGTCCAAGCGCCGGCTAATGTTAATGTAGCGCCATTTCCATTTGTAAGACCTGTACCGACACGGATTGCCGCTGCCCCGGCAGCCACGCCGAATCCCCAGCCAACAACAGTTCCGTTTCCAAAAACCATGGTATTACTAACGCCCACAGTAGCATTTGCTCCAATAGCAGTGGTGTTTGTCAAACTGCCGGAAGTTACCCCACAGGAATATCCTAAAGCCGTATTCTGATTTCCGTCGATGTTAAACTGGTTAGCGGCAATACCAATTCCTATGTTGCTGCCTCCCGAAGTATTGTTTTGAAGGGCATTGTATCCCATTGCGGTGTTGGCATCACCAATATTACTTTTATGAAGCGCATGATATCCGTAAGCTGAATTTCGAATACCTGTAGTGTTAGAGTCAAGAGATTCAAATCCCACGCATGTGTTATCAGTACCCGAAGTATTAGAGCCAAGTGAATAATATCCCAAAGCTGTATTCCCACCACCGGTAGTGTTCAGTACAAGAGAGGCAAATCCGCAAGCGGTATTATAGCTCCCGCTTGAATTGCTTAAAAGAGATTGCGCTCCAACTGCAGTATTGAAAATTCCGTTGTTGTTAGCTGGTGTGGTAGAACCCCGAAGCGATGCATACCCTATTGAAGTATTCCATGCATTATTTGTTGTAGCAACGTTGTAGGCATAGTATTGTGACTGGGAACCGACAGCTGTGGAGAATTGCGCGCCCACATTATTATATAAGGCGCCGCTTCCAACAGCGGTATTGTGGTTCCCGACGGTGTTCTGTGCAAGTGCATTCGCGCCGTAAGCTGCGTTATTGGTTCCGTTAGTAAGAGCATTGTTACTGAGATAACCGATGAATGTGTTTGCTCTTGTACTGTCTATTCTTCCTGCTTTCTGATTTTTTACACGGAAGTTCAGTGCGACAGCATCCGTCGTTCCTATAAAATTTGTTCCGTCAACTGTGCCGCTGTTCCCAATGAGATCCCATCCTGAACCACTGACGTCAGTTCCGGGAGTCCATTCACTGGTGGCAGCATTGTATTTAAGCACCTGGTTATTGGTGGGTACGGTTGAAGAGACATTGATCCCTCTCAGCCTGATAACTGAATTGGCTGTGATAATTCCTGTCACATCACCGTTAAGTGATGGAAGATTTACACTGGGAATAACTCCGTTGAGGTCGTTGGACATAAGTGGGGACGCGACGAATCGAACACCGTTCCCACGCAAATAATATCCGGTCAAACCGGTTCCGTTGATGCGATAACCTGAAGACGCATCTACATTGACATCTCCTCCTGTAACATCAAGACGATATAATGGCGACGGATTATTAATGCCCACGTTAGCGCCGTTTCCTAAAACTACTGCATTGCTGACATTGACTAATGTATTCGCTCCAATGGCAGTCGTATTTGAAAGTGTTGAAGAGTTGGGACCGGAAGCATACCCGAGTGCTGTATTCAGGTTTCCGTCAACATTGTTATTCATGGAAGCACCGCCAACTGTTGTGTTATAGTTTCCGGACGTGTTTGAAGGAAGTGCATCTGTTCCGATTGCTGTATTCGATTGACCAATTTTATTGTTGAACAAACTTCCATATCCATATGCCGCATTCCGGATTCCGGTTGAATTTGAGTCCAGGGATTTATAGCCGGTTCCCGTATTGTAACTACCACTTGTGTTCGCGTATAAAGAATAGTACCCTGATGCAGTGTTATAATTCCCTATGGTATTAAATGCGAGCGAAGAATAGCCTGTTGCACTGTTGTAAGAACCGGATGAATTTCCCCACATTGCATAGGCACCCAGGGCAGTATTAAAAATTCCTGTATTGTTAGAACCAATCGGCGATCCATATAAAGAGCTGTATCCAACGGAAGTATTGTCCGAAACTAAAGACCCACCTTCATAAGGAACATTCTGGGAATACGTTCCAACGGCTACATTCTGGCTGCCTCCTGTATTGGCATACATAGCGTGATACCCGATGGCCACATTTTCATTGCCGGTAGAATTTTCGAACAAGGTGGTTACACCAACGGCTGTGTTAAGAATACCCGATCCATTTACGAGAAGAGATTGGTAACCTACAGCTGTGTTGCTATAGCCGCTGGTAATGTTTTGCAAAGCAGAAGCCCCAATCGCGGTGTTTGCATTTCCGGTAGTTGTGGCAGCTGAAACTCCGAGAAGCGCGCTATGGCCAAGCGATGTATTAAAAGTGGGTGTTGCAGTTGTTGAATTATATGCATTGAGTTGTGAGTGATAACCGACAGCAGTATTTCCCTGCGCTGCTTTATTATTCAACAAGGCACTTTCTCCGAAAGCAGTATTTTCAACTCCTGTAGTATTGGTTGAAAATGCAGAGTGACCGAACGCAGTATTATCCGTTCCGGTCGTAAGTGCTAATCCGGTTTGGTAACCGAGAAATGTATTGTTAGGAGCAGTGTAATCAATTCTTCCTGACTTCACATTGTTCACTTTAAAATTGAGAGCAACTCCATTGGTGGTTCCAAGGAAGTTTGTAGGATCCACAATGTTGCTGTTACCTGCTATGTTCCATCCGGAGGAAAATGAAACAGCTTGTGTCGTGACATTGCTTACTCTTCCTTGTGCATCGGTTGTGATGACAGGGATCAATGTTGCTGAGCCAAATGTTCCTGCTGTGCCTGTATTCGGCATGCTGATCGTTCCGGTTGTTGTAATCGTTCCGCCGGAAAGTCCTGTTCCTGCAGTTACAGAAGTTACAGTACCGCTTCCGCTGTTGTCTGTTCCAGGAGCCCATGCAGCTCCATTCCATTTCAAAACTTGTCCGGCACTCGCACCTGTTGTAGTTCCCAACGCAGAACCATTAATTCTTGAAACTGTAGGGTTGGGATAAGAGCCAGTTAAATCTCCGGCTGCAGTGCCTGATGAACTACCTGAGAAAAGAGCGTAAGGAACGCTCAACATCTGGCTGGTCCCCATATTGATATATGAAACTCCTCCTGTTGCATCCATCTCTACCTGGATAAATTTTGCGTTGGTTCCCCAAACAATTCCTGCGAATGTTCCGGTTACCGGAGTTCCCTGCCCGATGTTCACACTGAATAGCCCGAGTGAATTAGTCGTAGTGCTTTGTGTTTCCTTATATACTACTGTTCCGCCGGCTGTAACATCGTGGATGCTGAAGCGCAACGAAATGTTTTGACTTGCGATGATATCGCCTGCATTGTCGCGAGCTACGGCCTGGTAAGGAATAGCCTGGGGTGCCTGTGCATGTACTGCAAATGAAATGCATGCAAAGCAAATTGAGAAGAGTAGTTTTTGTTTCATGTTCTTTTTTAGTTTTTAGCTGAGGCGTGTTCCCGCTTGCTTCACAATATATATAAATAAATTAGTTTAATTCAGAATGATAGTTTTCAAGGTAAAAGTGCCGAGCTCTTGGCAAAGACAAAATCCCATAAAAGGGGGAGATGGCAATAGTAAGAAATAAATTCTGACACCCTAATTTGGATAGTACCGAAAACTCACGCTTAGAGCGGATTTCAGGTAGTTTTAGTTACTTCACACAAAACATTGCTGATACCATATCTTGAGAAACATTGATATAAAAAAAACAATTTGCCCTGGGGAGGATGAGGGCTATTCACGCGCATCGATATTCCGAAAGGAACCCGCATCACAGTAAATTATTTTTCAAAATTGCGCGGGCAATATTTTTTTATCGCAGCATACGATTCCGATAAACCAAGTTCACCGGCCTTGCTAAAATCGTGGCAAGCCCCTAATTTTTCTTTCATGTACAAAAGAAACAAACCTCTGTTATAATACGCTTCTGCAAATGAAGGATCCGATTTGATAGCGTTGTCGTAATCTTTTACCGCGCCGTTAAAATCACGCAACTGGCATTTTACATAAGCCCTGTTGTAATAAGCTACAGCGAACTCCGGCTCCAGTTGAATCGCCTTGTTAAAATCTGAAAGCGCCTTCTGGTAGATTTCATCTTTCTGATTCTTCACTACTGTCTTCGGTTGATTGGGAAGAAGAATATCATTGTTGAATTTATTCAGCAGTTCAATCTCTTTGCATGCATTTATACCTCGCGCGCAGTATGCAATGGCAAATGTTGGATCCTTCACTAGTATCCTGTCATAGTCAACCGTGGCATCGTTGTAAAACTGCATGGTTGTTTTCTGAATTGCCACATTGAAAAGTGAATCTTCATAGGAAATATTTTTTGTTGCCTTCTTAGATACAATGATTGAACTGTCTGCCACAGCATTTTTTATTCGTACATCTTTATTTGTAAGAAAGATGGAACTGTAATTTCGCTTTCTTGTTTTTAATAAGACAGGACGATCACCCAAGGTGCTTTTATAATCACTCGATTTTAAAACAAAACAAAAGATCGGCAGAATGTGAATGTCGACCGTGTCAATGCTGTTTGGATTTACATTGTTGAAATCATAGTTTAATTCTGTCATGTGACTAAGTGTAACAGAATCTCTTGCCACCTGTGAACGATTTTTGGAATGATTCAAATCACTCATCAGTTTGCCGAGATCGTCATCTTTTTCTGCACCTTGAAAATCACCAATGCTTTTTTTCAACAATGCCCGCTCATAATATGCTTCTGTGAAATACGGAAACAGTTGAATGGTTTTATCATAATCATCAAGTGCACCTTTGTAATCATGCAAGGCCTGTTTCATTTTGGCATGGTTGAAAAGGGCCTGTATATTCTCAGGATTCAGCGCGAGTACTTTATCGAAATCTGCAAGTGCACTTTTGAAATCATTCGTATTGGCTTCCAGTACAGCCCTGTTATAATAGGTGAGCGCGTTGGTTGGTTCATATTTAAGGAGCATCGTATAATCTGCGATGACACCTTTTGTATCGTTTTCATCCATCTTTGCTGCTGCGCGGTTGTAATAGGCAAACGTACAACCCGAATCTATTTTCAACGCGGCATTGTAATCTTCAATGGCTTCTTTCGATTTGCCTGTTTTCGCTTTCACCATTCCTCTTCTAACCAACGCATTTTGATTGCCCGGACGCAACTCAATCACTTTGTCAAAATCCATCAACGCCTTTTCGTAGTCGTTGAGTGCTGTTTCCGCAGCGCCCCTGCACATGAATACATCTTCGCTGACAACATTCATACTCATTGCTTTGTTGCAATCACGGATCGCTCCATTGTAATCCTGGCTTGAAAGTTTGGAAAAGGAACGTTCGAGATACAACTGACCGTTGTTAGCGACTTTGTCTATCACCTTATTGAAATCACTAATCGCTCCCTGGAAATTTTCAAGACGGTCTTTCACCATGGCGCGGTAATGAATGGCATCGTAATACCATGAACTGTAATTTGTAGTTGCCAGGTCAAGATCCTGTTCGGCTCCAAGGTCATCATGCAGGTAATATTTTGCAATGCCACGGAAATAAAATGCTTCGAATGCTGTCGGCTCAGCCTGCAAACAAATGTTCAGGTTGTTGATAGCTGCATTGAAATTGTTGTTGTTTAAATCCTTCTTGGCATCCTCCAGGTATTTTTCAAAATTGTATTGAGCGGAAGTCTGTCCTACAAAAATTAGTAGTAAAAAAAACGTGAGCAGAAGGTTGGCAATTCTCATAAAGAAAGCAAAGATGCGAAGTCAAACCTTCAAAAGGAAAATAAATTTGAGATGGAAAGCTTTAACAAAGAAAGTTTCGCTAGCAACCAATAGATCATAAATTTCCTTACTTCGCATAAAAATATTGTTGATGACTTACCTGGATAAACACTTGTACCTGAAGAAATCTAAAATTCCCCAAGCCGGACTTGGATTGTTCACTCGCGTTAATATTTCCAAAGGAACCCGTATCACGCAATACAAGGGTCGCATTCAACCGTGGAAGGATGTGAAGGATCAGGATGGATACAATGCGTATTTATTCAGAGTAAATTCCCGTGTTACCATCAATGCGTTGAGCTATAAAAAAACGTTTGGCCGTTACGCCAATGATGCGAAGGGGTTTCAGCGCGTAAAAGGGTTGCGCAACAACGTAGACTACGAAACGGAAGGCAACCGATGTTACCTGGATGCAATTCGTAATATCAAAAAGAATGAAGAGATTTTGGTTGAATACGGTGGTAATTTTTGGTCATTACTAAAGAAGATCCGGAAAAAACAAGTTCAATAGTTCAAAGGTTCATTAGTCAACTAAATAATCAAAACTAATTAAACTGTTGAACTTTTAAACACTTAAACTAATGACGAATGAACAAATGAACTAGTGATTAACGACCGGCTTCCTATGTTTGTAAAAACTATAAAACGTGTGAACTGTAACAGTACACAGAATAACGATCGCTCCTGTAACAAATCCCCTGTTCATTATTTTTCCTTCACCAGCAAATAGAATAGCGAGGGTGATTCCGTAAACAGGTTCAAGATTGAGCGCAAGTCCCATCGTATAAGCAGAAACTTTTCGCAAGGCCTGCAATGAAAGTATCCATGTCAACACCGTGCATACAAGCGAAAGAATGATGAGGTAAATTGAATCGTGTAAATCGGGAATAAACTTGGTGGTGGGTTGGATTTTAAAATAGAGCGGAAAAAGCAGCGTGAGGAAAATTAATCCGCTGGTGAGTTCAACAAAACTGATGGTGAGCGTTTCGTATTTTGAAGCAATGCGTTTGTTGAATACGGAAAATATTGCGCTCAGCAAAGCGCTGATCACTCCGATAATAATTCCAAGAGAAGCACCTGAGTCAGCAGCGTAGATGGTATAGATTCCCATCATGGCGAGAGCACTGAAAACAATTTCCATGTAATCGAATTTTCTTCTGTTTACCAATGGTTCAAGGATGGATGCAAACAAAGCAATGGAAGAGAGACATACCATCGCAACGGAAATGCTTGCCAGCTTGATGGAAGCATAAAATGCAACCCAATGTAACATCACTAAAATCCCGATGCCGCTGATCTTTAGCAATTCTTTCAGCTTTAATTTTGGGAAAGATTTTTTATAAAGTAGGATTGCTCCAATGGCAACGCTGCTGATCAATAACCGGTACCAAACCAGCATTCCTTCGTTGAGCTGGATAAATTTTCCAAACAAACCGGTAAAGCCCCAGAGGAAAATGGCAGTGTGCATTTTGATGTAAGCAGTACGCATGATTGAAATTGGGAATTCTAAATTTTAAATTATAAATTGTATAGCCAGCTTATTGTGACAGAATCTAAAATTTAGAATTTAAAATTTAGAATTTCATTGTAAACTTCCACGATGGGCAGTCCCATCACATTAAAATAACTTCCTTCAATACTATGTATGAGCGGGAAATGTTTTTTGTCCTTTGATAATGTTCTCTCAAATAAACCAGGTTTATTTATTGATTTTATAAACTCGCGTTCTCTTTCTGAACAAGGATTCATTCCTTCAGGCAAACATTCCTGTGCTCCGTAAGCTCCGGCTTTGTCAAACGGTTTGTAATGTTCGATATAAAATTTTATTTCTTCATCAGGAATATTTTTGAAACGAACATGACTCTTTACGGAGATTGTTTTTTTCTTATTCATGCTGCTAAAACAAACAGCGGTAAAAACCTGGTGAGTATTTCCCGACAATTTTTTCAGCATTAAAAAGGCTTCTTCGGAATCAGCCGGTTTGTTCAACACGTCATTGTTCAACCAAACGATTGTATCTGCTGTTATATGAATTTTATTTTCTTTCAGTTCTTCGCGAAATGCTGTTGCTTTTTTATCAGCGAGAAACACAGCCACTTCTTCAGCCTTCAGGTGAAGAGGAAACGTTTCGTCTACATTCCGGAGAGACAATTCAAATTCAAAACCAAGTTCTTTTAAAAGCTGCTGTCTCCTGGGAGAAGCTGAACAAAGGATAATTTTTACATCATTCATAAAACAAAAATCGGATAAAGATATTTTTTCCTGATGACTTTAATGAAAGAGATTTTCTTTTCCCCGGATTTCATGATTCCGATTTTTATCATTGTGAATGTAAAAGCATTTTTCTAAAATTGTCCTGAAATACGTGCTGGTGGGTATGTAATATCACTTCCTCAGGGGAGTTGCACAACATTCTATCAGGATTAATTTTGGCCCATGAAATCAATTAACCAGTGAACACAAAACTAAGTAGCTTTTTCCGGGCATTCTTATTATTGGCGGTGAGCTCTGTTCATTTGTCCTCAAACGCACAGAATCCTGAAGACTTTAAGATCATCACCATTGAAAATAACAAAAGCTATATTTCTTCCATTGAAATTTCACCGGACAAAAAGACGCTGGCGATTGCAACCGGTGGCAATGCCATTTTCTTCTGGGACATTGAAACACAAAAGATAACCCGTAAACTTGACTTAGCCGGTTACAAACAAGGACCGTATCTGGCTTATTCCGCAGATGGAAAATACCTGTTGTTGCTTCAACAATTTTTTACAGATTGGTCGCTGAATAAAGATCGGCCTTCCAAAGCGGAAGTGATGGATGTTGCCACCGGGAATATTTTGTTAAGTAAAGAAGGCGTTCACTGTGCATCATTTACACCTGACAGTAAATCAGTGCTTGCATTGGACGGCGGTGAAGTGGTTTTTTGGAATATCCTTTCAGGAGAAAAGGAGCGTTCATTTAAACCTGACAATGCAACAAACTCAGTTGCCATCAATCCTGCAGGCGACATGATTGTTGTTTCACAAAAGACCACGGAAGAGGAATTGAAAAATATTCCTTCTGTCAGATCGGATAAAAAGGCAATCAAAGAAGCGCTGAAGTACAGGGAGCTTGCTGTATTCTACGATGCAAAAACATTTGCTAAGAAATTTGTTGCGGACGATATTTTCGATATTGTTTTCAGCATTCGTTTTTCGTTAGACGGAAGCCTGGTTTATCTTTTCAATGCTCCCAACACGCATTTGAGAGCGCAACAAGGTGCTTCACGCAACGGATATATCCAGGTGGTGGATGCTACCAATGGTTCAGCAACGCGTCTCATGTATTCTACGAGCGCATCGGAACCGCTCTATAAGGAAAGTGCTGACAGGAATTATTTTGCCTGCACTTCCATTGAACAAAAATTCAGGGTACTCAACTCCATCAATTTATTTGACAGGGCTACCGGTTCCATGCTGAAATATTTCGTGAATGATTTCAGAGTCTTTGAAGACATTCACATTGGAAGAGCTTCTTTTGAATTTCTTCCCGGCGATGAAACAATGATGCTTGGATACGGCTCGCGGCTTGCTCTTTGGAAATTTCAAAAATAAAATCATGAAAAAAAATTGGTGTATCGTACTTATTTTCACCTGTAGTTTATCTGTTCATGCTGAAAAACCATTGATTCAGAATTTTGATGAAGTCGTTGCAAGAGCGAAAGCTGAACTGGATTCGTCCATGCAAACAGGTGCACTAAAAGAGTATGCGGTGAAGAGCAAAATAAAGGGAGAATACATTCTGGATATTACCATTCATGAGCGCGGAAAAGTACTTACTGTCTTTGCTGTTTCGAATGACAGCGACAACCTGAAAATGCAAACCGGTTTGAAAGACTTCTTGCGGACATTGGAATTCAACTTCAAAATGACGAAGGGCAAGATGTATAAATTCCAATACACATTTCACTTCTCGTAAAAAGCTAATAACACGAAATAATAAATTCTAAATCATCACTAAAAACAACGAACAAAATGAAACGGATCGCTTACTTCTTTATGTTATTTCTTATTTCTGCAAGTGCATATGCACAAGAAGAAATGAAAGAAACATGGTCAACAAAACTTGATCATAAAATTGAAAACAACGGCTTCTCAGATCGCAAAGGGTATTGCTATGGAAGCAGTGACAAAGAATTTTCTTTTGTCAGCAACAAAGACGGAAAAGTTCTTTGGACAAAAGAATTCAAGGACATCGCGAAGGGACTACGGAAAATTGACGAACAAATTCCGATGTGGGATGCGAATGTGTTGTTTGTTTTTGACCGAAAAATCGGAAAGGATAAAACAGCTTGTATTGATCTCACCACCGGAGATTTTTTGTGGATGACTGAAAAATATCAAAACCTCACAGATGAAAGTATCATTTACATTTCTGAACTGGAAGCATTCGCGGTTACAACCAAGGAAGCGGTAACCCTCATCAAGGCACGTACAGGCGAAGAGATCTGGAGCACTGCGAAATTCAAAGGTGTGGTTGGAGCGTATATTTATATGAAGGACGGTTTTTTGGTGATGCTGAACTACAAACCGACAGCGCTCGCTGCTTTGTTTTCCGGTTTTTAAAACCAGATTGTAAAAATCAATGCAAAGAATGGTGATGTTGTTTGGGATGAAACGTATTCCGGTATCGTGGAGAAAAAAGCTGTGACACGAGAACCGCTTGCACATCTCGATATACAAAACGGAAAAGTATTTCTGTATATGAATGGAATCCAGGTATACGATTACAACACGGGAGCAAAACAATGGGCAGCAGCATTTGATGCAGACCAAAATGTAGTTTCAGCGCCTGCACATGCAAGACGCTTTGGTTGTTACGGTGTGGTTGCAGAACCGATTATTTCCGGTAACGATGTGTATGTAATTGACATGCTCGGAAAGAAAAAACAATACATTAAAAAGTATGATCTGAATTCCGGGAAATTATTGTGGACGTCTCCTGAAATTCCGGATGCGAAAGCATTACCCGGAATGTATCTGGTTGGAAACACCATTGTATTGCAGATTGGT
The DNA here is from genome assembly GCA_043787975.1 of Bacteroidota bacterium. GTDB lineage: Bacteria > Bacteroidota > Bacteroidia > AKYH767-A > 2013-40CM-41-45 > JAPLDA01. The sequence continues at coordinate 15,124 of JAYVUK010000025.1, forward strand.
GGTGCCATCGAATGCCAGGCGTATACCTATGAAAGAAGAACGAATGCGCAAGGAGGTGAAGAAATCATTGAGCGGTGGCTGGTTTATACGCGAAACGTGAGACCTTTCGGTGTGCAGGCGTATAGTGCAACCAACGGACAACAATTGTGGGAATCAGATCGGTTCAAGAAAGGAATTACCAATGCATTTCCTTCCGGGAATAATTTAATTGTGTGCAGCGGAAAGGAACTTTATTCGCTTGACATCGCTTCCGGAAAGGAAAGCTATGAAGTGATTCTTAAAGATGATGACATCAATCTTGCTCAAAAAATTCTTGATTACAAAGACCGTGTAATCATTGTCGGAGAAAAAGGTGTATCTACGCATTTGAAAGCGGATGGAAAATTAGTTGCCAGCGGAAGGTGGAAGTCTGGAGAATTCAGAGGGATGTATGGAAACACACTGCTGTTTGAAAGAGAGAATGCAGACGTTGCAGCGTATGATGTCGAAACCTGCAAGTTCAAATATTATGATGCACGTAAAGGATCAACGTCAAGACTTTCTGATGACGGAAAATACGTCTATGTATGGGAAAAGAAATCAATCACAAAACTAGCAACTCAATAATTTTTTCGAACACATGAACACAAAAGGAGGGTTTGAGGAGTATTCAAATCCTCCTATTTATTCTCATAACAATGAAAAGAAACCTATTTTATATTATCGCTTCACTCTTGATCAAATCAGGAGCATCCGCACAGGAGGTGCAGTGGGCGAGTAAGGTCATCAACTATTCTTCGCAGAAAGAGTACGAAGAGTATTCTGCGAAGCAGGTGTTGGGTGAACCGAATTCGATGCCGAGCAAAGGATATTCCGCTACTGCATGGGTTGCGTCTGCTGACGACAGAAAAGAATTTCTCCAGGTTGGTTTTGCGAAGCCAATGAAAATAAAGCAAGTCATCATTGCGGAGAACAATGCTCCGGGAGCAATCTATCGGATCGTTTTATTCGATGCGCAAAATGTTGAGCATGAGATTTACAAACAAAAACCGGATACGCTTCTTTCTGTTCCCAGCAGGTATTTCCAGGTAAAGTTTGATGAAACAACGTATGAAGTGGTCTCTTTGAAAATAAGTTTGGATTGCAGAGTGATACCGGGTGCAAACCAAATTGATGCAATCGGAATCGCGGACAACCAGGAAGACATCAAATCGGAAATCAAAACCGCAATCGATCTGAATCTTTCTGCAGAAGCAGAGAAGCTCAGCATGAATGTGAACAGCCGTTACATGGAAGTGAATCCTGTTATTTCCCCGGATGGAAAAACACTTTTCTTCAACAGGAAAGATTTTCCGCCTCATGTGGATGATGATGAGATATGGTATTCTGAACTGAATCAATTTGGAAAATGGGGGCCGGCGAAGGAATTTCCGGAACCCATCAACAACCAGCATCACAATTTTGTTGCTTCCGTTACGCCCGATGGAAATACACTGTTGTTGAACGGTCAGTATTTCAAAGACGGAAGTCATGGAAAAGGATTTTCATTTTCTCACCGGACAAAGGACGGATGGAGTTTTCCTGAAAATGCAATGGTGAAAAATTTCATCAACACAGATCGGTACATCAATTTTTTTCTTTCTAACGACGGCAAAAAAATATTTATGAATGTGAAAAGGGAAGATACGAAAGGTTCCAGTGACTTGTATGTTTCATTTCTTGAAAAGGATGGTTCATGGAGTGAGCCAAAAAATCTCGGACCCAAAATCAATACAACAGGAAGCGAATGTTGCGCATTTCTTGCGGCCGATGATGCGACTCTTTATTATTCAACGAACGGATTAAATGGTTTCGGAAGCAACGATGTTTATCTTTCAAGAAGGCTGGATGACACATGGCAAAACTGGAGTGAGCCGCTTAACTTAGGTCCGCCCGTGAATTCAGATGGATGGGATGCGTACTATACCATTCCTGCAAAAGGTGACTACGCTTATTTTGTAAGTGGCGGAGATATTTTCAGGGTTCGCGCAACACCGGAACAAGCTCCCAAGCCGGTGATCCTGATGGTTGGAAATGTATACAACCAGAAGACGAAGGAATTTATTCCCGATGCTTCTGTGCGTTATGAATATTTGAAAGATGGAAATGAAGCGGGAATTGCACGGACCAATCCGCAGAACGGTGAATACAAAATTGTACTTCCATACGGACATGCATACGGATTTCGGGCGGAAGCCAAAGGATTTATTTCTGTAAACGATAACTTCGATGCAACCAACCTGAAGGAGTACACGGAAATTAAACGTGATTTGTATCTCGTTCCGATAGAAGTAGGGCAGGTGGTGCGTATCAACAACATCTTTTTTGATTTTGCTAAGTCAACATTGAAACCTGAATCATATCCTGAATTAAACCGTGTGGTTGAATTTCTGAATGACAATTCTTCTGTGAACATTGAATTGTCGGGACATACGGATGCCATCGGAGCGGATGCTGATAACCTGAAGCTTTCTTCTGACCGCGCGAAATCGGTGATGGATTATTTGGTATCAAAAAATATTTCAGCGAGCAGGATGAGTTCAAAAGGATATGGAGAATCTCAACCTGTTGCTTCCAACGACACCGAAGAAGGTCGCGCTTTAAATCGTAGAGTTGAATTTAAAATTCTTAAACAATAAGTGCTATTTTTATGGCTTGATAAACCCGTTATGAAAAAAATATTTTTCTTCTTGTTGTTTAGCATACTGCTGATTAAAAATTCTTCCGCTCAAAATTCCGCAGCAATCATACAGTATCATTCTTTCAGTTCGCAATTGGATGCGAAATCTGATACAGCTCACAAGCGATCTTTTTACAAAGTTGAGTTGGATTTGAAAAAAGGTGAAATGGTTCTGGTAAAATATTCTTCGGCTGAATTTGCTGTTGCTCTTTTTGTAAGAAGTGTGAAAGGTGATACACTGGGTAGCGTTGACATTCCGAAATATAACAGCGCAAACGGAAGTTACCTGGCTTATTTATTCAAACCTGCTTCTCCCGGACAGTATCAGTTCCTGTTCACATCAAAGGATAGTTTAGAAAAAGGAAAATTCACAATTCACTATGCAAATTTTGATTCAACTCAAAATGCATTTGATTCGGACTGGGAATTTTGTCAGAAGCTTGATTACCTGATGCAACATAGCGCAACAGATTTTCAATTTATCACCGGTCCAAAGAAAGAAGGTTTTTCGCTGACGAATACGCGGACAACAGAATATTATCTCGAAGATGCAGCACAACCTGAAATCGAATATTTCACAAGTGATGTATATGTCAGCACTTTCCTTGAAAAAATGAATCTTGAAAAGTGTATCCAACGGATGAAAGAGTTGGATTATGAAATAAGGCAATGTATTTCACCTCAATGGAAAATAACGAATCCGAGAATTGAAGAGATTAATGAAATCAACAAACCGAGGTTTGAACGGGAAACAGATTATAACCTTTTTGGTAAACCTGCAGACGATCACAATGAAATACATGAAAAACTGAACCTGAAGTATTCAATCCGCCTGATGATTGAGAAAAACATTTCCGGTGATTATGATCTGAAGATTGTGCTGGAGTAGGTACTCACTTCGACAGGCTCAGTGAGCTTAACGCAGACTCAGTATACGTTCAACAGGCTCAGCTAACGACAAGTTTACTGAGCTTGTCGAAGTAAGCTTGTCGAAGCCACCAAAGTTGAAGTTACCGAAGGAAGAAATAATAAAATGGAAAAAGTGAAAATACTCCCAGCACCATAATGATCTTGATGAACGTGCTTGCAAAATGAAAATCTTTTTTTTCTGAAGCCGTGATCACCAAATAGGAAAGAGCGAGAAAAGGAATTTCGAACAGCGCTACAAGGTTCCAGAAACTGATCACCTTATTGCCGTAGAAATAGGTAATAAGAATATAGCCAATCATTCCCCCGGTAATTGTGATCAGGAACAATACAACTTGTTTACTTTTTTTAATGCCGGCAATCACCGGTAATGTTTTGCATTGCGTACGTTCATCTCCATCCAAATCTTCCATGTCTTTGATGATTTCGCGAATCAATGTTAAAGCAAAAGCAAATCCTGAGTAAATGAGAAGATAGGTGATGTTCGGATAAAATTCCGGTTCAAACAATCCAACTGTCAACAAGGACAAAGCTGAAAGTAGGCCGATGATTATGTTCCCGATCAGCAATCTTTTTTTATAATAGGAAGAATACATCCACAATGAACCTGCAGCAAACACATTGATAAAACCCATCACAGGTTTTTCTATTTTGAAAGCGAGGTAAAGGCCAAGGACAATTCCGATTGCAGAAAAAATATAATATAACTTCTTTGCAGCTTCAGCAGAGATTAATTTTCCGATACTGTTTTTTCCGGGTTTGTTTATTTTATCAGCGCGGACATCAAAAACATCGTTGATGATATTTCCGGCGGCTGCTATCAATAGGGTGGAGAAGACCAGTAAAATAAAATCAATTTTCGTAAGATGAGTCGGATGAATTCCTGTATAGTTGAAAGCAGTTTTGTATGCAGGCATGATCAGGCAATAGCGAACCAACGCCTGCGAGGCAGCAATGATTAACAGGTTTGGAAGCCGAATGAGTTTCAGAAAGGAAAACACCAAAGAGATTTTAAATTTTAAATTATAGATTTTAAATGATAGGGCTGTAGCACGAGCACGGCTGTCAACTGTTGACCGTGGACTGTCGACATTATTCGGTCATCCATTTGCCATGCAAACGCATCACTTGCTCAATGACATCACGCACACAACCTTCTCCACCGTTTTTGTCGGAAACATAAACAGAGATGGCTTTTATTTCACGCGCTGCATCGGCCGGGCACGTTGGAACGCCTGATATCTTCATTACTTCAAAATCAGGTATGTCATCTCCCATGTAAAGAATGTTTTCCTTTTTCAGGTCATACATGGAAACTATTTCATCAAACTGTTCTTTTTTATTATCAGCTCCAAGATAAACATCCAGCACACCCAACTTGTTTAATCTTGTCCGTACACTTTCTGATCGGCCACCGGAAATCACAGCTACTTTATAACCTGCTTTTACAGCGGCTTGAAGCGCATAACCATCGCGGATGTTCATGGTGCGGGTTTGTTCTCCATTTTCTAATAATACCAGAGAACCATCGGTGAGAACTCCATCCACATCAAAGATGAAACAGGAAATGGTTTGTAGTTTTTGTTTGAAGTTTAGTTCCATGAAACAATGATAGTGAAAAATTGGAATTGAGAATCATAAACTGCTCAAGATTTAATTTACATTTGCTTGTTTATTAATCTTAATGTTGATCACACGAATTAAAAAATTGTTTTATGGAGAAGGTTGAATCTTCTAAAGGTAATTCTTTAAATTATCTTAATGTTCTTGTAATAGTTCTATCTATCTATGTTTTATTAGCTTTATTAGTTGATACCTTTTTTCAATTACCTCAACAGGTTTCAAGATTGCTATTGTTATTAGATAATTCAATTTGCGTTTTTTTCTTATTTGAATTTTGTATTCGATATTATCACGCAGATAATAAATGGAGATTTATGCGATGGGGATGGATTGACTTAGTATCAAGTATTCCTGTTCTTTCTTTTCTTCGTTTTGGTAGAGTTCTTCGTTTAGTTCGATTATTTAGGGTGCTAAGAGCCTTTCGTTCAGTCAGGCATATTATTAATCATGTTTTTATTAATAAAGCTCAAGGTGCTTTTACCACTGTATCGGCAATAGCGGTCATTATGGTAATTTTTTCATCTGTGGCAATTTTACAAGTTGAGCATGATCCAAATAGTAATATTAAAACTGCTGAAGATGCGATCTGGTGGGCATGGGTTACTATAACTACTGTCGGTTATGGTGATAAATATCCTGTAACAACTGAAGGGAGAATTATAGCATCCTTTCTTATGACAGCTGGTGTGGGGCTTTTTGGAACTTTTACAGGATTTATAGCTTCTTGGTTTTTAGCAGAGAAAAAATCAGAGGAGAAGAATCATAATTAAGCTTTAATGGTTGTTAGCGAAGCTTGGTAATTCAAAATAGTATTCGATATTTTATTTGATATATTTGTCTTTAACTAAACATAATATGGCAAACGTTCCTGTAAGAATAGCTTCAAGAATCATTGAGGGTTTGAAACGGTTTCAACCTATTGTTGAGTCAGCAAAAAAAAGAGATATTAATGAATCAGATACTGTCGTACTAATGACAGGAATGATTTCTGAGATTCTCGGATTTGATAAATATTCTGATATCACAACAGAGGTGGCAATTAGAGGAACCTTTTGTGATTTGGCTTTAAAGATAGATGGTAAGTTGCAATTACTTCTTGAAGCAAAAGCGATTGGAATTGAATTGAAGGAGCATCATATAAAGCAAGCGATTGACTATGCAGCAAATAAAGGTTTAGAATGGGTGGTATTATCCAATGGCATTAAATGGAGAATCTATAAAGTTATTTTCTCTAAACCAATTAATCATGTGCTTGTTTGTGAGATTGATTTCCTACAATTGAATCCGAAAAATGAAGAAGATATTGAACATTTATTTATTCTAACAAAGGAGGCAATTTCAAAATCCATACTTGCTGACTTTTTTACTCAGAAACAAGCTACTAGTAGATTTATGATTGGCAATCTTATTTGTTCTGAATCTATTATACTAGCGATTAGGAAGGAGTTGCGCTTGGTATATCCTGATATTAAAGTTCAACCTGATGAAATCAAAAATGTTATTTTAAAAGAAGTATTGAAGAGAGAAATTTTGGAAGGTGACGAATCTGAAGAGGCAAGAAAAAAAATTGCAAAGGTTTATAGGAAAAAGGAAAAAATGCTAATTCAAAAAGAAGATTTCAGCACAAATAAAACCTCCTCAGAGGTCAATAAGAGTAATGATAGTCAATAATGAAGATTATTAGTTTTTCAAAAAAATATATTAATACGGTTTGCAGCTTTTGTTTGAAGTTTAATTCTTGGTTCGCTCGCGGATTGATTGGCCTCAAAGATATTTAATTGCTTTTAAAGCAATACTCTTAACTTTGAAGAAATAATTTCCATGAAAAAACTGATCGCTCTCTTTGTGTTTTCATTTACGATCAGCGCAAAAGCACAGACACTTTATTTCCCGCCTCCGACGGGAACAACCTGGGATACACTTTCGCCTGCTTCATTGGGTTGGTGCCAGGATAAAATTGATACGTTGATTGATTACCTCGGTCAGCATCATACAAAAGCATTTATCATTCTGAAGGATGGAAAAATTGTGGTCGAGCATTATTTCGGAACATTTACTACAGACAGTATTTGGTATTGGGCTTCAGCCGGAAAATCGCTGACATCGTTCCTCGTTGGTCTCGCGCAGGAACAGGGATATTTAAACATTCACGATTCGCTTCCAAAATATTTAGGTCATGGCTTCTCCTCGTGCGGAGCTACAGCAGAAGATTCAATACACATCATTCATCAACTTACCATGACAACCGGTTTTGATGATATGTATGGCGGTGTGACGAGTGAGAATCATTGCACAGATGATTCGTGTTTGGTTTGCATCGCGCCTCCGGGCACGCGATGGGCCTATCACAACGCGCCTTACACCATGACACATTGGGTGCTTGATTCAGCTACCAACATGTCAGTAAATGCGTTTAAGAATACCAACCTCCTCGCTACATGTGGAATCACAGGACTATTTGTTCCAAACGGATATGATGATACGTATTACAGCAAGGCGAGAAGTTTTGCGCGTTTTGGTTTACTCACGCTGGCAAGGGGAATCTGGGATACCGATACCATCATGCATGACACAACTTATTTTAATGCGATGGTTAACACATCGCAAAATATCAATCTTGCGTATGGTTACTTATGGTGGCTGAACGGAAAATCATCGTATCACTTTCCGAATTATCAAATACAGATTCCCGGTTATTTATCACCACATGCGCCGGTCGATATGTTTTCCGCCCTCGGAAAAAATGATCAGATACTCAACGTTGTTCCTTCCATGAATCTCGTTACCATCCGGATGGGAGATGCTTTCGGTCTTACACTGGAAGTCGGCAATGTTGTGAACGACTCCATCTGGATACGGTTAAACGATGTATTTTGTAACGCAACACCCGTTGTCGGGATTTCTAATGATGAAAAACAATTCTTGCTGTATCCGAATCCAACGAGCACATCGTTATCCGTTTCGGGTATTGATAACTCCAAAGAATTTAAAGTTGAAATCTGTAATTCAGTCGGACAAATTTTATTTCAATCGATCAATACAACTTCCATTGATATTTCATCACTTGCGACAGGCCTCTACTTTTGTAAGCTTGAGCAGGGAACTAAAATTGCCTGGAAGAAATTTATCAGGCAATGAATAGAGTAAAATAGTTGGTGTGAAAAACATAAAACATTTTCTTTTGCTTCTGATTTTGTTGCTGTCTTTTGGGGCTTCATTTGCCCAGGAGAAAAAAAGTGGTGTGTTTTCTCCTTTTGAAAATCGTTTTCTATCGACCACTTTCCCTACGGCTACTTCGTTATTGATCGCATCGTCCTTACCTGTTTCCCGTCAGCAAATTTTAAAGCCGTTTAGCACCGGAGTTTATTACAATTCTTTTTTTTGTAAAATGGAAGTTCAGAATTTGAAACGGTATCATGTGTGGATAAAATTTCATGCCGGTGACTATGATAAATATAGCAGGGAAGTAGATCAGGCTAAATGAGGAATATCTTTGAAAGTAAATAGTGGAAGTCAAATGAATGAAGAAAAAAATATTCCATGTCCAGAATAAAGCTTGACCTTCATGATATATACAACGACAGCAAGGCAATTGATAAAGCTTTACTCCAGGTATTCGAAGATGCCATTGAGAAAAAAATAAGAGAAGTAGAGATTATTCCGGGAAAGGGGAGTGGACAGTTAAAGAAAAAAGTGCAGCGATTTCTTCAGCTGCCTCATATAAAACCACTCTATCATCGAATTAACAACGACAGCAAAAACCACGGACGGTTGTTTGTGTATTTTAAATTCTGATCAGATGTATAGAAGAGCGGACCCTTCGCTTACGTATAAAACAGAACCCCGGAGAATTAAAATTTCTCCGGGGTTCTGTTTTAAAATGCTTTTAAAGTTTATTCCTTTTCTTCGTTATAGCCTTCTTCAGAACTAAATCCAAGGCGATTATTTTTTGGAGGATTACTTATTGAGCCTCCACCCTTGACTTTATCAAATTCATCACGGGTGAGTAAGTACAACTCACCTGCATTTGCTTTCTTCAACGCTTCATTTATTTTTTGCAAATCATTTTTCCAGATACCGTCGGCAATCGTTTGTTGAGCATTCATATCATGCATCAAACCCTGGATCCGGTTAATTTGGGAATCAGATGGCCTCCCTTCGTAACCAACTTCAGAACCGTACAACTCACTGAGTTTTTCGCGAATGCGCTCTTCACCAGTGATGGCTTGCCCTCCTTTAGTTGCAATCAATTCTTTTCTGATTTTCTCCAGTTTGTCAAGGTATGCCTGCAATGATTTTTTAAGCGAGGGGTTCTGTGTTGCATCCATTTTTTTTTGTGCAC
>JAYVUK010000026.1:0-17243 GCA_043787975.1 Bacteroidota bacterium
TTATGTGATGGCGGAAATTCCAAGCAACATTATTCTTGCCGAAGAATTTGCTCGCGTGTTTGACGGATTCTCCATCGGCTCCAACGACCTCACGCAACTAACGCTTGGTATTGACAGGGATTCGTCCATCATTTTTGAATTATTTAATGAACAAAATCCGGCAGTGAAAAAATTAATTGCTGATGTAATCAGAGTTGCAAAAAAGATGAATCGTAAAATTGGATTATGCGGACAAGCTCCCAGCGACCATGCCGAATTCGCACAGTTTCTCGTTGAGCAAAACATTGACAGCATTTCATTTAATCCTGATGCACTCATCAAAGGAATTGAAAATATAAACTTAGCTGAAAAATTAATGAAACCTGTTTCACTGAATTAAAGAGGGAGGAAAATAAATGAAAAAATTTGATATAAATAATATTCAGTTGACTATTCAATCACCGCATATAAATACACATGATGAAGTAAATGATTATCTCATCAGCCGTATTGAAAAAGCCGGAAACACATTCGCACACATTGAAAAATGTGAAGTGGTATTACGGATTGATAACAATCATAAAAATAAGGAATGTGAAGTGGATGTAAAACTTTTTGTTCCGGGCAACGTCCTTTTTGCAAAGGAAAAAGAAAGCAATTTCCTGCTTGCTGCAAAAAATGTTTTTGATGATTTGCAGCACCAGCTTCAGAAAATAAAAGAGAAACATAAAAACGGCAGAGAAAATAAAAATTTAATTAAAACATATAAGGAGGAAAAGTAAAATGAAAACGTATGAAATAAATTTTCAGCCGCCATTCCATGAACCCATTACTGAGTTAAATACTTACCTGCACAAACAGATTGAAAACATTGGAAAAGAATTCAGTATGATTGAGAAGTTCGAAGTGGAATTGCACGAATTGCATGACAAAGAAAAAAGCTGAGAAGTGAACGTGAGGCTTTGGGTTCCCCGTCATGTCTATTGTTCAAGAGACAGAGAGGATGATTTTAAACATGCAGCGAAAAATGTTTTTCATGATTTGCAGGAGCAAATGCATCATTTGAAATCAGGAATGACAAAAAAATAAATAACATGCTTCCCGTCCACTATAACAACAAACAACTTTCTGACCTTGAACATTCGTTGCAAAAAGAATTTCTCCTTACGAATGAAGCAGGATGTTATTCAAGTTCAACAATCATACTATGCAACACACGCAAATATCATGGACTGCTTGCCGTGCCGCAGCCACTGATGAATAGTGAAATTTATCTTTTGCTTTCAGGGCTTGACGAAACCATTATTCAGGGAAACAGAAAAATTCAATTCGGAACGCATCGTTATCCTCACGTTTTTTCTCCTGAAGGATATTTGCACTTAGAAGATTTTTCTTTTGAACGAATTCCGCAGTGGACCTTGAAGGGCGAAGACATAATCGTTAAAAAAGAAATGCTTCTCGTTCCGAATGAAAATCGTTTGCTTATTGGATATACTGTTTTGGAGGCGAATGAAAATTTTCAATTTTGGGTTCAACCTCTTCTTGCTTTCCGAAATATACATCAACTTACCAAGGCGAATCTTAATGCGAATAAAAAATCAGATACGATTGCCAATGGAATTAAAGTAAAAATATATGATGGCTTCACTGATTTGACAATGCAATTTTCAAAGCAGAATGAATTTATTCAATCGCCTGACTGGTATTACAACATTGAATTCACTGAAGAGCAAAACAGGGGATATGAATTTAGCGAGGATTTATATAAGCCCGGATATTTCAAATTGGTATTAAAGAAAGGCGACCAGATTATTTTTTCGGCAGGCACTGAGGAAATCAATTCACGCAAGCTGAAAGGAATGTTTGAATCTGAATTGAAGAAAATAATTCCATACAATGATTTTGATTTGTGTCTGAATAATGCAGCGGAGCAATTTATTGTCAAAGGAAATAAAGGAACTGAAATCACAGCGGGTTATCATTGGTTCGGTCGTTGGGGACGAGATACATTTATTGCATTACCCGGACTCACGCTTGTTACAGGTCACCCGGAAATTTTTAAATCTGTAATTGATACGATGTTGCCGGAAATGAAAGACGGACTTTTTCCGAATATTGGTTCGGATGAAAACAGTTCATACAATTCTGTGGATGCTCCACTCTGGTTTGTTTGGGCAATGCAGCAGTATGTTTTGTTCACAGGCGACAATAAATTGTTTTGGAAAAAATCATACGGTCATAAAATAAAGTCGGTACTGAAACATTTTAGGCGCGGAACATTGCACAATATTAAAATGCAGGAGAATGGCTTGATTTCTTGTGGAGAAATCGGACTTGCACTCACATGGATGGATGCAGTTACTGAAGGCAGAACTGTTACACCGCGCATTGGAATGCCTGTTGAAATAAATGCACTGTGGTATAATGCAATTTGTTTTGCTTTGAAAGCAGCTCGTGCTGTCAATGACAAAAAATTTATTTCCGAATGGGAAGAGTTGCCCGAAAAAATCAGTCAGTCATTTAAACAAGTTTATTGGGATGAGCATCGCAGCTATTTGGCAGATTGTGTCCATGCGGATTATACAGATTGGTCGCTTCGTCCGAATCAAATTATTGCTCTATCGCTTCCTTTCTCCCCTGTTGATGATGAAATAAAAAAACAAGTTTTAAAAACAGTTGAAAATAAATTACTGACTCCACGAGGACTTCGAACACTTTCGCCTGATGATGCAAATTACAAAGGAGTTTATGAAGGCAATCAGAAAAACAGAGATGATGCATATCACCAGGGAACGGTATGGGTTTGGCTATTGGGGCATTTTGCGGAAGCATATCTGAAGCTGAATGGAAGAAACGGTGTTCCGTTTATTAAAGAGTTGTATGATGGATTTGAATCTGCAATCAGTGAAAAATGTTTGTACAGCATGGCAGAAATATTTGACGGTGATGCTCCTCACAAGGCACGCGGAGCCATTGCACAGGCATGGAGTGTAGCAGAATTGCTTAGAATAAAATACATGCTTGGTAAATATGAAAATCATATTGAAAATAAAAAGGAAGCTCACCCGCAGACATTATCGCATGTGAGCTGAATCATTTCAATATATGACGAAAATCATATTAAATAACATAGATATGATGCAATTTTACATCAGGAAAATAGTTTAAGAGTAATATGAAATGTAAAAGGATAATATTCCATTCAGCGGTTAATAAAAAATAGTCCAGTGAAAAGAGCAGTTGCCATATTTCTTTCGTTTGTGTTTTTGCTGTGCACAGTTGGTTTCAGCATCAGTACACATTTTTGTTCAGCGAATGGAACTGCAACGGCATCGTTTGAGAAAAAGGAAAGTCCTTGCGGTTGTAATTCTTCTCACCAGGATAACTGCTGCCATAACAAAACAAAACATTTTAAGATAACCGATAATTATACTCCGGCAACTTCAATTCTGTTCCATTCAATTACACCAATTGATTTATTTGCTTTTCTGTTGCACACAAATTTGTTCAGTGCAAATTCTTTTTCTACTGAAGATATTATTCCGCTTGAACATGCGCCTCCTGCACTGCCTGTAAGCTTTTCCATTCTCTTCAGGTCGCTTCTGATTTAATTTATTTTTTCTGTGTGATAAAGTTCATCTGTATAGGTGCGCTTCGTCATTGCTATTAAATTAAATCTCAGTTAATATTAAACACTTAAAAACAAGTAAAAAAATGAAATCCATAATAAAAATAATATTTATTGCAAGTGCAGCATTTGTAATAAGCAGTGCATCAGCACAGTGCAATATGATGAACATGTCATCACATGACAGTCACGGTTCAGCACATGATATGAAAGGAATGAATGACGGAGAGATTATCAAAACAGGAAATTACCAGTTTGAAATGGTGCATGAGCAAGTATTGAAAAATGACCCTTTCACCATTTATGTGATGAATAAAAAAGGAAAGCCGCTATTGAATGCCGACATCAGTGGGAAAGCAGAAATTACTTACAGCGACGGAAGTGCAGAAACTGTTACACTGTTTGCCAAAGGTGAAAATGCTTACGCGGTTCCGCTGAAAAATACTTCACTGCCATTTGTGGCCCTACTCACGATGCAGATTGATAAAAAAAATGTAACGCTACGGCACGAATATCAGGGAACCAACACAAGCCAGAATAATTCTGCGAACAGTTACTATACCTGTCCGATGCATCCGGAAGTGAAATCTGATAAGCCGGGCAATTGTCCGAAGTGCGGAATGACCCTTCAGAAATCAGACAGTAAATAAATTTATTAATATAAACAATTAAAAAATGATACAATGAAAAGGGAAAATGTAGTTCCATTCCTGTTTGCTGCAATGGCAGCAACAATTCTTGTAGTAACAATTAGCGGTTGCAGAAAGGATAGTAGCGAACCGTCTTTATCTCCAACAGAAATTGTAACAATCAATTCTATGCGCAGTGCATACGTGGATGCAAAAGCATATAATGATTCGGTAATTATGTCCAGTAAGGATTCGTTGTGGAATGGAACTCCCTATCCGTATTTCGACCACAGGTATCATCAGCAGGATTCTGTTTTCAATTATTATAATAATCTCTGTCATCAGGAAATGAGAAATCATTGCTCTTCCAACCTGATGAACGGTGGTATGATGAGTGGGGGCACAATGGGCGGAAATAACAATCATGCGAATTGCCAGATTAATACTGTTGATTGCTTAAATGAGATGAATATGCTTCGTCAACAGCACGCATTATATCACCATTAAAATAATAAGGAACAAGATGCTAATTTATTTCCTGCTGATAAACAATCAAAAACTTGACAGCTGTCAGAATTTACTTGTAAGGCTATACACACATTTGCAAAGGAAATATTGTCAAAATAATTTAATATAAAATAATCGAAAAAATGAAAGTGCTCATGTTCGGTTGGGAATTTCCTCCTCACATCTCTGGTGGTCTGGGCACTGCATGTTGCGGCTTGTGCAAGGGACTTGTGCATAATGGCGTGGAAGTATTGTTTGTTGTTCCGAAAGTTTTTGGTGATGAAGAAACAGGCGCAGTGAAACTCATTAATGCAGGAAACATTTCTACCGATATTTATTCCATCGGGCAATATGAATGGCTGAATAAAATGACGCTGCTTGCCGTCTCATCTCAAATTGTTCCTTATTTATCTCCTTCTGAATTTGCACACGAACATTCCTCATTTAATAAAAATGCGAATAAAGTTGTGAACTATTCTTCGGGTAAAATAAATTTTGAATTTTCAGGACAGTACGGCAATAACCTGATGAACGAAGTGATGCAATATGCAATGGTTGCTGGAGAAATTGCACGTACAAATCAGTTCGATGTAATTCATGCGCACGACTGGCTGACGTATCCGGCAGGAATTGTTGCGAGTGAAGTCAGCGGGAAACCTTTGGTGGTGCACATGCATGCTACTGAGTTCGACCGTTCAGGGGAGCATATCAATCATGATATATATGATGTGGAACGTATAGGAATGGAAACTGCTCATCGTGTAATAGCCGTGAGCAAACTCACCAAACATATCATCATGGAAAAATATGGAATCAGTTCTGATAAAATAAATGTGCTGCATAACGCTGTGATGGATAATCCGAACGCAACTGCATCTTACGATAAAAAAATAAAAGAAAAGATTGTAACATTCCTCGGTCGTGTAACATTTCAAAAGGGTCCTGACTATTTTATTGAAGCTGCAAAAAAAGTAATTGACAAGGATGAAAATGTTCGGTTTGTAATGGCAGGAAGCGGTGACATGCTTTACAGGATGATTAAACGTGCAGCAGAATTACGCATTGCCTCCAAAATTCATTTCACCGGTTTTCTCAGAGGCGATGATGTTACGCGCATGCTTGCAATGAGTGATGTGTACGTGATGCCTTCCGTTTCCGAACCGTTCGGTATTTCAGCTTTGGAAGCGCTACAATCAAAAGTTCCCATCATCATTTCAAAACAATCTGGTGTTTCAGAGGTGTTGAAACATGCAGTGAAAATTGATTTCTGGGATGTAGATGCTATGGCTGATGCCATATACAGTTTGCTCCATCATTCTTCATTTGCAAAATTATCAGCACACATGGGTTACAAGGAAATGGGAAATCTCAAATGGGAAAGACAGGCATATAAACTAAATAAAATTTACGAATCAGTTCTCAATAACAAAAATAAAAATATTTAAATGAAAAATCTATGTATTTATTTCCAAGTGCATCAGCCGTTTCGCCTGAGCACTTACCGGTTTTTCGACATCGGCTATCACAACAATTATTTTGACGAAGAAAAAAACAGAAGCATCATGCGCAAAGTTGCAAGCAAATGTTATTTGCCAACAAACCAGGTGCTGCTTGACCTTATCCGTGCAAACGGCAACCGTTTCAAAATAAGCTTTTCTATTTCAGGGATGGCGATAAACCAGTTTGAAAAGTACGCACCCGAAGTGCTTGAAAGTTTCAAAGAGCTTTCCGATACAGGTTGCGTGGAGTTTCTTGCCGAGACTAACTCACATTCGCTTGCAGTTCTAAAAAGTAAGCGTGAGTTCATCATTCAGGTGAGCGAACATTCTGATAAAATAATGAAACACTTTCGCCAGCGTCCGCAGGTTTTCAGAAACACCGAATTGATTTATTCAGATACAATCGGTGAGATGGTTGCTGAGATGGGTTTCAAAGCAATGCTCGCTGAAGGGGCAAAACATATTTTGGATTGGAAGAGTCCGAATTATTTGTATTGCAATCCGGTTAAGCCAGAATTAAAATTATTGTTGAAAAACTTTCAGTTAAGCGATGACATTGCATTTCGATTTTCAAATAAAGATTGGAATGAACATCCGCTGACAACAGAAAAATATGTTCACTGGCTCAATGCACTGCCGCAGGAAGAAGAAATTGTAAATCTATTTATGGATTACGAAACCTTTGGAGAACATCAATGGCATGACACGGGAATATTTAATTTCCTGAAAACATTACCTGAAAAAATATTTTCCAATTCTGATTACCGTTTTGTAACTCCTTCCGAAGCTGCGCTAAAACTTCAGCCTGTTGGAAATTTGCATGTTCCATATCCGATTTCATGGGCTGATGAATCACGCGATTTATCTGCATGGCTCGGCAACGACTTACAGGACGATGCCTTTGAAAGTTTATATCGCCTGGAGGAGAAAGTGAGCCAATGTACTGACAAACGGATTCTGAAAGATTGGGAATATCTGCAGACCAGCGACCACTTTTACTACATGTGCACCAAATATTTTTCTGACGGTGACGTGCATAAATATTTCAATCCTTACAATTCGCCTTACGAAGCATTTACCAATTATATGAATGTGCTTGCTGATTTTTCATACAGAGTAGAGGAACAATGCGTAGGTGAATTTAAACAACAGCCAAAAGAAATCGCACGCAGAATTACTTATCACAAAACCAAACCATTAGTAAAAATAAAATATCCTCAAACAGATTATTTATCAAAGCATAAACAACATGAGTACACATTGTAAAATAAAAGAGGGAAAGGGCAAGCGCCCACTTAACGGAGAAAAACATATCCGGTGAAATTCAACATCTGAAAAAGTTCAATTCTAAATTAATGAGTAAATTAAATAGTTCAAATCAAAAAGTAAAAAAACAGTTAAAATAATTTAAACAATTTAAATTCAAAAAAAATGAAAAAGTTAATTAGTTATCTCGCACCGGCAAAGAAACTGTCATCATGGACGGTTATGATTTGCCTTTGTATCATCGCCATGCTGATGATACAAAGTTGTTCAATTGTTCGCCCGGGTGAAACCGCGGTGAAAACAAAGTTGGGTAAGTACAAAAACGGAACACTTGCTCAGGGTATCCATTTCTATGACCCCTTTACTGCACGGGTCATAAAATTCAATTTACGCATTACTGATTACTCTGAAAAAATGCATCTTCCGACTAAGGAAGGACTTGAAATCAACACTGCAATGACAGTGCTTTATCACATTCAACCTGAAGCTGTGCAGGACATTTATGCAAAGTTCGGAAAGGATTATGCCACTCCGCTTATTACGAATAACCTGTATGCAATCGTAAGACAATCCACCATAGCTTATTCTGCACAGGATATTATTACGCAGAGAGAAGATATGGAAAAAGCGATTACAGATAGGTTGGTTGCGAATGTGTCGCCTTATGGGATTGTAGTGGACAAAGTGCTGCTGAAGGACATTATTCTTCCGACAGATGTAACACAAGCCATTGCGAATAAAGTGAAGGCGCAGCAGATTGCACAGCAGGCGGAGTTTGATGTGCAGAAACAACGGGTAGAACTTAATTTCAATATTGAGAAACAACTGAAGGAAGCAAACCTGACTGTTGACAAGCAAAAAATTGAATCAGAGCGTGCACAGATTGAAGCGGAAGCAGTAAGCAAAGCGCAGAAAACAATTAACGAATCTATTACAGACAAAACGCTCAAGTATAAAAGTCTTGAGGTTACAAAGGGGTTGATTACATCGCCCAATGCGAAAATTATTATTTCGAACGGCAACACTCCGTACCTGATAAATAATTTGGTTGATGAAAAATTTGTAAGTAAGTAAATGATTCTGCATTTTGAAATTATAAATAAAACTTAAAAACGAGGATGGAGAATCATAATTCCTATAATGGCAAGCGGATATCTTGTACGTCCGCTTGCCATCGTTAAAGCATGATGATAATGGAATTTAAACCCGAATGAAATGAAAGAACAAATGATAAACCCCGATTATCTTTTTGAAGTGAGTTGGGAAGTATGCAACAAAGTGGGAGGCATCCATACAGTTATCAGCACCAAATCGCGAACTGTTGTAAGCATGATGAAAGATAAATACATTACCATCGGACCGGATGTATGGAAAGGCGCAGGCAGTAATCCTGAATTCACGGAAGACAAAAATTTGTTTAAGTCATGGAAGCAACATGCAGAGCAGCGTAATCTTAAAATAAAAATCGGCAGATGGAATATTCCGGGCAATCCGATTGCTGTGCTTGTTGACTTCACTCCTTTCTTCCAGGAGAAAAATCAAATTGAGACGGATTATTTTTTAAAATACCATCTTGACTCATTGAACGGGCAATGGGAATACATTGAACCGCTTTTATTCGGTTATGCTGCCGGAAAAGTGATAGAATGTTTTCACCATCATCATCTCACTTACAATGATAAAGTGGTTGCGCAGTTTCATGAGTGGATGACCGGAGGGGGGATTTTATATTTAAAAGAAAAACTTCCTCCTGTTGGATTGGTGTTCACTACACATGCCACTGTTCTTGGTCGTTCAATTGCCGGTAACAACCGTCCGTTTTACAGCAAACTTGAAACTTACAACGCGGATTCGATGGCGAAGGAATTTAATGTCAGCGCAAAACATTCACTCGAAAAGATATCAGCACAACAGGCGGATTGTTTTACAACGGTGAGTGACATTACAGCAAAGGAGTGTAAAATATTTTTAGATAAAAATCCGGAAGTAATTACACCAAACGGGTTTGATGAATCAATCGTTCCAAAAAATTCTGATTACGACAATAAAAGAAATGCAGCGCGAAAAAAACTTTTGAATGTCGCAGAAGCGGTTCTCCATCAAAAACTGCCGGAAGATTCTTTTCTCATTCTTAAAAGCGGGCGTTACGAATTTCACAACAAAGGCATTGACCTTTTCATTGATTCACTGGGGCAATTGAATCATGATGAAAATAGTTCAAAAAATATTGTTGCATTTATTTTTATTCCTGCATCACAGTCGGGTGCGCGTAAAGAAGTATTGGAAAGAATGTCGAATCCAATTTATGATGGAGCGACAAAGGAATCACTCACTCATCATTTGCAAGGAAAAGAATCAGACCCAATTATCAAAGCATTTGAAAAAAATAATTTAGACAATGATGAAAAAAATAATGTGAAAGTAATTTTCGCTCCTGTTTACATGGATGGTAACGATGGAATTTTCGATATGCCCTATTACGATTTGCTCCCTGCATTCGATATTTCAGTTTTCCCTTCTTACTATGAACCCTGGGGCTATACACCGCAGGAGAGTCTGGCATTTCATATTCCAACCATCACTACTAACCTGACGGGTTTCGGAATATGGATGATGCAAAACTGTAACGATATTAAAAATGGAATTTCAATAATTACGAGAGATGATAACAGCCACGATTCATCAGTAGAAATAATTTCTGATGATATACGAATGGTAATGTCACTTCACGCAGAGGAGTTGAATCATGCAAGAGAACAGGCATATCAGTTATCGTTGAAAACACTTTGGAAAAATTTCTTTTTGAATTACAGGGACGCGTACAGCAATGCTTTGCAGAAAGTGAAAGAGCGCGAAGACATGATGCCATTCAAATCGCATGTTGTTCCACTTGAAAGCTGCGATATAGTGGAGATTCCGAAAGCCAACGAACCGGTGTTAAGAAAAATATTTGTTCAAACAATTCTTCCGGAAAAGTTGGAACCACTCAGTACGCTTGCTCATAACGTATGGTGGACATGGAATCAAAAAGCGAGAGAACTGTTCGAAAGCATTGACAAAGATTTGTGGGAAGAACATGAGCAAAATCCTGTGCGTGTTTTAAATGAACTTTCTTCTCTCAGATTGAAGCAACTTTCAAAAGACAAAGTATTTCTTGCGCTGATGAATGAAGTTGTTCAGCAATTTGAAAATTATAAAAAGGAAAGAGCAGAAAGAAAATATCCGTTGGTTGCCTACTTCAGCATGGAGTACGGAATATGCAAACATATCCGTCAGTATTCGGGCGGTTTGGGAATTTTAGCAGGTGATTATCTGAAAGAAGCAAGTGATTCAGGAATGAATATGGCAGCCGTTGGCTTACTTTATAACAACGGATATTTCAGGCAAACTATTTCTTCGCACGGAGAGCAAATTGCAGAACCCGACCATCAAAAAATTACGGACACTGAAATCAGCCCGCTCAGAGATAAGGATGGCAACTGGATAAAAATCAGCATCGGATTTCCAGGACGAAGATTACATGCAAAGGCATGGAAGCTCGATGTGGGAACCGTTTCACTCTATCTGCTTGATACCGACATTCCTGAAAACAATGATGAAGACAAAAAAATTACTGACCAGCTTTATAGCGGCAACAATGAGCACCGGCTCAAACAGGAAATAGTATTAGGGATTGGCGGAATCCGTTTGCTGCGCGCACTCAATATTGAACCGGCTGTTTATCATCTGAACGAAGGACATTCTGCATTCACCGGTATTGAACGCGTGAAAGATTTTATACGCAATTATCCTTTGTCGTTTGACGAAGCGATAGAAATTGTTCGTTCCTCTACGCTGTTCACCACGCATACTCCCGTTGCTGCTGGGCATGATAAGTTCAGCGAGGAATTGCTCCGCACTTATCTTTCTCACTATTCAAAAATATTTAACATAAGCTGGAAAAGTTTTATGGCGCTTGGGAGAGTGGATGAAAACAATCAGGATGAAAAATTTTCAATGAGCTATCTCGCTGCGCGGTTAAGTTCTGAAATAAATGCTGTAAGCAAACTGCACGAGGAAGTTTCTAAAAAAATATTTGGGGTACTGTGGGCAGGATACCGAACTGAAGAACTAAATATCAGGCATGTTACGAATGGAATTCATTACCCGACATGGGCTGCTCCCGAATGGCAAAACATCTTTGATGAAATCACCGGAAAAAATTTTATACAGCGGCAGGCTGAACCGGAATGCTGGAAAAAAGTTTTTGAAATTCCGGATGAGCGCGTTTGGAATATGCATTGCGATTTAAAAAAACGCCTGATTAATTTCGTAAGAAAAAAAATCCAACCGCATGTGAGTGATTGGTATGAGAATCCTCAACAGGTGATTCGCTCTCTGAATGCGTTGGAGGAAAATGTATTCATCATTGGTTTTGCAAGAAGGTTTGCAACTTACAAGAGAGGTGGATTGCTTTTCAGAGACCTTTCACGACTTGCCAAAATTTTAAATGACAGCGGAGTTCCAGTAATGATTCTCATTGCAGGTAAAGCACATCCGTCAGACACGGAAGGCAGCAATGTGATAAAACAAATTATTGAGCACTCAAAAAAAACTGAAATGGCAGGGAAAATATTTTTTCTTGAAAACTACGAAATGGAAATAGCGATGCACCTTACAAGAGGTTGCGATATCTGGCTGAACACTCCCGAACGAACTAAAGAAGCCAGCGGCACAAGCGGAATGAAAGCGGCATTGAACGGAGTATTGAATTTAAGTGTGTCAGACGGCTGGTGGGCGGAAGCAT
This sequence comes from Bacteroidota bacterium, assembly GCA_043787975.1. Classification (GTDB taxonomy): domain Bacteria; phylum Bacteroidota; class Bacteroidia; order AKYH767-A; family 2013-40CM-41-45; genus JAPLDA01. The sequence continues at coordinate 12,295 of JAYVUK010000026.1, forward strand.
TTAATTCAAACGCAGGATGGGCACTGGATGAAAAGAAATTGTTTGGCGATGATAATTTGCAGGACGAAGCAGATGCAGACACCATTTACAGATTGCTCGAAAATGAAGTGCTGCCGCTTTATATGAAAAGAAATGAAAAAGGAATTCCTGTTGAGTGGATAAGCAAAATGAAAAATTCCATTTCTGTTGCTGCTCCCGCATTTCTTATGAAGAGAGCGCTTGAAGAATACGACAATTTGTATTATGAAAAAATGAAAAAACGAAATCAGATAATATCAGCTAATGATTTTGAGGCGGCAAAAAAAATTGCCGGATGGAAGAAAAAACTGATTCATGGCTGGGAGAGCATCCGGGTGAAATCAATTGACGTGCTTGATTCATCCAGACAATCGTTCCCGCTTGGTGAAAATTTTAATTCAAAAATTATTCTTGAATTGAATAAACTTCAACCGGAAGATGTGGGGGTAGAAATTGTCTTTATGCAAAAGAGAAATTCAAACGGAGGAGGAACTATTATTTATAAAAAGGAACTCGCTGTAAGGAATGTAGATGCATCGCAGGCGGAATACGAAGGAACTATTCCGATGACCAATTCAGGAGTTTATGAATATGGGTTTAGGATATTTCCTAAAAATGATTTGTTGGAAAATCACCAGGATTTTCCATTGGTAAAATGGATTTAAAAAGCTGATGAAAATCAAAATAAAATTTGAGGACGGTCAAGAGTAAATTATTCAAATAGAAGGAATTTTGTACTGACAAATTAAAAAATAATAAAATGAAAAAATCAAAAAAATATTCAGGAATTACGGTTGCGGTAATTATTGTGACAATTGCTGCCTGCTCACCGGTTTTTTATCCGACCTATTCGGATTATGACCGGGGTGTTGACTTTAACTCATATAAATCATTCGCATGGCTCCCGGACAAGGACAGTGCAAGCAATCCCTACGACAACCAAATCATTCGAAATAATACGCAAAATTACTTTACGCATTGTTTCGGTGAACGGGGTTACAAATTAAATTTAGATACGCCTGATGTACTCATGCAGTTGGTAGTTAACAGCGAGAAAAAATCTTATACTGTTACTTCCCCTTCTTATCCGTACAGTCATTATTCCTATTCAAACCCATATTATTATCCTTATGGTTCTTATTATTACTACCGCGGTCCGTCTTACAGTAATTACTATGGGTATTCTTATTGGAATAATTACACTACTACAAAAAAAGTTGAGTACATGAAAAATTCCATCACTGTAAATGTGATTGACCGCAAACAGAATAAATTGGTGTGGACTGCTACAACCGAAGGCGATATTTATGACCCGGCTTACATCAGTGAAAATCTTCATCCTGCTGTATATGATTTGTTGGATAATTATCCAATCACTCCCATCAAAGAACATAAGCGCCCTAAAAATTAGGTAAGGTTGTTTTTGAAAAATATACTGACAAAGTTCCGTTATGAAAACAACAGCATACAGCAGTCATCACTTTGAAAAAAGTTATCTGGAGAAAGCAAATAATAACAAACACGATTTTCTTTTTCTCAATACTCCATTAAGTCTGCAAACAGCGGGGCTTGCATTGGGAAGCATGGCAGTTTCACTTTTCGTAAGCGATGATGTTTCCTCTCCGGTGCTTGAAAAATTAAATCAAATGGGTGTAAAATTTATTGCGCTACGCTCAGCAGGATTCAATAATGTTAATATTCGGATGGCTAAAGAACTTGGAATCAAGGTGGCGCGCGTTCCCGATTATTCTCCTTACGCAGTAGCAGAGCACACTGTAGGGTTAATGCTTGCACTGAACAGGAAACTTATTCGTTCGCATAACCGCATCATGGAACAAAACTTTTCTTTGGATGGGCTTGTTGGTTTCGACATGAATGGAAAAACTGTCGGCATCATCGGCACCGGAAAAATAGGATGTGTGGTTGCAAAAATATTACATGGTTTCGGATGCAAATTATTGGCGTTTGATAAATTCGGGAATGACGAAATGAAAGAAAAATATAATGTGGAATATACTGATTGCATGACGCTATGTAAGAATTCAGACATAATCACGCTTCATGCGCCATTGACCGAAGAAACAAAATATATCATCAATAAGAATTGTATTGATTCTATGAAATCCGGTGTCATGCTCGTCAATACCAGCAGAGGCGGATTGGTTAATACAAAAGATGTGATTAATTCATTGAAGTCCGGACACATTGGTTATTTCGGCATGGATGTGTACGAAGAAGAAGAAGGACTTTTTTTTGAAGACCATTCGGAAGATATTTTGCAGGATGATACTATTGCCCGGTTGATGTCATTTAAAAATGTCATCATCACAAGTCACCAGGCATTTCTTACTGATACCGCTTTGGAGAATATTGCGAGAACTACCATTTACAATCTTGATTGCTTTGAACAAAATGTAAGAAGTAGAAATGAATTGATTTAAAAATAAATTTGAGAAGCATGAGGAACAAATCAATAATCATTACCAAGGCATCAGGCGAAAATGTTTCTTTCTCCAATGAAAAGTTACGAAAATCACTCCATCGTTCAGGCGCTAATGCTGAAACGATAGATGAGATTATCAGCGAAGTTGAAAATCAGCTTTTCGAAGGTATTACCACAAAGAAAATTTATCAGATTGCTTTTGGCTTATTAAAAAAATCATCAAAGCCTTTTGCAGCGAAATATAAATTGAAACATGCAATAATGGAGTTAGGACCATCCGGGTTCCCGTTTGAAAAATATATTGCAGAGATTTTGAAGTTTCAGGGATTTAAAGTAAAGGTGGGAGAAATTGTAAAGGGTCATTGTGTGAATCATGAGATTGATGTGATAGCAGAAAAGAATGAAAAGCATTTTATGATTGAATGTAAATATCACAACTCATCGGGATACTCATGTGATGTAAAAATTCCATTGTATATACAAGCACGTTTTAAAGATGTGGAGCAGCAATGGAAAAATATTCCCGGTCACGGAGCAAAATTTCATCAGGGTTGGGTTGTAACGAATACAAAATTTACCGGTGATGCCATTCAATACGGAATATGTGCCGGGTTGCACTTGCTTGGATGGAATTATCCTTCACACGAAAATCTAAGAGACCTTATTGATAAATCTGGTTTATATCCTCTAACCTGCTTAATCTCATTAACCAAAAGTGAAAAGCAAATATTATTGGATAATAAAATAGTGTTGTGTAAAGAAATATGCAGCAACCCCGAATTGTTAGAGCTTGCACATATTTCTGAATCGCGGGTTATAAATATCCTTAATGAAGGTCATGTAATTTGTAAAGGCGCTCATAATTAATTCGAAATAAATTTTCAAACATATCGTAATGTTAACTTCAGAAAATAAAATAGAAATTCGATTTCTCGGTGCAGCAGGAACAGTAACCGGTTCAAAGTATTTGATAAAAACATTGGGCAAATCAATTCTAATTGATTGCGGAATGTTTCAAGGATTAAAAGAATTACGTTTACTGAACTGGGATAAACTTCCAATCCAATGTAACGAAATAGGTGTTGTGTTGCTCACGCATGGACATCTTGACCATACGGGATATTTGCCTCGTTTGGTAAAGGATGGTTTTGCCGGAAAAATTATTGCAACTGAACCCACGCTTGAAATTGCAAAAATTATTTTAGAAGATAGCGCACGCATTCAGGAAGAAGACGCGGCACATGCAAACAAACATGGTTACTCTAAACACAAACCTGCCAAACCACTGTATGATTTAAAAGATGTGGAAAAAACAATCCCCCATTTTTCTTCGCAGCCGTTAAATGAATGGTTTAATTTATCTGAAAATATTTCTGCACGTTTCCGTTACAATGGTCATATCATCGGAGCAACATTTATTGAATTGAAAGTTGAAAATAAATTATTTGTTTTCTCCGGTGATATAGGCAGAGAAAAAGATGAGCTGCTTTTTGCTCCGGAAAAACCGGATAATGCAGACATACTTTTTATTGAATCAACCTATGGAAATAAACTTCATCCATTAAGTGCGGAAGAACATCTTGCGGAAGTTATTAATACTGCTGCAAAGCAACAGGGAACCATTATCATTCCAAGTTTTGCAGTAGAGCGAACACAATTATTAATGTTTCTGATTTGGCAGTTGAGAAAGAAAAGCGCTATTCCAAATATTCCCGTTTACATGGACAGCCCAATGTCAAAGAAGGCATTGGAAATATTTCATCACAATACTGAATGGCATAAACTTTCGATGGAGGATTGCAGTGAAATGTGCAAGGATATTATTCGCATTGAAACGATAAAGGACACATTAAAATTAGCGAGCCAGAAACATCCAAAAATAATTATTGCCGGAAGTGGCATGGCAACAGGTGGAAGGGTACTTACCTATTTTCAAAATTATCTTGGCGATGCCAATGCAACAATTCTTTTAGTTGGCTACCAGGCAGAAGGAACGAGAGGAAGAAGTTTACTGGACGGTGCGTCCGAAATAAAATTATTTGGAAAATATTATCCTGTTAAAGCAAAAACCGTTAACATCGAAGGACTGTCTGCACATGCTGACCAGCATGAACTTATCAATTGGCTAAGCAACATCAAAAATAAACCGGAACATATTTTTATTGTGCACGGAGAAAAAGAAGGTGCTGAAGGTTTGAAAAATAAAATCAAAGAAGTTTATGGATGGGAGTGTGAAATTCCCAAGCTATATGAAATTCAGGGGATAAAATTTTAAAAAATGAATTATCTGAAATCAGCCATTCAAACAAATTGGTATGTGATTACCGGAGCGCCATGTTCAGGAAAAACTACTGTAGTTAACATGCTCCATGTAAAAGGATACAAGACTACCATTGAACATGCAAGACATTACCTTGATACGCAGCGAAGCATTGGAAAATCAATTGAGGAAACAAGAAGTCACCAAAAGGAATTTCAATCAGGAATT
>JAYVUK010000027.1:0-35697 GCA_043787975.1 Bacteroidota bacterium
TAATTTAGTTTGTACTTCGGATGATTGTAACAACGGAGCAACTGTTCACATTGCCGTTCCAACGAATGACAACAACGTTTGTACAACCGATGGTTGTGCAGAACCGACTGGGGTGTTCCACACGGGTCTTACAAATGTCGGTGGCGGAGCAAGCGATGGTTTGGCTTGTACGCAAGACAACTGTGCTGCCGGTGTAACGGTTCATCCTGCAGTTGTTTCCAACGATAACAACCCTTGTACAACCGATGGTTGTGTTGAGCCGACAGGTGTGTTCCATACAAATTTAACGAACACAGGTGGTGGAGCAAGTGATGGTCTTGTGTGTACTCAGGATAATTGTGCGAGTGGAGTTACCGTTCATCCTGCGGTTCCAACCAATGATGGCAATCCTTGTACAACCGATGGTTGTGCAGAACCAACAGGTGTATTCCACACTGCGAATCCGGTTGTGGTTACAGCAACTCCTAGTGCTCCGATCCAGTGCTTTGGTTATACAACCTGTATAAACGTATCAGCTACCGGTGGTAGCGGATCGTATGTTCCTGGCAATACAGGTTCTCAGTGCGGTTATGCTGCCGGTGATTATACGTTCACTGTAACAGATAATGGCGGATGTACTGGTACGTCAAGTAATGTACACCTGTCAGAGCCTGATAAGATTGAAGGAACAGCTACACCAACTGCTGCAACATGTGGTAGCAGCAACGGTTCTGTAACAGTAGCGCCTACCGGTGGAAGCGGAACATATACAACGTACTCATGGAACTCTTCTCCTGTTCAGACAACACAAACAGCAACAGGTCTTGCTCCGGGTACCTACACAGTAACCATTACGGATAACAATGGATGTACGGGTACTGCAAGCGCAATCGTTGTAAATGTGGGTACAGCCCCAACACAACCAACTGCAATCGTTGGTCCTACAGGTGCTTGTAAAGGTCAGAATGGTGTCGTGTTTACGGTTGTGAATAATCCTGGATCAACTTACATCTGGACACTGCCTTCAGGAGCAACCGGTTCTTCATCGACCAATTCCATTTCAGTTAACTTCGATCTGACTTACGGTGGTGGAGTAATTTGTGTGCAAGCTCAGAATGCTTGTGGTACAAGTGCTTCAAGCTGTATGCCGATACCGGTTATTACCGGTAGACCAGGCTTCCCTGCTTCACCTTCCGGACCAGCGATCAGTGTTTGCGGTCCTACAACTGTAACCTATACAATTCCTGCTGTTGTGAATGCAACATCTTATCAGTGGACAGTAACCGGATCAGGCTTCACACTTGCCAGCGGTCAAGGTTCGACTTCGATTACGGTGAACGTAGCCGCAGGATTCTCCAGTGGTCAGGTGAGAGTATATGCCGTGAGTTGCTCAGGTGTAAGCAGTGAAAATTCACTCACTGTATATGGTACACTTACAAGTCAGCCACAGCAAGCGATCTTCCCATTCGTTGGTGTTTGCGGTGGAAGTACATACACGTATGCTGTAACTCCGTTTAACGGAGCAACAACAATTACGTGGACAGGTCCTGCGGGTTCACTGATCAACGGCTTGCCGTCACCTCAGACGTTCCCTGGTAATACATTCAGTGTCAACATTACATTCCCGGTTGGATTTGTTTCCGGAAACGTAACCATCTTTGGAAACAACGGATGTGGTACGGGCCCTTCCAGAACAGTAGCCGTTCGTTCTACACCTTTACAACCTGCATTTATCACAGGGTCTTCATTTGTGGCATGCGGCACATCAGGTGTTGTATACAGCACTGCGGGATCTACAGGTGCTACATCATATGCATGGAGCGTACCTGCTGGAGTAACCATTGTGAGCATTGCTCCAAACCAGTTAAGCATCACGGTTAATTACACCAATGCGTTTTCTGGAAGCGGAAGTATCTGTGTAACACCTTCGAATGCATGCGGTGTTGGTATTACACGCTGCCTCACGGTTGCCTGTGCAGCTGCCCCTGTTCAGGGACATACTGATGCAGCGCGCACTACAGACCTTGGTGTTTCAACGCAGGTAACTGCTTATCCAAACCCTACTTCAGGTAAATTGAATGTTTCATTCACAGCTGCTGTCAAGGAGAAATATACGTTGAAAGTGACTGACCTGATTGGCAAGGTGATGATCAGCCAGCCAAATGTAGCTGAGGAAGGTGTTAACTTACAGGAGTTAGATCTGAGCGGTTATGCAAAAGGTTTGTACTTGTTAAGCATCGAAAGAGAAGGAGTAGAAACTCAGACCATGAGAATCGTGGTTCAGTAATCTCAATCTCAAACACAATAAATAAAAAGTCCTCCGGTTTTTCCGGAGGATTTTTTATTTTGTAATAATCCAGATTTTAAATTCTGTCGTATGCTCTTAATCGTAAGCCGGTAAATAATTCCTATTATTGTGTAAACACTTAAAAGAATAATTTCAAAATACTTCACATGAAAACGACCTTACAAAAAAAAATTAACAAAGGATGTTTAGTTGTTTGTTTTGTCTTGTCAGGCTTGACAAGCTTTTCTGCAAGCCACGTTACATTCAGTTTGCGAAACTGTTCGAACCCTTCCTCAAATACAGTAGAGTACGATGTGTACATTGTGAATGATGGGACAACAGCTCTTAAGTTAGCGGGTTGTTCTGTGGGCGTTCTATACAATTCTAATATTTTAAATGGAGGCACTCCCGGCGCAAGTGCTAACACATTTCAGGTAGGTACGCAAGATGCCGGCTTAACCGGATTAAATCCCTATTCATTAAATCATTCGCTTTCATATCATCATTTGAGAATGACGATGAGTCCTGCAGTCGAAGCTGTCGCACCTGTGTTGCCTGCGAATATTTCATTGAGAGTAGGCAGATTTACGTTTACAAATACCACTTCATGGACAACTAACAGCGATCCTTCATTTATGTTAGTAATGAATGCTACGGGAGGTCTTACTCAATGTACCGCTACAACATATATTGATGGTGCGACCACCAGCACTACATTAGACCAGGAAGGAATTACCACGGACAGTATAATTGACTGTTCCATTACTCTTAATCCTGCTGTTGGAATTGACGAAGTAAAAAATGCTGCAACAACGGATGTGTATCCCAATCCATTTTTAAGTGAGTTGAATATACACACAAACAACTGTGGACTTTCGGAAATAATTCTCTATGATATCACCTCAAGAAAATTGGTGGAGAAATATTTTACAAATTCTATTTCTTTAAATACCGAAGAATTTACAAGTGGTATTTATTTTTATGAAATCCGAAATGAGAACGAAGTAATTAGAAAAGGAAAAGTGGTGAAAGAATGAAGTATATTTTCATTTCATTAATTTTTTTTCTGCCGCTTTTTTCCTCAGCGCAAACAAAAGGATTTGAGTTTACCTGGTCATGGAGAACAGGTGAGGTGCCTGACCTCTATATAAGTTCTGAAAATTTATTTATCAAAGACATGGTCGTTGATCCACCTGAAAAGGTACAGATTAAATTAAATAAGAAAGAACGCCTTGAAATACTGAATAAGATGAAGGAGATTAATTTTTTTGTTTACCCTTCTCTCTATCATTTTGAAAGTGCGGAGCCGACAAATTTAGTTGGCCTCAATACACCGTGTGCCCATCACAATATCATAAGTTACGTGGATGGAAAAAAGAAGGAAGTAAGTTGGAATGATTGCACGGCCTCCGGTAAATCAAAGGATAATAAGTATGAAAATTTACGGGCATTGGAAGCGGTAATCACCAAAATTATTTTTAATAAACCGGCATATAAAAAATCAAAAAAACCGAGGGCCGCGTATTTATAAAGGAACTCTTCTTGCCGAAAGTATACACAGATAATTGAGTAAAAACAAAAAAAGCTCCCATTTCTGAGAGCTCTTCAAGTTAAGTAAACAATTATCTTTTAGAAGGAAAGGTTAATTCCAAGTGCAATTGCATTGATAGAATTATTTACCGTTACATCCACATCCATGGGCTGAGCCATCAATGCTTTTACTTTTAAATCGTTCGGGTAAAACGTGTGCATGTAACCGGCATTTACCGTTAACATTTTAGAAGCTTTGTAACCAACTCCCATGTTGATGTTGTAATTATCGTTCTGCACAACTTCAAACGTTCCCATGTTGGTATAATAACCGGAGACATCACCAAAACCTAATTTGGTATAACCACCGCCTACACTGGCTAAGAATTTAGAACTTGCTTTGTATTCAAAACCCATTGCATAGATAGCAGCGTTACCGGCAAGTTTCGACATCGGTTCTTCGTTGGTAAGCATCGAAGATTTTCCCCAGTCAGCATTTTGCTGGAAGTAGTAATTGAAGTCTGCAAATGTTTTCAGGTTTGAACAAAGTTCGTATGATGCACCGAATGCAAACACGGCTGGTAAATCCCTGCGATGCATGGAAGCGTCTGTTGTTAAACCAAAATCATCGTGGTTTTGTGTCGTCTTGAAATCAAGATTCACCTGCGTTTCGTAACGAACAGAAAGATCCAGGTGATCAACAGAAGTCATGTTCATGCTGACAACTCCACCGAAACCTGTTGCATTGTCTTCTGTGTTTAAACTAAGCGGCATGTCAGGCAGATCAAACGGAGATGTTGAAAGCGTCATCGAAGCCTCTGATTTATTTTTTGCATGGGTATAACGGGCAGCCATCGAAACGGAAAAGCCGTTGTTAATCGCATAACTTCCACCGAGTGTGGTTGTCATGTACATTGAACTTGCTTTCAATACCGGATTGGAAACAGTTGTATAAGCACCTTGTGCTGACATCAACGCACCCATACCGATCAGGTCTGTCGTGATTGAACCATGCGGGTAATCCATCGTAGCGCCACCGCCGTTCACAAATACACCTGAATAGATGGCCCAGTTATTCATTTTGTAGGCAGCATATAAATTCGGAAGAAACGGATCAGAGCTTCCCTGTTCAAATGTCTTCACACCTTCTCCCAATCCTAAATCATAGGAATGACTTGGATGACGGAACAACGATTGATTGCTTAAATTAATATGAAAGCCATCGCTCAGCTTTGTAATTCCGGCAGGATTGTAAACAACAATGTCAGCGGCATCGGTAGCAGCATTACGCGCACCTATACGCATCCATTCAGCACTCATGTTGCTCAGGTTGTCCATCTGTGCAAATAAATTTGTACTGCTTAATAAGATAAACAATACAAAAAGGGTTTTTGATCTTTTCATTTGGTTTTTATTTTTTGTTGGTTCTTTAACCTTCGAAGCACACCATTAGTTAGCTCAAAGTCCATCCGTTTCTTACATTTTTTTTAATTTAGAAATAAGATATTAGATGTGAGATAGGAGGAAAAATGATAGATTCTTTTTGTTTCTCAAAGCGCATGTCTCAAATCCCAAATCTTTCTTACAACTATTTCTCAATTCCTATATCTTTACCGCACGTTTTAAAATAAGAATTAAGACATCAGATTTTAAATATGAGAAAGGATACTTGATTTTTTGTGCCACATCTCACATCTACGATCTCACATCTAAATACTATGACCGACATCGCTTTTAATAAGAATGAAGATGACATGCGTCAACTGGTTGATCAGTTGAAATTCCGTGCTGAAAAAATTTATGAAGGAGGTGGAAAGAAAAACGCTGACAAACAAAAAGAGCAGGGAAAATTGTTAGCGCGCGAGCGTATTGATTATCTCATTGACAAAGGAAGCCGCTTCATTGAGATCGGTGCTTTTGCTGCTGACGGCATGTATGAAGAATATGGTGGGTGTCCGGCAGCAGGAGTTGTTGCAGGCATTGGTTACGTGAGCGGAAGGCAATGTGTGATCGTAGCGAATGATGCCACTGTAAAAGCGGGCGCATGGTTCCCGATGGCTGCAAAGAAAAATTTGCGTGCACAGGAAATTTCCATGGAGAACCGGTTGCCTATTATTTACCTCGTTGACAGTGCAGGAGTTTTTCTCCCGATGCAGGATGAAATTTTTCCTGACAAAGAACACTTCGGCCGCATCTTTCGCAACAATGCTATGATGAGTTCGATGGGAATCATCCAGGTTGCTGCCATCATGGGAAGTTGTGTTGCAGGCGGAGCCTATCTTCCTATCATGAGTGATGAAGCTATGATCGTGGATAAGACCGGAAGTATTTTCCTCGCAGGCTCCTACCTGGTGAAAGCAGCGATCGGGGAAAACATCGACAACGAAACCTTGGGTGGAGCAACTGCACAGTGCGAGATCAGTGGAGTAACGGATAATAAATTTCCGGACGACCAGGCAGCGCTTGATCACATTAAAAATATTTTCAGCAAGCTCGGTGAATTTGAGAAAGCCGGATTCAATCGTGTGAAACCGAAAGATCCGTTAAAAAATCAGAAGGAGCTGTATGGTATTGTTCCTACGGATGCCACCAAGCAATACGATATGCATGAAGTAATTCATCGGTTGGTTGATGACAGCGAGTTTGATGAATACAAGGACAAATACGGTCAAAGCATCATCTGCGGACTGGCTCGCATTGAAGGCTGGTCGGTTGGTATTGTCGCGAACCAGCGCAAGGTGGTGAAAAGTAAAACAGGCGAAATGCAATTCGGTGGAGTCATCTATTCTGATTCAGCAGACAAAGCAGCGCGCTTTATTATGAATTGCAACCAGCGGAAAATTCCACTCGTGTTTTTGCAGGACGTCACAGGTTTTATGGTGGGTTCGCGCAGTGAACATGGCGGTATCATCAAAGACGGAGCGAAGCTCGTGAATGCACAATCCAATTCTGTAGTTCCGAAATTCACAGTCATCATTGGTAATTCGTATGGTGCAGGAAATTATGCCATGTGTGGCAAAGCATACGATCCGCGACTGATTGTTGGCTGGCCTACAGCGCAGATTGCAGTGATGGGTGGTACGCAGGCAGCAAAAGTGTTGTTGCAGATCCAGGTGAGCTCAATGAAAGCAAAAGGAAAAGCAGTTAGCAAAGAAGAGGAAGATGAGCTGCTCAAAAAAATTATGGATCGCTATCTCAGCCAAACGTCTCCCTACTATGCTGCTTCCCGTTTATGGATTGATGCCATCATTGATCCGATGGATACGCGCACATGGATTTCCATGGGTATTGAAGCAGCCAATCATGCTCCGGTTACAAAGCAATATAATGTCGGAGTGATACAAACGTAAGTCGACAGTAAGCAACAGCAATATTCAGTAAATGAATTCGCGTATTCGTAAATTCGTATTTAATTCGTAATTCGTTACCAATGAAAGACACCATCAACAAAGTAAAAGAATTCCATGAAGTATTCGGGTTGGAATTTCATGAAGAGCCAACGGTTAACATCAGTGATCGCATCATTGAACTTCGTCATCGCTTAATGCAGGAAGAGAATGATGAATACCTGGAAGCCGCCAAAGCGCGCGATCTTACCTTGATTGCAGATGCGCTGGGTGATAAGCTTTACATTCTCTGCGGAACCATCATCGCGCATGGACTTCAACATAAGATCACCGAAGTGTTTGATGAAATACATCGCAGCAACATGAGTAAACTTGATGAACAGGGAAAACCAATTTACCGTGAAGACGGTAAGATCATGAAATCAAATAACTACTTCCTTCCTGATATAAAGACAGTGCTTGAAAAATAATCTACTCATTTTTCAAATTAGCTAATCAGCCAATTAGCTAATTTGTTTTTCACCCCGTGAATACCGCCTTTTGCCGAGCAGATTTTTTTTACTGCCAACTAATTTTGAAATTTCCCTGTTCATGAAGTTAGATTTGCTTTCAACCAGGAAAAAAAATGGAGGGCTACGGATATTATTCTGACAGATTTAACGGCAAAGACGATGCGCAAAATTCAATTTTGGAAGAATTTAAAAAACTGCGAGAAGTTTTCGGGACTCCGCATCCGTTTGCATACATGCGCGCTGTTGTGAGAACAAGAAAATACACCCGCACCGTTTATCCTCCAGAGTGGAAGTTCAGGTAAAATTCAAAACCAGGTTTCGCTTTTATAAAAAGAAAAACCTCCGGTACGAATACCAGAGGCTTTTCAACACACCACGAAAAACCAAACGCACTTTCTTTTATTGTCCGCCACAGGCGGATTGAGGTTTTGTACTTAATAAAATTACTTCATTTCAGGGGGGCGAAATTTTAATTTCAGGGTATATTTGATTTGTGTAAGAAAAAATATCCTTCAGGATAGTTGTGTTACTGATCCAGTCAAAAAAATAAAATAAACTGATTATTCAGTGTGAGAATTTATTTTTTTGAACGAAAAAAAGTGTAAGATTTTTTTTAAAACTCTCCTGTTCTTTCGTTTTAGAATAGTCACGAGCCGGTTTCGACTCATACCGAAAAAAAATTCCCAATTTTCTTTAACCGATTTGATTCGCTGAATCGTTTATCTTTGTCCGCAGAAAAATTAAGAAAGAAGATCAAATGTTTGAGATGTTGTTAACCACAAGTGGAATGATCAGTCTTCTCACACTTGTGCTGATGGAAATTGTCTTGGGAATTGACAACATCATTTTCATTGCTATTCTTTGCGGTTTTCTTCCGAATAAAAAGCATCAACAAAAGGCAAGAACAATCGGTTTGTCCCTTGCTTTGCTGATGCGGATTCTTTTGCTGTTTACTATTTCATGGATCGTGCACCTTACTCATCCGCTGTTTTACATTGGTGATTTCGGAGCCAGCGGCCGCGACCTGATCCTTTTTTCCGGAGGAGTTTTTTTGATTTTTAAAACGGTACAGGAAATTTACCTGAAACTTCGTGGTCATGATGACAATCATAAACCAAAAGAAAGAACGCTCACAGTGCAACAAGCGATTATTCAAATCACGTTGATTGATATTGTTTTTTCTTTTGACTCGATCTTAACCGCTGTTGGTCTCAGCAATGACATTGTAATTATGATTACAGCGGTGACCATCTCCATGTTTGTCATGCTCTTCTTTGCAAAATATGTAAGTGATTTTATCAATAAATATCCAACCATAAAAATGCTGGCACTTGCTTTTCTCGTGTGCATCGGATTATTACTTTTCCTTGAATCAATCCATGTACATGTTGATAAAGGATATGTTTATTCCGCACTTGGTTTTTCATTGATTGTCGAATTACTCAACATTCGCTTGCGAAGGATTAAGCATCAGTCAATCTGAGAGTTTTACTGTGAAAAACATTTTTTTCAGCTCGTTTGAAAGTGTTTTTCTTTTCGGATAAATAGTGTAGGTTTGTATAGTACCAAAACCTGCAGCCAAAATGATTAAAGGAAAAGCATCCTATCCTTTTGAAACCATTGCGCTGGCGGTGGCTTTCTCTCCAAGGCTTGAAGCCCTGATTGCCGAAACAAAACGTCTTGCCGGATTATTCACTGCGAAGGCGGTTTTTATTCATGTCGGCAAACGGACTTCCGATAAGGAAAAACATCTTAACAACTACCTGCTGAATTATGGTTTCAATGATTCGAATTGCCTGGTGCATTGGCAGGATGGAAACCCGGTAGATGTTATTTTAAGTGTTTGTAAAAACAGCGTAGTTGACCTGTTAATTATCGGTGCCCTTGAAAAGGAAAATCTGTTGAAGTATTACATGGGTTCTGTGTCACGTGAGATCAGCAGGCGTGCAAAGTGTTCCGTGATGATGCTCACAGATCCTAAAATAAATCCGTTGCCATTTCAAAACATTGTGGTGAATGGTCATGAGCATCCGAAGACCATTCATTCCATCAATACGGCTTTGTACGTGGCAGAAAAAGAAGGAGTCAATGAAATTTTAGTGGTGGATGAAATGGACATTCCTGCGCTTTCTATGAGCATTGCTGAAGACAGCACAGAACCTGAAGTAGCGCTGTTGAAGTCGACCATGATGCAGGAAGAGAAGACCAAATTGTTTTCTTTGATTGAGTCAATCGATACGAGGAACATTGAAATACGAACGAAGACAATTTCCGGAAGAAGCGGTTATACCATCGCGCAGTTTGCACAAAATGCAAAAGCCGATTTGCTCATTGTAAATTCTCCAGACCATCATCTCAATATTTTTGATCGCATATTTTCGCATGATCTCGAGTATGTGTTAGCAGATATTCCTTCCAACATGCTCATCGTTCATTCCAGGGTTTTCTGATCATCTATGAGTCAGCTTTCTCACCGTGACTTAATCATTCTTTTTACTTCCATCAGTGCAATGCTTGTGCTGTCACGCATCTTTGCTGAGTTTGGAAAACGCTTTAAGTTGCCGATTGTGATGGGGGAAATGATTGTCGGCATCCTGCTCGGGCAAACAATTTTAGGAAAAATATTTCCGGATTTTTTCTCTCATCTTTTTCCTGAATCCGGCGGAGCTGCCATCGCACTAAACGGAATCGTGCAACTCTCCGTAGTCATGTTGCTGTTTGTTGCAGGGATGGAAGTGCAATTACCGTTGGTGCTGAAGCAAGGACGGTTGGCCGTTTACACCAGCATCACCAGTATGGTTATTCCCTTTACACTTGGATTCTGGATCAGTTGGTACGCTCCTTCTTTTTTTCAAAGTGGTGAACATGAAGCGAGCCTTCTTTTCTCCTTGTTCTTCGGAACAGCGCTTGCCATCTCTGCATTGCCGGTGATTGCAAGAATCCTGATGGACATGAATTTATTCAAAACAAAAATCGGGATGCTCATCATTGCCTCAGCGATGTTCAACGATTTGCTGGGTTGGCTGATTTTTTCTCTCGTGCTTGGAATGATGGAGAAGCGCGGTGTTGGTGCTGATCTCGGGTTGACCATCGTTTATATTCTCGGTTTCGGATTGCTGATGCTTACTGTTGGAAGACGGGTATTGAGCAAAGCACTACCATATATTCA
Source organism: Bacteroidota bacterium (assembly GCA_043787975.1). Taxonomy (GTDB): domain Bacteria; phylum Bacteroidota; class Bacteroidia; order AKYH767-A; family 2013-40CM-41-45; genus JAPLDA01. Next base: position 10,825 of record JAYVUK010000027.1, read on the forward strand.
AACGAAACTGTCATGGCCAGGAGGAGTACTTTCCATTTCACTTGGCTTGTGTTTTATTTGCGCTGCATTCACGGAAGCGATCGGCATTCATGCTATTCTTGGAGCATTCATCATGGGAATTGCATTGGGTGATAGTGTTCACCTGCATGAACGCGCACGCGAAATCATTCATCAGTTTGTCACCAATATTTTTGCCCCGTTATTTTTTGTCAGCCTTGGTTTGCACGTGGACTTTATCTCGAACTTCAACGGCTTGCTGGTTCTTGCAGTCCTTGTTTTGGCAACCATCGGAAAAGTTTCCGGTGCTACCATTGGCGCGTACATGGGCGGACTGGGTATGAGAGAATCTGTTGCAGTTGGAATGGGAATGAATGCACGAGGAGCAATGGAAATAATTTTAGGAACGCTGGCTTTCAAAGCAGGAATTATTCAAACGGAATTGTTTGTTGCCTTGGTGATCATGGCGCTATTGACCAGTATTGCCAGTGGTCCGTTGATGAGAAAAATTTTGATAAATTAAATTTGGAATGGAGATAAAAATTATTGGAATGATAAAATATGATAAGACTTTTTTCCTCACGCTCTCACTTTCCCGCTTTCTCACTTTCCCAAAATTTTCAGTTCAATGAAAATCTACCTCGTCGGTTACATGGGAAGCGGAAAAAGCAAGGCCGGAAAATTATTGGCTTCTGCGATGCGTTATAAATTTCTTGACACCGATACAATGATTGAAGAAGAGAAGGGTAAAACTGTACAGCAAATTTTTAAAGATCGGGGTGAGGACTATTTCAGGAAGCTTGAAAAGAAAATTCTGCGCAAAACAGAATCCCTGAATAGAGTAGTGGTGGCAACCGGAGGTGGTTTGCCTTGTTTTGATGATAACATAGAATGGATGAATGAACATGGCATCACCGTTTACCTTGAAGCCAATGAAGGATTGTTGTTTCATCGCCTGGCAACATCAAAAGTGGGAAGACCGTTGATTGAAAACCTGAGCGATGTTGAATTGATGGAACAAATTAGTCGTCATCTCATTGAAAGATCGCCTGTTTACAGTCTAGCACAAATAAAAGTGAATGCATTAAGTTTGAATGTGAAAACATTGATGCAGAAAATTGAAAAATTAAAATAGATTTGGCTTTATGAATGACTATCGAGATAAATATAACGATGAATAATTTTAACAGGAAGGAGATTCCTCACTTCGTTCGGAATGACAGTTTGTTGAGACGAGGAGTGCGGGCTTTAGCCCGCTGATACTGCCACTATAAATGTTCTGTCATTCCGAACGAAGTGAGGAATCCAAAGACAAAGGACAAATGCATCCCTTTGCCATTAATAAAATTAGAAAATAAAATCTAAACAGTTTCTTATACTTTTGCACAAAATAATTTGAGACATGAGTACGATAGCAGAAATCAGGGCCAGGCAGATTCTGGATTCACGTGGAAACCCAACTGTTGAAGTAGACGTGATTACAGATACCGGTTTTATCGGAAGAGCAGCCGTTCCTTCGGGAGCTTCTACGGGAGTTCATGAAGCAGTCGAGTTACGCGATGGCGATAAGAAACGTTACTTAGGTAAAGGTGTGCTGAAAGCGGTTTACAACGTCAACAAATCAATCGCAGATGAACTGAAAGGATATCCTGTCACCGAACAAAGCCTGATTGACGGAGCGATGATCAAATTGGATGGAACAGAAAATAAATCGAACCTGGGAGCCAATGCAATTCTCGGAGTGTCGCTTGCTGTTGCGAAAGCCGCAGCCGTTGAAACCGGTCAATCGTTGTTCCGATATATCGGCGGTGTGAATGCAAACACATTGCCTGTGCCGATGATGAACATTCTCAATGGCGGAGCACATGCTGACAACAGCATCGACTTCCAGGAGTTCATGATCATGCCGTTGGGTGCTCCTTCTTTTTCTGAATCCCTGCGAATGGGTGTTGAAGTTTTTCATCATCTCAAAGCCGTACTGAAGAAAAAAGGCCTCTCTACCAATGTCGGTGATGAAGGAGGATTTGCTCCCAACCTGAAATCGAACGAAGAAGCCATTCAGTCCGTGATGGATGCAATCGTAGACGCAGGTTACCAGCCGGGTAAAGATATTTTCATCGCACTCGATCCTGCAAGCTCTGAATTTTATGATACCACACTGAAGAAATATGTTTTCAAAAAATCATCGGGTGACCAGTTGACTCCGGTTGAGATGGCAACATTTTGGGCAGACTGGGCAAAGAAATATCCCATCGTTTCCATTGAAGATGGTATGGCAGAAGACGATTGGGAAGGATGGAAAAAACTGACCGAACTGGTCGGGAATAAAATTCAATTGGTCGGAGACGATCTATTTGTAACCAATGTAAAACGCCTGCAACAAGGCATTGATAAAGGCATTGCGAATTCGATCCTGATTAAAGTGAACCAGATCGGTACGCTTACAGAGACCATTGAAGCCGTTACACTTGCAAAATCCAATTCATATACCTGTGTAATGAGTCATCGTTCGGGTGAAACCGAGGACAGCACCATTGCTGATTTGGCTGTGGCCTTAAATACAGGACAAATTAAGACAGGTTCTGCTTCCCGTTCTGACCGGATTGCCAAATACAATCAACTGTTAAGAATTGAAGAATCATTGGGTGAAACTGCTCAATTTGGCAAAAAAGATTTTAAATTTCTTCCGTAATTTCTTTTTACACAATGGCCTGAAGGAAGAAATATGATTTTGAATTTAATGAATTAATTGAATCATATATCTTTGTGAAGTAATTAATCAGCAGGTTTATCGATTATGGACGAGATCACAAAACAACCGGAGGGATATTCCATCTCACCAAACAGCGGAAGACTCAGAAAACGCGTAAAGAAAAAAAGGCCGTTTAGTAAGCGGAAAATGAAAAAGTATCTTGAATATTTTCTCTGGATACTTTTGCTTGGAGCTTTTCTGTACAGCCTGATCGTTGTGATACCCGAAATGGGCATTACATCGGATAAAAATTCAAGGGCAAAAACAAAATGAGTTTCATTTGCCATATCCTAAATCGATTCGTAATTTCGACCAACTAAAACATCCATTTTTTCAATCACCCACACTACGTGAAAACAGAAAAGTTAAAAGAGAAATTTGCCAAAGTTGCTCTGCCCATGGCTGCAGAGATTAAGGAATTTGTCAGGGAGAACGGAAATCATGTCATCGCGCAATACACCATTGAACAGGTATATGCAGGGATGAAAGGCATGATCGGTATGGTGACAGAAACATCTAAGCTCGATCCTGAAGAAGGCATTCGCTTTCGCGGGTATTCAATTCCGGAATTGCGTGTAAAACTTCCGAAAGCTCCGGGAGGTTCGGAACCATTGCCGGAAGGAATTTTTTACCTCATGCTCATCGGTGAATTGCCGACAGAAGATGATGTGATCAACGTCAGCAATTCATGGGCGCGTAGAAACAATGTTCCAAAGCATGTATTTGACATGCTGGATGAATTGCCCATCACCACGCACCCAATGACTCAATTAAGTATGGCTGTAATGGCGTTGCAAACCGAATCTGTATTTGCAGCTTCGTACCGCAAAGGGTTGAACAAAAAGGATTATTGGGATCCGATGTACGAAGATGTGATGAACCTCATCGCGCGTTTGCCGCGTGTTGCCGCGTACATTTATCGCAGAACGTATAAAGGAAATATTCACATTGAACCGGATCCGAAGCTTGACTGGGCGGCCAACTTCGCTCACATGCTTGGCTACGATGATTACGATATGAAACGCCTGATGCGTTTGTACCTCACCATTCACGTGGATCATGAAGGAGGAAATGTGTCTGCACATGCAACACATCTCGTGGGTTCAGCGTTGAGTGATGCCTATCTTTCCTATGCTGCCGGAATGAATGGATTGGCGGGCCCGCTGCACGGTTTGGCAAACCAGGAAATGGTACGTTGGATCCTTGATCTGCGTGAACATTACAATGGCGGTGTACCTACAAAAGAACAGATTAAAGAATATGTGATTCGTACCATGGAAGAAGGAAAAGTTGTTCCGGGTTATGGCCATGCTGTATTGAGAAAAACAGATCCGCGCTTCCTGGCGCAAATGGAATTCGCGAAAAAATATATGCCTGACGATGAGAATTGCAAAATCGTTCACATGCTGTACGAAGTAGTTCCACCGATTTTATCCGGCATCAAGAAAATAAAAAACCCGTGGCCGAATGTGGATGCTCACTCCGGTGCGCTATTGATCCATTACGGAATGGTTGAATATGATTTTTACACGGTACTGTTTGGAGTTTCACGTGCGTTAGGAGTACTTGCTTCCTTGCTTTGGGATCGCGCACTTGGACATCCGATCGAACGACCCGGTTCTGTTACCACAGACTGGATGAAATCACAGATTGCAAAAACGCCGGCGTAAAAAGGGAATTATAAATTATAGATTTTAAATTCTAAATTAACCCGACAGGTCGCGAAGCACAAGGGTGTCCGAAAAGATTGAAATCCAATATAAAATGGTTTTCACCAGACAATGCCGAAGGCATTTAACGTTTATAGAAATAATTCCGGTGCTTGTTCTTCGACTCCTTCGGAGTCGAACATTCTTAGATGAAATGATTTCTATAGATATGCAATCCTTTCAGGATTGTTTTCAGAGGTAAAATTGCTTTTCAGACACCCTTGTCGCGAAGCACCTGTTGGGTTTTTTATTTTTTGTGTTAACGAGATTGTTAGTGATGCCTGGTGTGTTTCAACTGCCTCCACCAAACGCATCATTCGGTTGCAGCGAATAACCGCACTGTGATGGTAAAATAGTACGAGAAAATTTTAACGGTGTTGCCTGTGTACGAAAGGTTTAACATAGACTTTGTAGTTAAAACAATTACAATATTTACATGGAAGATATGACAAACCCTTGTCAAATAATGCCGTTATAAGCTCTATATATTCGTCCTTCCATCTATTAAATGAATAAAAATATTGTGTAAGGTATCTCAACTTATTGTTCCAACCTTAAATAAACCACTGCGTAAACTGCATGAAAGTATAAAACCAAACTGCATATGAAAATTGAACAAAAAAAATTCTCCGCATCACAAGGATGGGAAACTCTTAGAAGTGATCATTTCAAATCTTTGGATTGTGACCTGGTAATTGTTTTCGGAAGTAAAGATTTACTGAAAGACAGCTCTGTATATCATAGTATCCGTAAGGATTATCCTGTTGCGAATATTATTATGAATACGACTTCAGGAGAAATCATGGATGTGCAGGTAAATGACGATACAATTTCTTTGACAGCAATTAAGTTTGACAAAACGAAACTTAAAACAGGGTCAGTCAATATTGCTTCCCATTCAAATAGCTTTGATGCAGGTTGTGCACTGGCAAAGCAAATAGATCCCACGAACCTTAAAAATGTCATGGTTATTTCCGATGGTCAATTGGTAAACGGAAGTGAGTTGGTAATGGGACTTCAAAGCATTTTTCCGAAAGACACCATCATTACAGGTGGATTAGCCGGGGATGGATCAAATTTTCAATCAACGCTTGTCGGGTTAAACAATACACCTACCGGAGGAATGATTATAGCCGTTGGGTTTTACGGTTCACTCATAGTTACATATGGTAGTGTAGGTGGATGGGATTCTTTCGGTCCTGAACGAATTATTACTAAATCAAAAGCAAACGTATTGTATGAATTAGATGGCAAACCCGCTCTTGACATCTATAAAAAATATCTCGGCGAACAGGCAAAAGATTTACCCGGTTCCGGGTTGTTATATCCGCTTAGTATCCGGGTGAAGGATAGTGATGATGCGCTTGTGAGAACAATTCTGAATGTGAACGAAGAAGAAAAGAGCCTGACGTTTGCGGGTAATATGCCTGAAGGCAATTATGCGCGACTGATGAAAGCAAACTTCGACCGCCTCATTGAAGGCTCTTCAAATGCAGCGCAAAATAGTTTGCAAAATGATAAACCCGAACTGGCCATTCTTATCAGTTGTGTAGGACGCAAACTTGTGCTTGACCAACGTATAGAAGAAGAAGTGGAAGTGGTTCGTGCCGTTTATGGCGATAAAACAGCCATCACAGGCTTCTATTCGTATGGAGAGATCGCTCCCTCTTTCAAGTTTGCAAAATGTGAATTGCATAATCAAACGATGACTATAACAACCTTTAGAGAAGAATAATTCATGTACAATAAGCTTTTGCAGAGACAACTTCAAAAGCACCTTGGAGTTGATAATCCTCCTGAAAATCTTTCAGGTTTTTTAGAAAGCATCAGTGCGTCTTTCGATCACTACGAACAGGATCGGGTGATGCTCGAGCGATCCATTGAGATCAGTTCTGAAGAAATGTTAGAACTGAATCAATCGCAAAAGAAAGCGCATGATGAACTGAAGTCTTTGTTTGATAATATGGAAGAAGTTTTTTTCTCAGTAAAGTTTCCTGAGATGCAGTTATTACAAATGTCGCCTGCATGTGAACATGTATATGGTTATGCTGCAAAAGATTTTGAAGTAAATCCGAAATTGTGGTACGAAGTGGTTTTGGATGATGACAAAGTAATTATTGATGCCAGTTACCAGGCCATGTTTGGAGGGAATTCATTTGTTCATGAATACCGTATTCATCACCAGGATGGTTCTGTCCGTTGGGTTGAAACTAAAATCAAACCCACGATGGATGCTGAAAAAAAACTTATTCGCATTGATGGAATTACTGCTGACATCACGGAACGAAAGAATGCCGAAATTGATTTACGCGAAAGCCAGCAACAGATTCAAACAATATTTGACGCAGCCCTTGACGCCATCATCATTATCAATGAAGAAGGACTGATTACAAAATGGGATTCGAAAGCAGAAAAACTTTTCGGTTGGAAAGAAAGTGAGGTAATAGGAACCTGTTTATCTGAAACCATTATTCCTCATCATTTAAGAGAAGCCCATAAAAAAGGGATGAAACATTTTCTAAAAACCGGCCATGGTCCTGTTTTAGGAAGAACGATAGAAGTACAGGCCCTTAAAAAAAACAATGTTGAATTTGATATTTCATTAAGTATTTGCCCGTCAAAGATTAAAGATAAATACCAATTCATTGGTTTTATCCGTGACATCACAGAAAGAAAAAAAGCTGACCAAAAGCTGAATGCTAGTGAACTTCGTTTTCGTTCTCTGATCGAAAACAGCGCTGACATGATATGCATGATGGATGGCAAAGGAAAATTTACCTATGTAAGCCCTGCATTGGTTAAAAAATTCGGTTTCACATTCGAAGAATGCATTGCAATGTCTGCATCAGATATTATTCACACAGATGATGCTGACACTGTCCATACATTCTTGATGGAAGTATTTCAACATCCATCTCAACCCATAGCTGCGCCTCCGATACGGAATAAATGTAAAGACGGGACATATTGCTGGGTGGAAGGAACCATTACCAATTTATTGGATACAGAAGGTGTCAATGCAATTGTTGCAAATTTTCGAGATGTAACTGAACGAATACAATCAGAGTTGTCGCTCGCTAAAAGTGAAAATAAATATCGGGAACTGTTTGAGAAAATGGTGGATGGTGTTTACAAAAGTTCTCATGAAGGAAAGTTTATTGAAGTTAACCCCGCTCTTGTTAACATGCTTGGTTACGATTCGAAGGAAGAACTCTTAGCGATTGATATTAAAACGCAATTATATTTTGTTAAGGAAGACCGTGAAGAAGCGGTTTACCAGGATCAGATTGATGGAGTTTCTATATTTCGATTGAAGAAAAAAGACGGTTCGGAAATTTGGGTTGAGGACCGGGGCCAATATGTTTCTGATGAGAACGGTAATGTGCTGTATCATGAAGGTTTCCTGCGTGACGTTACTCAACGAAGGAGAGCGGAAGAAAAAAATCTGAACAATGAAAAACGTTTCCGAAGTCTGATTGAAAACAACGAAGATGCCATTGTTCTGCTCGACCAGGATTCCCATCTTATTTATCAAAGTCCATCCGTGGAACGAATGCTTGGTTTCTCATTTGAGGAAAGACAAGCAAACAAAGGATTAAATTATATTCATCCCGATGATCTTGTTGAAGATACAACGCTTCTTGCTCAAGTATTAAAAAATCCATTTGTTGCTTTTCCATTTCAACACCGCAAACTTCATAAGGATGGTCATTATATATGGACTGAAGGTACTGCTACCAACCTGCTTCATGAGAAAAGCGTAAATGCCATTGTAGCAAACTACCACGACATAACAATAAGAAAGGAGCAACAGGATGCGCTTGAAGAATCGAATGAGCACCTGAAAAAATCAAATACAGAACTCGACAAATTTGTGTACAGTGTTTCACATGACTTGCGTGCTCCACTTTCTTCGATGCTTGGAGTTGTAGAAATATCAGAAGAAGAAACTAAAGACCCGCTCATGATTGAACATTTGCGATTGCTTAAAGGCAGTATCAGGCGGCTTGATGGATTTATTATGGATATCCTTGAATACTCCCGTAATGCAAGACAGGAAGTTAAAAAAGAACCTATCAATTTTACGGAAATATTAGATAATATAACCGAGAATCTCAAATACATGAGAGGGAATAGCCGCAAAGCCAATATCAAAATAGAAATAAATAATAAAACGCAATTTGTCTCAGACAAAAACCGTATCAATACTGTTTTAAATAACCTGATCTTGAATGCCATTCGTTATCAAAACCCTGCCACCAGGCATCCTCTTGTCAATGTCGAAGTTGATATGTCGGATACAGAAACCAATATTATTATTAAAGACAATGGAATTGGCATCAGCAAAGAAAATATTGATAAAATATTTGAAATGTTTTATCGTGTTTCCGATAACTCGGTGGGTTCAGGGCTTGGATTATATATCGTAAAAGAAGCAATTGATAAACTAAACGGGGATATAAAAGTGGAATCAGAACCGGGTGTTGGAACAACATTTCAATTAAGTATTCCCAATTTAATTTCAAAATAAACTGAGGATATGAAAATCAGGAACGCAGTAATAAGAAGATGGATGGTCATGTCATGGCTCGTTATTATCTTCTGCGGAATATCGTTTTTGTTTTGGCACAATGAATATGTATATAGTTTGCCAACTCCTGTTCCTTTAAACTATCATGCGGTTGAGGTTGGTGAATTTATTAATCTGGACGGAAAATTAAAATCAGTAGAGAATAAACCTGTCTTCATTCATTTTTTTAACCCGTCTTGTCCATGTTCGCGGTTTAATATTCCACATTTTAAATCACTCGCGAAAGAATACGGAGATAAAGTTTCGTTTGCTATTGTAGTAATGAATACGGATAGTAGTTATTCTGTAAAAGAAATTCAAAAGAAATTCGACATAACAATTCCGGTACTATTTGACAAATCAATAGCTGCTTCCTGCGGAGTATATTCCACTCCACAGGCCGTAATTCTTGACACAAATCATAAGCTCTATTACCGAGGCAATTATAATAAGAGCCGCTATTGTACCGATAAGAACAGCGACTTCGCACAGATCGCCCTTGACTCGTTACTAAACAATAAATCCACTCCGTTATTTAGTGAACTCGCAACAAAAGCGTATGGATGTAAACTTCTCAATTGTAAAAAATAAAACAATATAAAGGACAATACAATGAATTCTCAAAATCAGGATCGCATTATGCAGGTAGATGCATTCACCGATCAAATTAAATTAAAGTCGGATCGGTTGATGAATTATTTTCTGATTAGCTTTTTTATTGGCGGACTATTCCTTGCCTCCTTCTATGACACTTGGTCCGTGGCAATAGGTGTGGGTAGTCTCTGCCTGCTTGCTTATTATTCAACCAAATGGGTGTTGCCCAAATCAACCTTATACCAGTACGTTGCAAGTGCTGTGTTAGGCGTTTTCATGGCTCAATACATTTACCAGATGCACGGATTGTTTGAGATGCATTTTGTAGCATTTGTTGCAAGCGCGATGCTCATAACCTATCAGAACTGGAAGTTGCAAATTCCACTCACCCTGCTTGTTGTATTGCATCATGCTGTTTTCTGGTACCTTCAGTTTATCGGATTTGACAAAATATATTTTACCCAATTGGACTATATGTCTTTGTCAACATTTATTATTCACGCATCACTTGCCGCTGTCATATTCTTCATTTCAGGACTGTGGGCATACCAATTTAAAAAATTCAGTGAGAAACACATCGAGCAGGCATACGAAGTCGCAAGATTGAGTGAAGCGGAATCACAAAAGGACATACTGCTTAAGGCAAATTCTGAGCTGGATAAATTTGTATACAGTGTTTCGCATGACCTTCGTGCTCCTCTTTCTTCCATGAAAGGAGTGATAGAAATATCCGAGGAAGAAACCCAGGATCCGCTCATGCTTGAACATTTCGGCTTGCTAAAAGGAAGCGTTAAAAAACTCGATGAATTCATCCAAGACATTCTTGAATATTCGCGTAACTCCAGGATGGAAATAAAAAAACAAGAGATCGACTTCAAAGAAATGCTTGACGAAATCACGAATAGCCTCAAACACATGAGCAGCAATAACGAAAGACAGGTAGACATTAAGTTTGAAATAAGTAATCAACAGTCATTTGTTTCTGACAAAAGCCGGGTCAGTATTTTATTGAATAACCTGATTTCAAATGCCATTCGTTACCAAAATCCGGCAACAGATGATCCATTCGTTGATGTCAAAATTAATATGTCTGATACAAAAACGGGAATAATTATTAAGGACAATGGTATCGGTATCAGTAACGAAAACCAACAAAAGATTTTTGAAATGTTTTATCGTGTCTCCGAAAACTCCGTCGGTTCGGGGTTGGGATTGTATCTCGTAAAGGAAATTGTAGACAAACTCGATGGTGAAATTCAAATCGAATCAGAATTAGGAAAGGGGACTTCTTTCTCTGTTCAGTTGCCAAATTATACAATAAACAATTAAATCAATCTTATAAAATAAAACAAATGGAAAACCAAAAACAAATCACGCACTGCAAAAGAGTAATGATCATTGACGACACGTATGTAGATCGTTACGTTGCCGAGCGTAACCTTAAGAAGTATGGATTTGCTGAAGAAGTAATTGCAAAAGAGTCTGCCAACAGCGCGCTCGAGTACCTTGCTTCATTAGTAAATACCCCTGATCTATTGCCCCAGCTTATTTTTCTTGATATCAGGATGCCGGATGTGGATGGGTTTGGATTTCTTGAGGCGTATGAAAAACTTCCTGATGCTGTAAAATCCACCTGCCTGGTCATGATGCTCTCTACTTCTTTAAATCCAAGCGATCATGAAAAAGCAACAGCCAACCGATATGTAAACCGTTTTCTGAATAAGCCATTGGATAAGGAAAAAATTGAGATGCTGGAACAGGAAATTTTTGCAAAGAAAAAAGCGAGCTGAAGGGAAGTTAGAGATTTTAAATTATAAATTAACCCGACAGATCGCGAAGCATCTGTTGGGTTTTTTATTTTTTGTGTTAACCTAAATATCTTGCTGATAATATAAAATGTAATAGCAGCAGCGATTATCTCTAAACCCGATTGAAGCATAGCGGAAAGCGGGACGGAAGTTTACAGAATGTGAGACAGTTTCTTTTCTAGTCTTCGACTACGCTCAGACTGACGGATGCTGAAACAAGTTCAGCATGACAAACGGCTGTGGTTCGGCATGATAAGCAAACGTATTATAGTTCCGCAATCATTTCTTTTATGATAGCCGTCAATTTGCTTTCGGCCGCTGTGGCTACTTCCAATACTTCTTCATGGCTTACTTTCTGCGCTTCGTCAAAACCGCCAAGATCAGTGACAATCGAAATTGCAAAACAAGGAATGTTCTGATGCCGCCCCACAATCACTTCGGGAACGGTTGACATGCCCACGATGTCTGCACCAATGGTGCGGATGTAACGGTACTCGGCAGGAGTTTCAAAACACGGTCCCGGAACGGCTGCATATACACCTGTATGAGCCCGGATATTTTTTTTGTCTGCAATTTTTTTTGCGATCTCAATCATCTTCGGATCGTAGGGTTCGCTCATATCAGGAAAACGCGGACCGAGTTCTTCGTAATTTTTTCCGATGAGAGGATTGCTCGGCATCAGGTTTATGTGATCATTGATAATGACGACATCACCGATGTTATAAGCAGGATTCATTCCTCCGCTGGCATTGGAAAGAATAAGCCGCTTGATACCAAGTGCAATCATCACACGAATAGGAAAAGTAACTTCCTGCATCGAGTATCCTTCGTAAAAATGAAAACGGCCTTGCAACGCAATGACATTTTTTCCTCCCAGTGTTCCGAAAATTAATTTTCCGGAATGTCCTTTTACTGTTGACACGGGAAAATTCGGAATCGAAGTATAATCGAGTGCGTGTTGCACTGAAATTTCTTTTACCAATCCACCCAAACCGGAACCAAGTACAATTCCGAAATCGGGTTTGAAATTAGTCTGTTGCCTGATGTACGAGGCGGTGTTGTTGATTTTGTCTAACATAGTCTGTTATCGTTTGATCAAATTTTTGGTTGTCATTGTGAAACATCACTTCGATTGGTAAATAAAAAAACGGGAGTTGTTTGATTGCTTCTTCCAGTTCAGGATTTCGTAATCGCATCGCATCCTTTTCCGTGGTGACAATAATTTTACTTGAGTTCGCAATGTTATCAAATGTTTCCTGGATTTTTTGAATATCACGCAACGTGTATTCATGATGATCAGGAAATGTAATCTTTTCAATCTTGTCAGTATGTCTTCTGAGATACTCATACAAGCCAGACGGATTCGCAATGCCTGTAACAAGAACAATCGTAAAACGTTTTTCAAGATAGTAAGAAGAACTCATCAGCATCATTCCCTGTTTGCCATTCACACGTATGAAATCTCCGTATTTGTAATAGGTGAAGTAGACTTGCTGGTGAGCAGGCCGGAGATGTTCGATGATACGTTTACGTTCGATCGGAACAAGGATAGCCGGAGATTTACTGATGATGATGATATCAGCGCGTTTCATTCCTGATTTCCATTCACGTAAATTTCCTGCTGGTAACGGATAATCCACATGCATCACCTGATCGTATTCCATCAACAAAATATTGATACCTGCTTTTACTGCGCGATGCTGAAAGGCATCGTCAAGAAGAATCGCTTCCGGCTTTGATTCAAAATGAACTAAGTGTTGAATGGCTGCAGCACGGTCTTCTCCGACGGAAACAATAATGTCTTTGAACTTGGAATGATATTGCATCGGCTCATCACCAATCATGGAAGTTGTGGACTGATCAGAAACCAGCAAAAAACCACTTGTCTTTCTTCCATAACCTCGGCTAAGCGTAGCCACTTTAAATTCCTGGTGCAAAAGTGATATGAGATATTCGATGTGTGGCGTTTTTCCGGTACCGCCTGTCGTGAGGTTTCCAACGGAAATAACAGGAATGGGAAAGCTTGTTGCTTTCAGAATATTTCGGTCATAAAGAGTATTCCGTAACCACATGATTATCCCATATAGCAGCGAAAAAGGCAACAGTAAAAGGCGAAGAAATTGCATCGCGGCAAATTACAATTTTACAACGAATTACGAATCAATACGAATTTACGAATGAGAACATCTTCTTTTATTCTACCCGACTCAATGTATCTCAAATCTCATTTTTTTGTAACATTGACAACCTGAAGAACATTGAAATCGAATGGGACTTTGAACTAAGAACTCCGAACTAATGATTGACAAACCAACCATAAAGGACATAACTAACTACCTCGAATCCATCGCTCCACTTGCGTTACAGGAGTCGTATGACAATGCAGGATTGATTGTCGGCAATGATTCAGCAGAGGTAAAAGGAATCCTCATTTGCCTTGACAGCACGGAAGAAATTATTAATGAGGCGATAAAACATAATTGCAACCTTGTTATCGCACATCACCCGATTGTTTTCAGTGGACTAAAAAAATTGAACGGCAAAAACTATGTTGAACGGACCGTTATCAAGGCGATTCAAAATAACATTGCTATTTATGCTGCACATACCAATCTCGATAACATACAGCGAGGAGTGAATGCGGAAATCTGCAAGCGTCTTGGTCTGAAAAATTGTAAAATTCTTTCTCCGAAGAAAAATCTGCTGAAGAAATTAGTCACCTTTTGCCCTTTTGAACAAACTGAAAAAGTTCGACAGGCTTTATTTAATGCAGGTTGCGGACATATCGGTAATTATGATGAATGCAGTTTCAACGCAGAAGGTACAGGTACATTTAGACCGGGTGAGGGAACAAATCCTTTTGTAGGAGAAAAAGGAAAACAGAATCTCGAAAAAGAAATCCGTATCGAGACTATTTTTGAATCTTACAATGAATCAAAAGTAATCAGGGCCTTGTTTGAATCGCATCCTTACGAAGAAGTTGCATACGATATCTATGCTCTTTCAAATACCTATCAAAATGTCGGTTCAGGAATGATTGGTGAATTGAGTTCACCTTTGAGTGAACCTGATTTTCTGAATCATCTGAAGTCGACCATGAAAACCGGTTGTATTCGTCACACAAAGCTAACCGGAAAGAAGGTTTCTAAAGTTGCTGTTTGCGGTGGTTCTGGAAGCTTTTTACTGGACGATGCAACCAGGGAAAAGGCGGACTTTTTTGTAACGGCTGATTTCAAATATCACCAGTTTTTTGATGCTGACGGAAAGATTGTGATTGCCGACATCGGGCACTATGAAAGCGAGCAATTTACGAAAGAACTTTTTCATGATTTACTTGTCAAAAATTTTTCTACATTTGCCGTCCGTTTGTCAGAGGTTGATACAAATCCGGTAAAATACTTTTGAAATTTATGGCTAAAAAAACCTCCAAAGCTGCTAAACCTGTAAAGAAAAAAGCAGCTGTAAAAGAGAAGAAAGCGAAAGCATCTTCTTCCAAGACTGCAAAAGCGAAACCAACCAACGTTGGGAAAAAAGTTGCGGCAAAAAAGCCATCCAACGTGAAAGCAAAATCTCCGGCTAAAGTTTCAGCTAAGAAAAGCGATCATGGTAAAGTAAAACCTCCTGTCAAACATTCATCTGAAAAAACTAAAACTAAATCAATTAATACTGTGGGTCTTTCAAAATTAGGCAAAGCAACGATTAAAACAAAAACAATACGGGAATTTACTCCGAGAAAAATTGAAAAGCTCATTGACATTTCCAAACTTGAAAGCAAGTTGCAGGAAATTATGAAGCTTGATCACACTGAATTTTCTGTTGAAGAAAAATTAAAAGCATTGTATGTGCTGCAGGAAATTGATTCGAACATCGATAAGATCAGGACCATTCGCGGAGAACTCCCAATGGAAGTGACCGACCTGGAAGATGAAGTAGCAGGACTTGAAACCCGCATCCAGCATATCAACGATGAGATTGTACAGGTTCATGAAATGGTTGCGCGCAAAAAGCAGGCTTCAAAGGATGCAAAGGATCAGATCAAGAAATATGAAGCGCAGCAATCGAAGGTGAAAAATAACCGCGAGTTTGAATCGCTCAATAAAGAAATTGAATTTCAGAACCTGGAAATTCAACTGGCTGATAAACGGGTGAAAGAATTCAATGTTGATTCCATTACAAAAGACGCCATGCTTGAATCGGCAAAAGAGGTGTTGACAGAAAAGCAATCGGTACTTGGTTTGAAAAGAAAAGAGCTGGACAGCATCATTGAAGAAACTAAGAAAGAGGAAGATCACCTGAAAAAGATTTCAGAAAAAGCCCGCACCATCGTTGACGAGCGGTTACTTTCAGCGTATCAACGTGTGCGTACGAATGCACGAAATGGTTTGGGTGTGGTTGCGATACAACGCGATGCCTGCGGAGGTTGCTTCAACAAGATTCCGCCGCAACGCCAGCTGGATATTCGCCAGCACAAAAAAATTATTGTGTGCGAACATTGCGGACGAATTCTTGTGGATTCAAAAATTGAAGAGTAATCACAATCGAATATAAAAGAAGAGGGATTTCAGCAACTGAAATCCCTTTTTAGTTTTATGCAAAAAAAGATTTTTTATTTTCTGGTTATTTTTTCGCTTTTCAGTACAAAGGCATTCCCGTCTTTTGAATTTAATGAACGGTTACAGAATGCATATCAGCAAATTATTCGTTTCAGGTTTGATGAAGGAAAGCAGCTGCTTGATGAGGAACAACGGTTAAATCCTTCCAATCAATTGTCCTTGCTTTATTACAACTATATTGATTTTCTCAAAGCATTTATTTCGGAAGAGAAAATGGATTTCGATGACTTCACGAAGAACTCTTCTGCACGACTGAATGCCATGAAGAAGGAAGAATCTCCTTTCAGTTTGTATTCGCGTGGTGAAATGATGTTACAGGATGCCATGCTTCGTGGTAAATTTCATGAGTTCGTCACGGCTGCTTGGGAAATCAGGAAAGTGTATAAAATCCTGGAAAAAAATTCCATCCTGTATCCTGAATTTCCACTCAACAAAAAAAATCTTGCATTCCTGCATGTCATGGTTGGAGCAGTGCCCGAAAATTACCGGTGGCTCGTAAACATCGTTGGTATGGAAGGTACCATTGTGCAAGGAACAGAGGAACTCAATGCTTTACTTAAGAATGTTGACAATCCCGAATATAAAGTTTATACAGAAGAAATTCTTTTTTACCTGGGCTCAGTGCAGAATTCATTTTCAAAAAATGAAAGCGGTACGACTGCTGTTCTTGAAATGATGAAACCATTCTGTGATAAAAGTATCCTGATGCGTTATTGTTATTCTAATTTGTTAATGAAACATGGAAGAAATGAAGAAGCCCTGCAAACATTGATGGATAGCACTTCTTGCGGTGAATCATATCCTTTTTATTTTCTCAGTTATAAAACAGGATTAGCACGGCTTCGTCAGCTTGACCTCAGCGCTGAAAAGGATTTTCAAAGTTTCATTGTTCATTTTCATGGTCTCAATTATACACGTTCGGCGTGTCAGGATCTTGCCTGGATTTATTTGTTGAAAGGTGATCAGAAAAAATATGCTGACTACATGAACCTTTGTAAAAAAATCGGGAATGATTTTGTGGATGAAGATAAAGATGCGATGAACGAAGCTGTACATGGTGAAATTCCAAATGTGATATTGCTTCGTTCGCGTTTGCTTTTTGATGGCGGATATTACCAGCAATCACTTGCTGAAATAGCAGGGAAGACAGGCGAAAATTTTCCACGCTTCAAAGATCAATTGGAAGTGACGTATCGCTTTGCAAGAATACTTCACAAACTAAATGAGGTGGACAAAGCAATCGACTACTTTGAGCAAACGATCAGGAATGGTGAATCATCCGGCTATTATTTTGCTGCCAACTCTGCATTGCTTCTCGGAACTATTTACGAAGAGAAAAATGAGTTTGAAAAAGCGAAAATGTATTATGTAAAATGCCTGTCACTTCGTAATCATGAATACCAAAACAGCATTGACCAGAAGGCGCATGCAGGATTGGAACGGGTGAAATAAACAATTGATTAAGTAAACTTCATTCCTATTTTTGCATTCGTCAGCATGAGCGCGAAAAAAAAACTTCCTTATAAATTTATACTCTTTTCTGCAGCAGTACTCATTGCAATTTTTGTTCTGGAAAAAATCAACCATCGTTTCTGGCTCAATGATTTTAAAGTCTATTACGGAGGTGCGCAATCGTTGATGAACAACAAACAGGTATATGGTATTGCGTACGGATTGGATTCCGGCTTATATAAATACTCTCCTTTCATTGCGCTGTTAGTTGCTCCGCTCACCCTATTTTCTTTTGAAACGGCAGCTGTTATCCAGTTTTTCCTGGTTGCCATTTCCATCATCGTTTCATGTATTGTTTCATTGAAAATCATCCGTACATATTTATTCAGCGATAAAATAAAAAATCAAGAATTTTTATTGAGTGTTGGTTTTGTCTGCGTCATCAATCATCTTTTCCGTGAATTGCATCTTGGTAATGTGAATGTCATTTTATTGATGCTAATGTGTTTTTCGTTGCTGTCAATTCTTCAATCACGGTATATAGTGGTGGGAATTTTACTGGCGTTGGTAGTCATGACAAAACCTTTTTTCCTTTTGTTGCTGATGCCGTTAGTGCTCCGGAAAAAAGTCAAAACAATTTTGTCGTTCTGTGTTTCAATGTTGGTGTTGGTTGCTCTGCCTGCATTCGTCACGGGATTTCAAAAGGATTTTACATTGCACAAAGACTGGCTTCACACCATGCTGGAGCATAACTCAACTTTCCCAAGTAACAACACGATTGAGAGTTTAATAAAATTGTACATCCATCCCGGCTTGCCAACATCGTTTCAGTTTTATGTGATGATTGCAGCGTGTGTAGGTTACATTATTTTCTTTTTTGCGGGAAGTCGGCTCGAAAGAAAAAATGTGAACGAAGGGAAAGCATCAGCTGTTCAGGGTTTAATAGTGGAATGGTTTCTTCTCATTGCCATCACTCCATTGCTGTTTAAAACGGACACGCAACATTTCCTGTTATCACTTCCGTTGGTTCTGATTTTACTTTGCTATTTGTCATCTGAAAAAAAATATTTTCTAACTGCTTGCTTTGTGCTGCTTATTTTCTTTTACGGAGGAAACTCATCTGACCTTGTCGGGAAAACATTTTCTTCCCGGCTTGATGACTTGGGAATATTAGGTATTAGTAACCTAATGATGATCGGTTGGGTGATTTTTATTTATTTTAAAACAATCAGGAGAAGCATTCAAGTGTCATGACGAAAGAATATTCTGAAAAAAGGAATTCATTAATCCTGCTGAGAGGTTTGCCCGGCAGTGGTAAATCAACACTGGCTGAATTGCTTAGTGAGAAAGGGAAATATCCTGTGCATTCCATCGACAGCTATTTCACGGATCAGGAGACCAATGAGTATCGTTTTGAATTTGACAAAAATCATCTTGCGTATAAGCAATGCGAAGCTCAGACTAGAAAAAGCATGGAAGGGAAGAAGGAAAAAATTTTCGTCGATAATACATTTACATTGGAATGGGAGATGGAACCTTATTTTAAACTAGCAGCCGAATTCTCATATAATGTTTTTGTCATCACCGTTGAAAATCGCCATGGAAGCGGAAACATTCACAACGTTAGCCGTGAGCAACTGGAAAAGATGGCGGAGAAATATAAAGTTCGCTTGATGTAAACAAAAGTTTAATGGTTCAATGGTTGCGTTACCAATGAACTTCTGAACTATTGAACTGTTGAACTGTTTTTATGCAACCAGCTTGAACGACTTGTAAATATCTTTCATGCTCGATTGCGAGTCAGCAAGCGCCAACGGCAACTGAACTTTTATTTCCTTCAAAAGATTTTCGATATCTTCAAAGGTGTTGTTACGATTGATTGGAATACGCAAGCCGGTATTGTTGTAAGACACACTTGGAAAGACAGAGATGTTAAAGAAATATCCCTGGTTCATCAGCCTTCTCACCATGTTGTAACCCACATCCGGTTTTCCGACACCGATGAATCCAATCGGTGAAATTGTTTCACCAATCAAAGGCAGTTCAAGTTCTTTTGCTCTACGGTTAAAGAAATCCATTTTTGAGGCAAGCTCTTTTTGCATAATGGTAATTTCATCTGTCAGGTGGATTTTAGCAGAAGCAATCGTAGATCCCAAAATCATCGGAGGAATCTGTATAGAAAATATAAATGCCTTGCTGCAATTTTTTACGATGCGTTTGCTTTCTTCATTTGGGTAAACCAAGACACCACCTGCAGTTCCGAATGCTTTTGTCAATCCTGTCGTCAAATATAATTTCGGATGATGCTCTCCCTGGCTGGTTACATAACCGGTACCGTTCGGTCCTGCCCAGCTCATACCGTGAATGTCGTCAAGATAAAGATGAAATTGCTCGTATTGGTCTGCTAAACGATACAGGTCTTTTACAGGCGCAAGGTCACCGTGCATAGAATAAACTCCATCGGCCATGTACCAGATTTTATCGTAACTGTCTTTTAAAATTTTGATCCTGTTCTCTAAATTATCCAGGCGGTTGTGTCTAACGAGTTCTACGTGAATGTCTCTCGTTTTCAAAAGCTGAACGGCCGTTTGCACACTATCGTGAACCTGTGAATCCAAAATCACGGCATCGTTATCACCAACAAGAATTGGAATGTTCGACATGTGCGCAAGGGTCAACGATTGCAAAAGGATAACAGGTTTGTTAAACATTTTTGCCAACAGTTCTTCCGACTCCTTGTAAAAGATGGAAGATACATACGCTCGCGAAGAAGAAAACTGCGATCCGTAACGGTTGATCGCGTCGATGGCTCCTGATTTTAAACGCTCATCAAACTCCAATCCCAAATATCCGCATGAGCCAAAGTACAGAAGATCTTTTCCTAAAATCTTAATGTGTCTCCCGTCCAGTTTATAATCTTCAGTGGTGTTATGCACGATCCCTAATTTGGTGGTGATCGCAGCAACATCGCTGATCATATTTAAAACCATTTCATGCTTACTTTTTGTCTCTGCCATAATTAGCTGTGTTGTAAATTGGAGTAATACTATAGGTTGGTTGATTCACTTCACGTGCAGATTCCGAACTTTTCCTTTATCATGCAAATGAGATTAACTGTTACAAAATAAATGAAACGAGCCAAAAGAAAGGGTGGATCGAAGCCAAAGTTATGCGCATAGTTATGAACACAATTGATCATTGTTTCGCTGTCAAATAGGTCATAATCAATTCCCTGAATACCGCAAATAATTTATCTTATTTTTAAGAAAGGATGTACTTTTGGAAACGTAACTTTGCACTTCACCAAACACTTCCTTGATGAACTACGTTTTATTTGATGACGAAACCCGTTTCAGTTTGCTTCCCTTTACATTTACACGGCCTGTTGCTGAGATACGAATCGGTATTTTGACTATTCGTGAAAAATGGGAACGGTATTTATCCGAACCGGTTTCTTATCTCACTGAAAAACATTTGCGTGAAAAATTTCCTCTGAAAATTACAGGAAACGATATTTTCATCAATGGTTCCGTATTGCCCGATAAAAAACTGGTACATGAAATCAACCTTCTGAAAGTCGGGGAGAAGTTATTGAAAGATGATGTTCTTCTCGCGATTAATCCCGGGAAAGGAATTACGAATGAGGAGAGTTTCTTTGCAAAGATGGAAGCTGCTTCGGCAAAAAAATATACTGAACCTGTTTTTAAAATCAATTTCAACTGGGATATTTTTTCAAAGAATGAGCAGGCATTGAAAGATGATTTTTTACTGATCACTTATGGCAGGAAATCAAAATCGTTGAGCAGCACAAACCAAGTCATGGGTGCTGAGAATATTTTTATTGAAGAAGGAGCAAAAGTGGAATGTTCGATGTTGAATGCAACGTCAGGATTTATCTACATTGATAAATATGCGGAAGTGATGGAAGGTTCGATGATTCGAGGTCCGTTTTCATTGGGTGAACATGCAGTGGTAAAAATGGGAACAAAAATTTACGGGGCGACTACCATTGGTCCGCATTGCAGGATAGGAGGGGAGCTGACAAACTCTGTTATCTTTGGTCATTCAAACAAAGCGCATGAAGGGTATCTTGGTAATTCAGTCATCGGTGAATGGTGTAACCTGGGTGCTGATTCCAACAATTCAAATCTCAAAAATAATTATTCGACTGTGAAGGTCTGGAATTACAAAGACGAGACATTCATCAGCACCGGTCTTCAGTTTTGCGGATTGATGATGGGCGATCATTCCAAATGCAGCATCAACACCATGTTCAATACAGGAACCGTTGTCGGCGTGAGTGCGAATATTTTCGGAACGGGATTTCCGCCGAAGTTTATTCCGTCTTTTTCATGGGGCGGATCGGAAGGTTTCAAAACATTCCGCATCGAAGAGGCTATTGAAGTGGCGCAGCGAGTGTACGAGCGCAGAGCTATTTCCTTCGATGAAAAGGAACAGAAAATAATGAAGTATCTTTTTGAGACAACGACTAAGTACAGAGCGTGGTAGGAAAAGGAATTATAAACCGCCAAAGGCGAGTCTCGCTGAAAGCGGATTTTAGATTATAAATTATAAATTAAAAAGACTGTCAACAGTTGGAATCAGGACTGACAAGACCGCCGGTGGCATGGTAATCGAAAGAGCGGCAAAACATTTTTCTTGAATGAATCGCTGACATGATGACTTATAAAATTAAAATTTGAAATGAAGGAACAAGATCCGATTGAAATAAGACCATTTAGTTTCGCCAATATTATTGATGACGACACGGAATTTATTCCGTTGCTTTCCATTGAGGACGAAGAGCATATGAATGCCCAGGAAATTCCCAAAGAGCTGGCGATTCTTCCGTTAAAAAATACCGTGCTTTTTCCCGGCGTTGTTATTCCGATTACCGTTGGCCGCGATAAATCCATACACCTGATTAAGGATGCCTACAAGGGCGATAAAATTATCGGGGTTGTGTCACAAAAAGATACGGCCATCGAAGATCCGAAGTTTGAAGATTTGAACCAGGTTGGAACGGTTGCCCAGATCATGAAAATGCTGAGGATGCCGGATGGAAATATTACCGTTATTATTCAGGGGAAAAAAAGATTTAAGTTGGATCAGCTTATTGAAAGTGAACCTTACATTCGCTGTTCAGTGGTTGCTTTTCCTGAAGTGACAGCCGCTAAAACAGACAAAGAATTTCCTGCCCTGGTTGGTTCGTTAAAAGACATGGCTTTGCAGATTATCCAGCAAAGCCCGAACATTCCGTCTGATGCGGCTTTTGCGATACGCAACATTGAAAGTCATTCGTTCCTGATCAATTTTATTTCTTCCAACATGAACCTCGATGTTTCGAAGAAACAGGAGTTGCTGGAGATTGCCGATCAGAAACAACGGGCTACGAAAGTGTTGGAACATCTTACCAAAGAACTTCAATTGCTTGAACTGAAAAATCAGATTCAGTCCAAAGTACGAACTGATATTGACAAGCAACAACGCGAGTATTTTTTAAATCAACAACTGAAAACCATCCAAGAAGAATTGGGTGGCAATTCGCCCGATCGCGAAGTAGCTGAACTAAAGGAACGTGCAAAAAGTAAAAAATGGAAAACAGAAGTTGCAGAAGTTTTTCAAAAGGAGAGTGAGCGTCTTGCGCGTATGAATCCTGCTGCGGCCGAATATTCGGTGCTCATCAATTACCTGGATCTGTTGCTTGAACTTCCGTGGAATGAATACACCAATGACAATTTTGATTTGAAGCATGCGCAAAAGGTGTTGGACAAAGATCATTACGGTTTGGAAAAAGTAAAAGCGCGCATCCTTGAATACCTTGCTGTACTGAAGTTGAAACGTGATATGAAATCTCCTATCATGTGTTTGTATGGCCCTCCCGGAGTCGGTAAAACTTCGCTTGGGAAATCGGTAGCGACTGCATTGGGAAGGAAATACGTTCGCATGTCACTCGGTGGCTTACGTGATGAAGCAGAGATTCGCGGGCATCGTAAAACGTACATCGGTGCAATGCCCGGACGGATTATTCAGAACCTGAAAAAAGCAAAGACATCCAATCCTGTTTTTGTATTGGATGAAATTGATAAGCTTGGAAATGATTTTCACGGTGATCCATCTTCAGCATTGCTGGAAGTATTGGATCCGGAACAGAACAATACCTTTTACGATAACTACGTGGAAGTGGAATATGATTTGTCGAACGTACTTTTTATTGCGACAGCAAATTCATTGAGTCACGTACAACCTGCGTTACTCGACCGGTTGGAGATCATCGAGATCAGCGGTTACACCGTGGAAGAAAAAATTCAGATTGCCGTAAAACATTTGCTTGCAAAACAGTTGGAAGCGCACGGATTAAAAAAGGAACATGTAAAACTTTCTCCGAAAATTATTGAATACCTGATCGAACGCTACACGCGTGAATCCGGTGTGAGAGGATTGGAGAAAAAAATTGCTTCACTTGTTCGTGGCATTGCAAAATCTGTTGCGATGGAAGAAAAATACAATCCAAACGTAACAGAAGAAGATGTGCATCGCATTCTCGGCGCTCCTATTTTCCTGAAAGATAAATACCAGACGAACGGAGTTCCGGGAGTTGTAACAGGACTTGCATGGACACCTGTCGGAGGAGATATTTTATTTATCGAAGTGAGTTTGAACCGTGGCAAAGGACGTCTTACGTTGACCGGTAATCTCGGTGATGTGATGAAAGAATCAGCGACCATTGCACTCGCTTACCTGAAAGCGCATACGAGTAGTTTGAACATCGATCATCGTGTTTTTGATGAATGGGATATTCATATTCACGTTCCCGAAGGTGCGACTCCGAAAGACGGGCCTTCTGCAGGGATCACGATGTTGACTGCGCTTGCTTCTGCTTTCACTCAACGCAAGGTAAAAGATCACCTCGCGATGACGGGAGAAATCACCTTGCGTGGAAAAGTACTTCCTGTCGGCGGCATCAAAGAAAAAATTCTTGCTGCGAAACGTGCCGGCATCAAAGACATCATTCTTTCTATTGACAATAAGAAAGACATTGAAGAAATCAAAAAGGATTACCTGAAAGATCTTCACTTTCATTACGTAAGTGAAATGATTGAAGTGGTGAACCTTGCTTTGTCAAAAGAGAAAGTAAAAAACTCCATTGACTTTACGATCAAGAATGGAGTTGATGTTGCTTCAAAGAAAAGAAAAGAAGAGACGGAATTGAATTGAGGAAGAAAATAATAGTGCAAAACAAAAAAGGTCTTGAAAAATTTTCAAGACTTTTTTTGCTAAGATAAAAAAAGGTAATGAGGCCAAAAATAGTTGGTGGATTTGATAAATAGATTTTGTATTGTTCAACCGGATGATTGAAGAGGAATCAAGCTCTGCG